>JAGRLL010000042.1:0-3375 GCA_020441855.1 Nitratireductor sp.
CTCAGCCACTACACCGACTGGACCATCGGTCACGTCCATTCCGGCGCACTCGGCTGGGTCGGCATGATCTCCTTCGGCGCCGTCTACTACCTGGTGCCGAAACTGTGGGACCGCGAGCGCCTGTATTCGCTCAGAATGGTCAACTGGCACTTCTGGCTCGCCACGCTCGGCATCGTCATCTACGCCGCAGTGATGTGGGTCTCCGGCATCATGCAGGGCCTGATGTGGCGCGAATACGACGCGGAGGGCTTCCTGGTCTACTCCTTCGCGGAGTCGGTCGCGGCCATGCATCCCTACTATGTCCTGCGCATGCTCGGCGGCCTGCTTTATCTGATCGGCGCGCTGGTCATGGCCTACAACATCGCCATGACCATCCTGGGACACGAGCGCTCCGAGCGGGCGATCGGCGCCCCGGCGCTGCAACCGGCCGAATAAGGAGGGCCAGCAATGTCGCTTTTTGACAGACACGAAAAAATCGAAACGAACGCGTCCCTCCTCCTCGTGTTGTCGCTGGTGGTGGTCACCATCGGCGGCATCGTCGAGATCGTGCCCCTGTTCTATCTGGACAACACGATCGAGAAGGCGGAAGGCGTGCGGCCCTACTCGCCGCTGGAACTGGCCGGGCGCGACATCTACGTCCGCGAGGGCTGCTATGTCTGCCACAGCCAGATGATCCGGCCCTTCCGCGACGAGGTCGAGCGTTACGGCCATTATTCGCTGGCCGCCGAATCCATGTACGACCATCCCTTCCAGTGGGGATCGAAGCGCACGGGTCCGGATCTGGCGAGGGTGGGCGACCGCTATTCGAACGAATGGCACGTCGAACACCTGATAGAGCCGCGCTCCGTGGTGCCCGAGTCGATCATGCCGAGCTATTCCTTCCTGAAGGATACTCCGCTCAAGGCCGACAACATCGCCGCCCATCTCGTCGCCAACCGGCGTGTCGGTGTGCCCTACACCGACGAGATGGTCGAAAACGCCGCCGCCGATCTCTCCGCCCAGGCCGACCCCAATGCCGACACTTCCGGCATTGAGGAACGCTATCCCAAGGCGAAGCTCGGCGATTTCGACGGCGATCCGACAAAGCTGACGGAGATGGACGCCCTTGTCGCCTATCTCCAGATGCTCGGCACGCTTGTCGATTTCTCGGCTTACGACGCCGAAGCGAACTACCGCTAGGAGGGTGGAAAATGGATTATCACACCCTTCGCCACTTCGCGGACAGCTACTGGCTGATCTTCATGGTGGCCCTGTTCGTCGGCATCGTCGCGTGGACGTTTCTTCATCCCGGATCGAAGAAGTCCGCCGAAGAAGCCGCACAAATCCCTCTGAAAGAGGATTGAGACCATGAGCAACAAAGAAATCGACCACATCAGTGGCACCGAGACGACCGGCCATGAATGGGACGGCATCAAGGAGCTCAACACGCCGCTGCCGCGCTGGTGGCTGTGGACCTTCTACATCTGCGTCATCTGGGCGATCGGCTATTCGATCGCCTACCCGGCATGGCCGCTGATCTCGTCCAACACCAAGGGTCTGCTCGGCTATTCGAGCCGCGCCGAAGTGGCGGCGGAACTGGCATCCGCCGAAGCCGCCAAGGGTGACGTTCTGGCCAAGATCGCGTCGACCGACGTCGCCGACATCGCGGCCGATCCGGAGCTCTCGCGCTTCGCCATCGCCGCCGGGCGTTCGACCTTCAAGGTCTATTGCTCGCAATGCCATGGCTCGGGTGCACAGGGCGCACAGGGCTATCCCAACCTGAACGACGACGATTGGCTCTGGGGCGGCACGGTCGAGGAAATCTTCGCCACGATCAATCACGGCGCCCGTTTCGCCGCCGATGACGACACGAGGGTTTCCGAAATGCCGGCATTCGGACGCGACGAACTGCTGGAGCGTCCGCAGATCGAACAGGTCGCCAATTATGTCCTGTCGCTGTCGGGCAAGGACCACGATGCGGCCATGGCCGCGGATGGCGCAACGGTCTTCGCCGACAATTGCGCCTCCTGCCACGGCGAGGAAGGCAAGGGCGACATCACGCTCGGCGCCCCCAATCTCGCCGATGCGATCTGGCTCTACGGCGACACCAGGGACGCCATCGTTGCCCAGGTCGTCGCTCCCCGTCACGGCGTCATGCCGGCCTGGGGACCACGGCTTGGCGAAACGACGGTCAAGGAACTCGCCGTATTCGTCCACAGCCTCGGCGGCGGCGAATAACCGAACGGCGTTTCACCGTCGACACAATCAGGGAGCCCGGTCGCCGGGCTCCCTTTTTTATATCCGGTTTTTTCGTGTACTCTGCGACACTTGGCCCATGCCGTATTGGTCTTGATGTGGATCAACGCCAGCGAAATATCGCTATCCTAGGGAACCGCAGGGAGGGCCTTTGGGGGAAGGCCGGTGAGGGTAGCGTGTCAATGGCCGGCATTTTGACCAGCCGCGCCGAGAGAACGGGAAGAAGATCATGAGCGTGCTCGAAAAGCCGGGCCACGAACAATTCGACGTCGAGCCGATCAACAAGCGCGACCGTCAACAGCCGCTTTATGCGGCCCGCAAGAAGATCCATCCCAAGCGTGCCGAGGGCACATTCCGCCGCCTCAAATGGGTGGTGATGGCCGTTACGCTGGGCATCTATTATCTGGCGCCATGGCTGAGATGGGACCGGGGCGAATTCGCGCCCGATCAGGCGATCCTCATCGACCTCTTCCACCGCCGCTTCTACTTCTTCTTCATCGAGATCTGGCCGCAGGAATTCTACTACGTCGCCGGCCTTCTGGTGATGGCCGGTGTCGGCCTGTTTCTCATCACCTCCTCGGTCGGCCGCGCATGGTGCGGCTACACCTGCCCGCAGACCGTCTGGGTCGACCTCTTTCTCGTGGTCGAACGCGCGGTCGAGGGCGACCGCAATGCCCGCATCAAGCTCGACGACGCACCCTGGTCCTTCTCGAAGATCGCCAAGCGGGTCGTCAAGCATGCCGTCTGGATTGCCATTGCGATGGCCACCGGCGGCGCATGGATTCTCTACTTCGCCGATGCGCCGACACTCGTGCGCCAGGTGTTCACCGGCCAAGCGGCGGGCATCGCCTACATGACCATCGGCGTCCTCACCTTCACCACCTATGTGCTCGGCGGTCTCATGCGCGAGCAGGTCTGCACCTATATGTGCCCCTGGCCGCGCATTCAGGCAGCCATGCTCGACGAGAACTCGCTGACCGTCACCTACAACGACTGGCGCGGAGAGCCGCGTTCGCGCCATGCCAAGAAGATGGCCGCACAGGGTGTTCCCGTCGGCGATTGCGTGGACTGCAATGCCTGCGTGGCGGTCTGTCCGATGGGCATCGACATACGCGACGGCCAGCAGCTCGAATGCATCAC
>JAGRLL010000042.1:3389-21849 GCA_020441855.1 Nitratireductor sp.
CATCGACGCCTGCGACGGCGTCATGTCCAAGCTCGGCAAGAACAAGGGCCTGATCTCCTACGCCACGCTGGCCGATTACAACGCCAACATGGCATTGGCCGCCCCCGCCGGCGACATCGATCCGACCCTCGTCCACGACGGCAAGGGCGGCATCCTGCCGAATTTCCGTCACACGACCTGGCGCTCGATCATCCGTTACCGCACCGGTATCTACTTCATGGTCTGGGCGCTGATCGGTCTCGCCATGCTCTATTCGCTGCTGCACCGCTCCCGGCTCGATCTCAACGTACTGCACGACCGCAACCCGGTTTTCGTGCAATTGTCGGACGGTTCGATCCGCAACGGCTACACGATGAAGATCCTCAACATGATGCCCGAGCCTCGTCGCATCCGCATTTCGCTCCAGGGCCTCGAAGGCGGTCTCATGCTGCTCTCGGCCAAGGACGAACCGGCGCAGACGCTCGTCTTCGACGTCGAGGCCGACAAGCTCCGTGACCTCAAGATCTTCGTCAAGGCCGACCCCGAAATCCTTGGCCCCGGCACGCACGATTTCAAATTCGTCGCGCAGGACACCGAAGGCACGGAGAATGTCGACTATGCCGCCAAATTCGAAACCGGCAAGGACAAATGATCATGCGAGGCTCGATAACCCGCCAGTTCACCGGCTGGCACATGGTGGCGGTGATGGTCCTGTTCTTCGGGACCGTCATCGGCGTCAACCTGACGCTTGCCTGGTTCGCCAACAAGAGCTGGACGGGCCTTGTGGTGAAGAATTCCTACGTCGCGGGCCAGACCTATAACGAGGAATTGCAGAAGGCTCGCGAGCAGGCGGCGCTTGGCTACACGGCCAGGCTCACGGCAAACGATTCCATTCTGGAATTCACCTTCCACGACAAGGAGGGTTCGCCAATTCTGGCCGATCGTGTCGAGATCAAACTCGGACGTCCTGCCGACGATGTCGACGACCATCTCGTGGTCCTCGAATATGCCGGCGCGGGCCGCTATGCCGCTTCCGGACTGACGCCCGGACTGTGGCGGGCCGACGTGACGGCGAAACTCGCCGACGGGAGCGAATGGCGCCAGTACTGGCGGCTGAGCGTACCGCATCCCGCAGGCGCCGCACAAAACGGAGCTGGCGGGTGAGTTGCTGCGCGCCCGGAGCCGAGGAAGTCGCTGGCCGCGCTTCGCCGCAGGACAGTCGGGAGATAATTCTGGCAAGCCGCGACCTGGGCGATGGGCACATGCAGACCATCGTCTCCGTTCCCGGCGTCCATTGCGGCGCGTGCATCCGCACGGTCGAGAAGGCCGTCGGCGCGCTTGATGGCGTCGACAATGCGAGGCTGAACCTGTCGACCCGCAGGCTTTCCATTTCCTGGCGGCCCGACACCGTCGACCCTTCCTCGATTTTCGACACGCTGGAAGACGCCGGCTATCCCGCCTTTCTCGCCGATCCGACGGAACAGGCCCACGATCCCGCCTTGCGCGAATTGCTGGTCTCGCTCGGCGTCGCCGGTTTCGCCGCCGGCAACATCATGTTGCTGTCGGTATCGGTATGGTCCGGTGCGGAAGGCCCGACCCGCGACCTGTTCCACTGGATCTCGGCGATGATCGCCCTGCCGACCATCATTTTTGCCGGCCGTCCCTTCTTCCTTCCCGCCTACGCCGCGCTGAAGGCCGGCCGGCTGAACATGGACGTACCGATCTCGCTTGCCGTGACGCTCGCCGCCGCGATGAGCGTTTACGAGACGGCCAATCACGGCGAGCATGCCTATTTCGACGCTTCCGTCAGCCTGCTCTTCTTCCTGCTGATCGGCCGCACGCTCGACCACGTCATGCGCGAGCGCGCACGCTCCGCCGTTCACGCGCTGGGCCGCATGTCGCCGCGCGGCGCGGTGGTCATCGGTGCGGGCGGCGAACGCGATTACATGCAACTCGCCGACATCCGTGCCGGCATGCGTCTGGCCATTGCAGCCGGCGAACGCGTTCCCGTGGACGCGGTGATCCACGCCGGCGCGGGCGACCTCGACTATTCCATCGTCAATGGCGAGAGCGCACCGGTCGTCGCGACGCCGGGCCTTGCCGTGCCCGCCGGCGTCATCAATCTGTCGGGACCGCTGGAAGTCGAGGCAACGGCCGAAGCCCGCGATTCCTTCATCGCTGAAATGATGCGGCTGATGGAGGCTGCCGAATCCTCGCGCGCCGGCTTCCGCCAGCTCGCCGACCGCGCCGCCGAGATCTATGCGCCTGCGGTGCATCTGCTCGCCGCCGCAACGTTCGTGTTCTGGCTGATGATGGGCGCGGGCTGGCATTCGGCGATGGTCACGGCCATTGCCGTTCTCATCATCACCTGCCCCTGTGCGCTTGGCCTTGCCGTGCCCATCGTGCAGGTCGTCGCCGCCGGTCGCCTTTTCCGCGACGGCATCATGGTCAAGAGCGGCGCCGCGCTCGAGCGCCTGGCCGATGTCGACCATGCCGTCTTCGACAAGACCGGCACGCTTACAAGCGGCAAGCCGCGCCTTCTCGACGGCGAGGGTGTCGAGCCCGATGCCCTGGCGCTGGCGGGCGCAATCGCACGTGAAAGCCGCCATCCCTATTCGCGCGCCGTTGCCGAGGCCGCGTCCGGCCTCGAAACAATCGCCGTCGAGTCGATTGCAGAACATCCAGGCTTCGGCCTTGAGGGCATGTACGGCAATGCAAGGGTCAGGCTTGGCCGGCCCGACTGGGCGCTGGAAGGCAAGGCCCGCGACGCCAGCCTGCCCGACGACGGCATCGTGCTCGCCATCGATGGCAAGGAGCGGGCACGGTTCCACTTCGAGGACCCGCTTCGTCCCGGCGTACGCCAGACCGTTCAGGCGCTTGAGGCGGCGGGCGTGTCGGCCGAGATCCTTTCCGGCGATGGCGAGGACAGGGTCGCCGCGCTTGCCCGCGACATCGGCGTCTCCGCGCATGCGGCCCGGCTGACTCCTGCCGACAAGCTCGACCGTATCGGCCAGTTGGCGCACGCGGGCCATCGCACGCTGATGGTCGGCGACGGCATCAACGACGCCCCGGCGCTCACCGCCGCCCATGTTTCCTTCGCGCCGTCCAACGCCGCCGACATTGGCCGCAACGCGGCCGATTTCGTCTTCCTGCGCGACGATCTGCGCGCCATTCCCGTTGCGCTCGATGTCGCCCGGCGCGCCAAGCGGCTGATTCTCGAGAATTTCGGCCTTGCGATCGCCTACAACGCAATCGCCATTCCGCTTGCGATCGCCGGCTACGCAACGCCACTGGTCGCCGCACTCGCCATGTCGTCATCCTCGGTCCTGGTGACACTCAATGCCCTCAGACTGAACCTGGTGCGCGGTGGCGCGGAGGCAGGGGCGGACGAGCGCGATGCAACGCGTGGCGGCGCCATCTTGCCCCCGGCGAAACACCTTCCCCCTTACGCGTCATGAATTTGCTGCTGTTCCTGATCCCGATTGCGCTTTTTCTTGGCGCGCTGGGGCTGTTCGCCTTCCTGTGGTCGCTGAAAAGCGGCCAGTACGACGACCTCGATGGCGCGGCATGGCGCATTCTGGAAGACGACGAAGAGATGGAAAGCGGCGACAAGGCGGAAAAGCCGAAACGCGACTAGACCCGCATTCGGCAGCGTGGCGCACTTCTCCAGCCAGCCCGAACGGGTGTGGCTACGATTGGCGGTCGACAACCTCGACGGAAAGAATGGTCGGCAGGTGGCGCGCCATTTCCTGCCAGCTTGTACCCTCGTTCAGACTGCCGAATACCGAACCGCTGTTCGTCCCGAAGTAGACGCCCGCGGGCTCCCGAGCGTCCCTGGCCATCGCCTGGCGCAGTACGGTGAAGTAGCAACTGTTCTGCGGCAGGCCCTCGCGCATGTCCTGCCAGCTTCGTCCGCCATCGCGCGAACGCCATACGGCCGCGGACGCATCGGGAGGAAATCTGCCGGCGCTATCGCCATTGAGCGGTATCGTCCAAAGCGTGTCGGGGTCGCGAGGATGAACGCAGATCGGAAATCCGAAGGTCGAAGGGAGTCCTTCGGTAATGTCGTCCCAGCTGCGTCCGCCATCGGATGAACGCCACACACCGTGATGGTTCTGCTGGTAGAGCAGATCGCCATCGCCCGGTGCGAGCATCATGTTGTGAACGCAATGCCCGATCTCGCCATCGCGGGGTGCGGCCGGATGGTCGTGGCCATGGCACGCTTCGGCATTGGATAGCCGGTTGCGGCGTTCCCAGCTGGCGCCGCCATCCTCGGTTGCGAACACGCCGGCCGCGGAGATGCCGATCCAGAGCTTTTTCGGATCGGAAGGATCGGAGACGATGGTGTGCAGCACCAGTCCCGCTGCGCCCCCGTGCCAAGCCTCGGCGGAGGGATGGCGCGTCAGCGCATCCACCCTTGTCCAGCTCTTGCCGCCATCCCTGCTTTCCAGCAGGCTTGCCGGCTTCGTGCCGGCGTAGAGGACGCCATGTGCGTAACCGAGGGACCAGATCTGGGAAAATTCATTACCGAATGGCAGCGGATCGCCGCTCCAGCCGATCGCTTTTGCGAAGTCGGCGTCGTTGGCGGCCCATTCGTCCATCGTTCCCCTTGTAAGCCGGGTGACGGCCCATGTCTCGCCCCCGTCTGGCGAATGCCAGACGCCCGCGCCGTGCCATTCGCCTCCGCCGCCCGCCCACAGCGAACCGGTCTTCGGGTCGCCAACGACGTGATTGATTGGCCAGCCGTCACAGAACGGACCCCTGACGTCCCAACCGGTGCGCTCGTTCCCGCCCGACAGCAGGAACACGCCTTTGGTCGTTCCGATCAGAACTTTCATGCCATTGGACGACATTCGGATCACTCGCGTGAGATCTGCGAGGGCAATCTAGCACGCACGCGATTTCCCGCCTAGCAAGGCAGATGTGCGCTCAATCCTAGCGCAGCAAGGTGCGCTGGACGTCCTCGGGCTCGATGATGCCGATGAGCTTGTCTTCATCCAGCACATAGACGGGCAGGCCCGTTTCGAGCTGGAGCTCCATCACCCGTTTCAGTGACGCTTCCACATCGACCGTAGGCGCGTTCTTCTCGCCGGGCCGCCGCCGGCCCGTCGGTTTCATCGCGTCCGAAGCCGTGCAGACCGCCAGCGGGTTCATGTTGGCGACGAAATCGCGCACGTAATCGCTCGCCGGGTTGTCGAGGATTTCCTTCGCGGTACCGCATTGCACGATGCGCCCGCCTTCCATGATGGCGATGCGTGTGCCGATCTTGATCGCCTCGTCGAGATCGTGGCTGACGAAGATGATCGTGCGCTTGAGGCGATGCTGAAGATCGATCAGCTCGTCCTGCAAGCGCGCACGGATCAGCGGATCGAGCGCCGAATAGGGCTCGTCCATCAGCAGGATCGGCGCGGAGGTCGCGAATGCGCGCGCCAGGCCGACACGCTGCTGCATGCCGCCGGACAGTTCCTGCACCTTCTTGCCGGCCCAGTCGGACAGGCCGACCAGGTCGAGCTGGGCCTTTACGCTGTCGCGTATCTCGTTCGCCCCGGCTCCGGCCAGTTCCAGCCCGAAGCCCACATTCTCTTCGACCGTGCGCCAGGGCAGCAGGGCGAAGCTCTGGAACACCATCGACACGGTGTGACGGCGCATGCGCCGCAATTCCGCCGGCTGGCAGGCATGCGGATTGATCCAGTTGCCGCCACTCTTGACCTCGACCTTGCCGCGGATCACCGGATTGAGGCCGTTGACCGAGCGCAGAAGGGTCGACTTGCCGGAGCCCGACAGCCCCATCAGCACCAGTGTCTCGCCCTCGTGGACATCGAGCGTGCAGCTCGCCACGCCGAGGATCTGCCCCGTCGCTTCCTGGATTTCGCTGCGCGACTTTCCCTCGTCGATCAGCGGCAGCGCCTGACGCGGTTGCGAACCGAAAACGATATCGACGGCATCGAACTTGACGATCGGCTCGCCGCCGGCATGTCTGTTGCCGCTCATTGTCCGCCCTCTCTCGGCTTGTCGGACCTCAGGAAGCGGTCGAGCAGGATCGCGACGATGACGATCATCGCACCGGCCTCGAAGCCCTTGGCGATATTGACCGTGTTGAGCGCGCGCAACACCGGAACACCCAGGCCTGGCGCGCCAACCAGCGCTGCGATGACCACCATCGAAAGCGACAGCATGATGGTCTGCGTCAGTCCGGCCATGATGTTGGGCAACGCCCAGGGCAGTTCCACCTTCCACAGCAATTGGCTGGGTGTCGCACCGAAGGCCTGGCCCGCCTCGACAAGCTGCTTCGGCGTGGATTTGACGCCGAGCTCGGTCAGGCGGATCGGTGCGGGAACGGCGAAAATCACGGTCGCGATCAGGCCGGGCACCATGCCGAGGCCGAACAGGATCAGCGCGGGAATGAGATAGACGAAGGTCGGGATCGTCTGCATCAGGTCCAGGATCGGCCGGATGAAGGCGGAAAAGCGCGGCCGATGCGCGGCCGCCACGCCGATCGGCACGCCGAACACCATGCACACCAGCGAGGCGGCGATGACCAGCGACAGCGTTTCGGTCGTTTCCTGCCAGTAGCCCTGATTGATGATCAGCAGCAACGACAATGCGACGAGGAACGGAAAGACCAGATTGCGCTTCAGCCACCAGCCGAGCGCTACGAGCACCACCACGACAACGAGCGGATGCGGCGCTTGCAGGCACCACAACAGCCCGTCGATGATGATCTGCAATACCGCCGACAGCCAGTCGAAAAAGAAACCGCCATGGTCGATCAGCCAGTCGACGGCGGCCTTGGCCCATTTGCCGAGTGGTATCTTGTCGTCGGTGAGCCAGTCCAGAACCTGGTCCATTGTCCCCCGCCCTTGGTCGGGCACACCCGCCATCGGGCTTGCCCGCGTTCAAGAAGGCGCGGCGGGCGGGCATCGAGGCCCGTCCGCCGCAGCCTTTGTTACATGCCGAGCGCCTTCTTGACGGCAGCGGCAGCGTCGCCGCCATCCTTCGTCGTCACGCCTTCGAGCCACGGACCGACGGCATCCGGATTGGCCTTCAGCCATGCTTCCGCAGACGGCTCCGGGTCCTCGCCCTTGAGGATCGCGTCCATGATCTGGTTTTCCATGGACAGCGTGAACTTCAGGTTCGAGATGAACTTGCCCGCGTTCGGGCAGTCGTCGACATAACCGGCGCGCACATTGGTGTAGACCTCGGCCGCGCCGAAGCCGGAATCACCCATGCCGTCGAGATAGGTGATCTTCATCTCGCCCATCACCGGGTGCGGCGTCCAGCCGAGGAAGACGATCCAGTCGCCTGCCTTCATCGCCTTTTCGGCCTGGGTCAGCATGCCGGCTTCCGACGACTCGACCAGTTCGAAACCGTCGAGTCCGTTGGCCTTGTCCTCGATCATGCCGAGCACGATGCGGTTACCGTCATTGCCGGGTTCGATGCCGTAGATCTTGTGATCGAACTTGTCGGCGAACTTGCCGATATCCGTCAGGCTCTTCACGCCGGCGTCCGCCGCGTAGGTCGGCACCACAAGGCCATAGCCTGCGCCGTCGAGGTTCTTGGCGATGGTCTGGACCGAACCGTCATCGGTGAAAGGCTTCACGTCGGCGGCCATGGACGGCATCCAGTTGCCGAGGAAGACATCGATGTCCTTGTTCTTCAGCGACTGATACGTGACCGGCACCGAAAGGACCTTGATGTCCGTCTCGTAGCCGAGCGCCTTGAGGATGTAGGTCGTCACCGCAGTCGTCGCGGTGATGTCGGTCCAGCCGACATCGGAGAAACGTACCGTCGAACAGCTTTCGGCATCGTTCGCGTGGGCCGGCAATGCCAGCGTCGCCGACATGAGCGCGCCCGCGGCCAGTCCGCGAATGAAAGTCTTGGCAATCATGATGGTCTCCCTAGTTGTTTTTCGATTGTTCCCTCGTATTCACTGGCGCAAGGCGTAACACGCCAGCCCAGCGAATCAAGCTTGCTTGTCCCAGTGCCCTCATGGCGTCACCCGCCGCAGGATCATCGCATTGGCATCTGTGACGGCGAATTCGGGACGCTCTCCCGCGCTCGCCGCATCGCCGACGCAATCCTTTTCGACCTCTCCATGCAGGGAAACGAAGCCGCCGCCCGGCCCGGTCAACGCCTTGAAATGGGGCACCAGTTCGACCGGCCATTCCTGATTGTTGTTGAGGCACAGGATGCCGCCGGGCGCGGTGAGCGCGGCAAGGCTTTCAACCAGCCGGGACCGGTCTTCTTCGGCGACATGCATCAGCAGGTTCAGGCAGATCACCATGTCGAAAGGCGTATCCGGTTCGAACGCGAAAATGTCGGATGCCGGCAGCACATTCATGTATTTCGTGATGGCGCCCTCCACCGCGACATAGCCGTCGGCGAGTTCGCGCAGCAGCCCGTCATAGGGTGAAAGATCGTCCGGAAAGAACAGGCGCGGATAGATCGCCGAGCGCGCCAGCTCCGTCGCCTTGCGGGAAATGTCGAAGCCCTCGACCGATACCCGTCTGGTCTCGAACAGGCCCTGTCGCAGGCCCGCGATGACGAAGCTCACCGCTTCCAATCCGACCGACAGCGGCATGATGCATACCCGCAGGGGACGGTCGCCCTCCTGCGCCGCCAGCATCTTCACCAGCACTTCGAAGAGACCGGGATAGCGCAGGAAGTGCGTATTGGCCATGAATTCGCGCGAGCCCGCACCGACCTCGCCGAAGGCATCGCGGTCGGTTACGTAGAGCTTGACGCCGGAATCGGCACGGCCCGGCCGGATACGAATGCGCACATCTTCCTGCCATGCCGCCTGATGTGACACCCGGCCTGTCCTCCGTTTTGCTCGCCCCGGCAACAAGGGCGAAATTCCGAAAGCCGCACGCGAGCGGACATTCCCTGTCCCTCGCCGTCCAATGCTCTCACGTCGCGCCCCGCGGCCTTTTAACCGCTTTCGGCTCTTTGTTCAGCCTGTTTTTGGATTGGCAATTCTACCCGTCACTACTATATTGACGTTGGTTTGATTGACTCGTCAATCAAAAAAGAATTTCACCCAATCGAGGGGAACCCATGCCAAGGATTGGCGCAGAACCGGCTCGCCGGCGTTCCCTGATCGATGCCGCACTGGCGACGATCGGCGAACACGGATCGCTCGACGTCTCCGTCAAGGAGATCGCGGGGCGCGCAGGCATGTCGCCCGCGCTGGCCTTCCACTATTTCGGCGACAAGGATGCAATCATCATCCACACCATGCGTCACCTTCTGCGCGAGTTTTCCGCGGAAGCGACCGACCGGCTCAAGCGTGCATCGACCCCTCGCGAACGCGTCGATGCGATCATCGATGCTTCGTTCGCCGCAAGCCAGTTCGACCGCAAGACCATCGCCGCCTGGCTCGTATTCTACCTGCACGCCTGCTCGTCGCGCCCGGCGGCACGCCTGTTCCACGTCTATTCCAGACGCCTGCGGTCCAATCTCGTCGATGCCTTGCGCCCGCTGGTCGGCGACCGGGAGGTCGTCGCCGCCGCGGATACGCTCGGCGCACTGATCGACGGTCTCTACGTGCGTCATGCGCTGCGTTCCGGCGGCCCCGATGCCGCAGAAGCCAGACGTGCCTGCCAGGCATGCCTCGAACGCCATCTGAGCGCTTATTCGCCCGGAGCGTCCCAGTGACCACCCGCACAAAGTCCAGCAAGGGGCATCAGAAATGACCGGCGGCGCCATCGCACAATTCCTGGAGGCTGACTTCGTCATTGTAGGCTCGGGCTCGGCCGGTTCGGCCATGGCCGCGCGGCTGAGCGAGGACGGCAAGCACAGCGTCATCGTCATCGAATATGGCGGCTCGGATGCCGGCCCGCTGATCCAGATGCCCGCCGCATTGTCCTATCCGATGAACATGGCGCTCTACGACTGGGGCTATCAAAGCGAACCGGAGCCGCATCTGGGCGGACGCCGGCTCGCAACGCCGCGCGGCAAGGTCGTCGGCGGTTCCTCCTCGATCAACGGCATGGTCTNNTCTATGTGCGCGGCCACGCCCGCGATTTCGATCATTGGGAGGAAATGGGCGCAAAGGGATGGGGCTGGGCCGATGTCGCACCCTATTATCAGCGCATGGAGCATTCCCACGGTGGGGAGGATGGCGCGCGCGGCACCAACGGTCCGATGCATGTCACGCGCGGCCAGCGTGCCAATCCCCTGTTTCACGCCTTCGTCGAGGCGGGCGGGCAAGCCGGTTTCGAAGTGACGCAGGACTATAACGGCACCAAACAGGAGGGCTTCGGCCCGATGGAGCAGACGGTCTGGCGCGGCCGGCGCTGGTCCGCCGCCAACGCCTATCTGAAGCCGGCCCTCAAGCGGCCCAACCTGACCCTCCTGCGCGGTCTTGCCACGCGAGTTATCGTCGAGGGCGGTCGCGCCGTCGGTGTCGAGGTTCGCCGCGGCGACCGGATCGAGCGCGTCGGTGCGCGGCGCGAGGTCATCCTTGCCGCCTCGTCGATCAACTCGCCGAAGCTGCTGATGTTGTCGGGCATCGGACCGGCAGCCCATCTCGCCGAGCATGGCATCGATGTTGTCGCCGACCGGCGTGGCGTCGGCGCAAATTTGCAGGACCATCTCGAAATCTATGTCCAGCAGGAATGCATCCAGCCGATCACGCTCTATTCGCGCCTCAACCTGTTTTCCAAGGCGATGATTGGCCTGGAATGGCTACTGTTCAAGTCGGGCGACGGCGCGACAAATCATTTCGAGAGCGCCGCCTTCGTGCGCTCGGCCTCCGGCGTCGAATATCCCGACATCCAGTTCCACTTCCTGCCCGTGGCCATCCGCTACGACGGCAAGCTTCCCGCAAAATCGCACGGTTTCCAGGCCCATGTGGGGCCGATGCGCTCGAAATCGCGTGGCCGGATCCGTCTGCGCGACGCCGATCCCGCAACCCCGCCCTCGATCCTGTTCAATTACATGAGCCACGAGGACGACTGGGCCGAGTTCCGCCATTGCGTCCGGCTGGCGCGGCAGATTTTCGCCCAGCCCGCCTTCGACGATTATCGCGGCAAGGAAATCGCACCGGGCGATAATGTCCAGAGCGACGAAGCGCTCGATGCCTTCATCCGCGACCATGTCGAGAGCGCCTATCACCCGTGCGGCACCTGCCGCATCGGCGCCGCAGACGATCCAGACGCCGTCGTCGACCCGGAACTGAACGTAATTGGCGTGGAGCGCCTGCGCGTGGCCGATTCATCGGTCTTTCCGCGCATCACCAACGGCAATCTCAACGCACCGTCGATCATGGTCGGCGAGAAGGCGTCCGATCTCATCCTCGGACGCCAGCCTCTGCCTCGTTCCAACATGCAGCCCTGGATCAATCCGCGCTGGCAGGTTTCCGATCGCTAAACCGAAAAGGGGTGGCCCGGCCTGCGTGGGGTCGCCTCGCTTCGCGCGAATACGACCCAGGGCATACCGTTGTCAGCTTGCCAGCCGCTCCGTACTGGTGACCAGCGGAGGCGTGCCGCCGAGATTGTCCAGGCCGGAATCTGCCTGGCGCTCGAACAACAACCGCCTTTCGGTGAACGTCGACATGAACATCGGATAGCGCGTCGCGACGCGGTCGCGGATCGTATCCATGTCGCCCGTCATCAGGCAGATCGGCTTCTTCAGCGTCGGATAGGGCCTTGGCTCGGTAATCGTCTCGAAGCCGAAAATGCGCTTGTAGAAGGCCATGTGCTCGACGCGCACGGTGGCCAGGCAGTATTGCGCGTTGAAGTATTCTGATGCCATGCACGCGATCCGCACCGTGACATAGGGCAGGCCAGGAAAATCCTGCGAAGCCCTTTCCGAGACGACAAGGCGCGTCGGGTCGACGATCGTCATGCCGCTTTCGATGAACGGGCTGACGATATCGGGAAAGACGTCGAGCGCCGGCCCCATGCGGTGCGCCTTCGAAATGACGTGAAAGCGGATCGCGGCGACCAGTTCGTTGTCGATGTGAATGCCGAAATTCCAGCAATTGGCCAGCTTGTCGTAGCTGTCGCTGAAACGTCGCGACAGGCTCGGTTCGATTGCATCCTCGCGCCGATAGGCTTCGTATCTCAACTGATAGATGCGATCCTTCTCGGCCGCACTTGCAGCTTCCCGATAGTCTATCTGCTGTAGCAAGTCCGTCATTCGCAACGCAAATGGACGCGGTGAAGCCTGCGCCAATCCAGTACTCATTACCCACCCCTTTTCCAGGCCAAATCCGAACACATGGCCTGCATCTGAAGTTAACTCTATATTAACCAATGTAAAGGGCGGCACGGGTCGTTAGTTCAAAAAAGCCTCAACTTTTAAATAACATAGTTAACGCACACCAATTGAGGTGAGCATAACGGATTCTACGTACGGTTATGGTTCGGGGAAGAATTAGTTAACGGCCAGACGGTCGTTGATCACGTCGGACGAACCGCCGATTGCCAGCAATTCGGCGACATCGCCGGCAGGGATGGCGCGGCCGAACAGATAGCCCTGCATCTCGTTGACATGCACCTTCGAGCAAAGGATTTCCATCTGCTCGGCGCTCTCCACGCCCTCGATCGTGATGGACAGGCCAAGCTCGTGCGCCAGATGCGTGACGCCGGACAACAGCACCAGCGAACGCTCATCCGTCTGGATGTTCTCGATGAACGAACGGTCGATCTTCACCTTGTCGAGCGGCAGGGTATGGAGATAGCTCAGGCTCGAGAAACCGGTGCCGAAATCGTCGAGCGAAATCCGCACGCCTGTCTGGGCGAGCCGTTTCAGGGTCGCCGTCGTTTCTTCCACGTTCTCCAGCATGGCCGATTCCGTCACCTCGACCTCGAGCCGGCTGGCACTCAGCCCGCTCTTGGCGAGCGCGGCCCCGACGACCGAACACACGTCCGATTGCTGGAATTGCAGCGAGGAGACGTTCACCGCGACGGAGATGTCGTGCGGCCACTGGATGCACTGGCGGGTCGCCGTTTCTAGCACGAACTTGCCGATCTGGGTGATGAAGCCGATCTCCTCGGCGATCGGGATGAACAAGCTCGGCGAAATCATGCCGCGCTCGGGATGGTTCCAGCGAACCAGCGCCTCGAAGGCGGTGATGCGGTTCTCGGCCAGATTGATCAGCGGCTGGTAGTGCAATTCGAACTGGTTGCGGTCCAGCGCCCGGCGCAGATCGTTTTCGAGATGCCTGCGGTCGCGGATGATGTCGCCAAGCTCTTCGGTATAGAAGGAATAGCAGCCGCGGCCCCGCGCCTTGGCGTCGTAGAGCGCAACGTCGGAAACCTTAAGGAGCTGGCTGTAATCGTTGCCGTTGGCCGGGCATTGTGCGATGCCGATGGAGGCGCCGACGATGAGCTGGTTGCCGTCGATGAGCGCCGGCTTGGAGATTTCCTCGATCAGACGCTCGGCGAATTCCGTGCATTCCTTGCGCGGCACCCTGCCCGGCACGACAACGACGAATTCATCGCCACCGAAGCGGCAGGCCATCGCCTTTTCCGGCATGGAGGAGCGCATTCTCAACGCGACCGAACACAGCAGCTTGTCGCCGACGGTGTGACCGAGCGTGTCGTTGATGTCCTTGAAATTGTCGAGATCGACGAAGAACACGGTGCAGGGATCGAGTCCGTCCACGCCGCCGAGGATGCGATTGACCTCGGCCATGAAGAAGCGGCGGTTCGGCAGATGGGTGAGCGGGTCGAAGCTGGCGAGCTTGCGAATCTCGTTTTCCGTGTTGACGCGCTCGGTAATGTCCTCAAGGACGAGAACGCCGCCCTCGCTCTCCATCGGATTGTACTTGGCCTCGATGACCCGTCCATCGGTGAGCAAATGGTTGAACTGCGCGTGCTTGCCGTCATGGAGGCACTTCTGAAGCACTTCGCGCAGCGTCAGCGGCCCCTTGTCGGTCTCCACGATCGCGCCCTTTTCAGGCAGGGCATCGAGTTCTGTGCCGACCAGTTCGGTATCTTCATCAAGGCCGCACAGCCCCGCGAAGCGCGAATTCACCACCGCGAAGTTCGCGTCCGTATCGAACATCGCCATGCCGTGCGACACGTTGGAAAGTGCGACGTTGAAGCGGTCGGCGATGGTCTTGTTGTCCATAGCGGTCAGCACGGCGCTGAACAGCATCTGGCGCAGGCGCGACGAAATCGAGTTGAGCGCCACGAAGAACGGGATGAGCATCAGGCCCAGAATGGCGTGATAGATATCCCCGAACAGCAGCAGCCCCAGCGAGATCGGGATCGACGCCGCGGCGACCTGGCTGCGCACGACCACTTCCGAAGCGAAATTGCGGCCGGAAATACCGATGATGTAGGCCATCATCATCGAGATGGCGAAGAGATGGATGATGCTGTCGGAGCTGCGCGCCAGCGTGGTGAAGCAGAACAGGCCCAGCAGGGCAACGAAGGCGGCGCCCCAGGCATTGTACCAGACTTCCCAGCGGCTCAGTTCGGCACGCGTGGGCTTGTCGCCGACATTGCGATGGAAACGCAGCGTCGCCCACAGCCGCAGGATACCCGCCGAGACGATGAGCAGAGAAAGCGTGAGCAGCAGCGGGTCGCCGGAGCGGTACCAGATGACGAAGCAGGACAGAAACACGCTCAGTTTGCCGACGAACAATGCGCGCATGTCGTCGTGCAGCGCCCGGACAACCGATTCGTAGACCGGGTCCGGCAGCTTCCTGGTTTCAGCGAAGCGCTGCTGCAATTCCTTGAGGTCCATGCCCCGTATTTCTCCGATTCGCCGAGGAATCGGTTTCATAATGGCGCAAAACGCTTTTCAAATCGTAAACAGATAGTAACTTCGCCGCGCACGCCGCATCGCTAACTCTTTGACGTTACGAAAGAAGATGGCCTGCGCCTCGTCAAATGCCTTTCCCGGACCGGTTGCGCGAGCGAAGTTTCACGCACCCTGATTCGCAAACCGCCATTTTGTGACCTGTCCACATTGCGCTGACGGGATTGTTTGCGACATAATTCCACACCATGCCGATTTCCTGAAATCAGATTGAACCCCCTGGCCGGTTTTTTGCGATGCAGACATTGTCGATCATTCCGCTCTTCTCGGAACTTTCCGAAGAAATCTCCCAGCGCCACGCACGCAGCTGTTTCTGGAAGGACTACGATCCACATGAATTGGTGATCGATGTCGAGGACGAGACGACGGACGTGCGTTTCGTCATCAATGGCAAGGTGCGCATCATCCATCGCATCGCGGTCGGCAAGGAAGTGATCCTCAACGAAATGGCCGATGGCGAGTTCTTCGGCGAGATTGCCGCCATCGACGGCTGGCCGCGCTCGGCGAACGTCACCACGCTGACCCGCTCGCGCATTTGCATCATGCCGCAGAAGACCTTCCTCGAGGTCCTTGCCGATTCGCCAGATGTCAGCCTGAAGGTGATGCGCATGCTGGCGCGTCGCGTGCGCGATCTCAACATGCGCCTGGCCGAACATTCCTTTCTGCAAGCCAAGCATCGCCTCTATTCGGAATTGCTGCGCCTGTCCAAGCCCCGCGCCGGGCACCCCGACCAGCGCTCCGTCACCCCGCCGCCGATCCAGCGCGAACTGGCCGATCGCATCGGCACGCGCCGCGAGGTCGTCTCGCGCGAACTCAATGCACTCGAGAAGCAGGGGCATATCATGAAGACCAAGGGCGCCATCGTGCTTCTCAATCCAGACGAATTGCAGCGGCGCATCTCCGAAGCCTGGGACGAATAGACCCTGGGGCAAAAAAGAACCCCGGCGCGAGGCCGGGGTAATCAGGTAGGCGGGCCGGGTCGGCCCTTCGGGGAGGAGATCAGGAAAGCCGGAGTGCTGTTCCTGAACCCGATATGGGCTTCTCGCCGGCGTGCCGCCGTGTCTTTTCGCACACCATCGCACCTTGCACGAATGTGCCCCGCACGAATGCGCCTTGTCTGCGCGCAAGCCGCGACTTCTATTCGGCGGCGTCGAGCTTCAGTTCGCCCGATTCGATCTGCTCGCGCTCAATCGATTCGAACAGGGCCCGGAAATTGCCCTCGCCGAAGCCGTTATCGCCCTTCCTCTGGATGAACTCGAAGAAGATTGGGCCGATCACGGTCCTGGAGAAGATCTGCAGCAGAATCTTGGTCTCCCCGCCGCCGACCACGCCTTCTCCGTCGATCAGGATGCCATGTTTCTCCATGCGATCCAGCGGCTCGTCATGGCCATGCACGCGATCCACGCTCATCGAGTAATAGGCGTGCGGCGGGCCCGGCATGAACTTGAGCCCCTTGCCGTCCAGCCGGTCGGTGGCGTCGTAGATGTTCTCGGTGCCGACCGCGATGTGCTGAATGCCCTCGCCCCGGTACTTCTTCAGATAGCTCTCGATCTGGCTCTTGTCGTCGGTCGACTCGTTGAGCGGAATGCGGATCTTGCCACAGGGCGAGGTGATGGCGCGGCTCACGAGGCCGGTCAGCTTGCCCTCGATGTCGAAGAAATGAATCTGCTCGAAATTGAACATCTCCCGGTAGAAAGCCCACCACTTGTCCATGTTGCCGCGATAGACGTTATGGGTGAGGTGGTCGAGGTAGTAAAAGCCCACGCCCGCCGGCCTGGGATCTCGCTCGCCGAGCCACTCGAATTCTTCGTCGTAGGTCGAGCCCTTCTCGCCATACTGTTCGACGAAATAGAGCAGCGAGCCGCCAATGCCGACAATCGCGGGAACGTCGAGCGTCTTGTCGTCGCCCTCGTAAGGCGTCGCGCCCCTGGCCACCGCATGCTCGAAGGCATGTTGCGCATCGACGACACGCCAGGCCATCGACGGCGCGCACGGGCCGTGCTCGTCGACGAAGCGCATGGCATGGCTGCCGGCTTCCGCATTGACGATGTAATTGATGTCGCCCTGACGCCAGAGAGTGATCGCCTTCGTCCGGTGTCGCGCGACCGGCGCGTAACCCATGCGCGCAAACAGGACTTCCAGTTCCCCTGGATCGGGATGTGCGAACTCGACGAACTCGAAACCGTCGGTTCCAGCCGGATTGTCCGGCGTGATCCTCGCTTGTGGCGCGTCATGCGGGAAAGGGCCCATCGTCATCCTCCGTCACGAATTGAACGGGAAGATGATAGCGCATTATCGATGCACGTGGATTGCATTGCGCGCGCAATAGGTACAAAATATGCACGATCCATGCATAGTTTTAACTATTATTGCACAAAATGACCGATCTTGATTCTTTCGATATCCGCATTCTCGCAGCCTTGCAGGAAGATGCCCGGCTGACCAACCAGCAACTCGCCGAAAAGGTGAACCTGTCGGCCTCGCAATGCTCGCGTCGGCGTTCGAGGCTGGAGGAAACAGGTGTAATCGCCGGTTATCCGGCAAGGCTCGACCGCGAAAGCCTGGGTTTCGACCTCACCGTCTACGTTTCGGTGATGCTCAACACGCACAATCGCGACAACGCACGAAAGTTCGCTGAGCTCATGAAGCGGCTCGGCAATGTGCAGGAGGCCCATTCCATGACCGGCGAGATGGATTACCTGATCAAGCTGACGGTCCGAAATCTCAAGGAGCTGTCGGCGATCATCAACGACGAATTGATGCCGCACGAGGCCGTGCAGACCGTCAAGAGTTCCATCGTGCTCGACACGATCAAGGAGAGCAGCGCGCTACCGGTGGGCTAGGCCGCCGGCATCAGGCGCTCGACAAGCTGCACCCAGTACGAAGCACCGTGTGGGATCGCCTCGTCGTTGAAATCGTATCTGGCGTTGTGCAGCCCGGCCGAATCCCCGTTGCCCGTGAAAATGAACGCGCCGGGGCGCTCCAGCAGCATGTAGGAAAAATCCTCGCCGCCGAGCAGAGGCGGCATGTCGGTGATGATGCCAGCATCCCCCGCGACCGCGCGCGCCGCATCGATCGCCTTGTCCGTCTGCGCCCCGTGATTGACCGTCACCGGGTAGCTACGCTCGTAAACGTAGTCCGCGGTCGCGCCATGCGCCATGGCAATGCCGCGCGCTATCTCGCCGATGCGCCGTTCCGCCATGTCGCGCACTTGCGGGCTAAGCGAACGCACCGTACCGGAAAACCACGTATTGTCCGGCAGCACATTGTGCACGAAGCCGCCCTGGATTTGCGTCACCGACACGACCAGCGCATCCACCGGGTCGGTCTCGCGCGACACGATCTTCTGCAAGGCGCCAATGATCTCGGCAGCAATCGCAATCACGTCGATGCCCAGATGCGGCATCGCCGCATGCGAGCCCTTGCCATTGATCGTGACCTTGAACTCGTCGGTCGCCGCCATGATCGGCCCGGGCCGGATCGCAAAACGCCCGACCGGAAGGCCGGGCATGTTGTGCATGCCATAGACCTCGTCGATGCCGAACCGGCTCATCATCCCGTCGTCGACCATCGCCTTGCCGCCGGCACCACCTTCTTCGGCCGGCTGGAAGATCACCGCCACCTTGCCGGAGAAATTGCGCGTCTCGGCCAGATAGCGCGCCGCGCCTAGCAGCATTGCCGTGTGGCCGTCATGGCCGCAGGC
>JAGRLL010000354.1 GCA_020441855.1 Nitratireductor sp.
CCAATGGAGAGCGCGAGGATTACGTACGCGCTAGCGCCACGCGCCGCGACAACGGCAAGCTGGTGGTGGAACCCCTGCCCGTTCAGGACAGTTCGATGCTTGCCTTCATGGCGCGCGCCGATGTTTTGCTGATCCGTCCGGTTGATGCGCCGCCAGCCGCCGAAGGCGACGCGTGCCGGGTCATTCTCTTGCGGGAAATCTGAAGCAAATTGTGGTGTCGGTAATTAAAAGGGCCGTGTCGATAATTACGGGATTAGGTGGTTTTAGGCTGCCGTAGGCGGTTTCACACTGAATTTGCCCGGAAAACCGCACTTTAATCCGGCTTTAACGGCCCTCTAGAGTGGCACGCGCCGATTGAAGAAATCGGTGCAACGTCGATCGCGATGGCGCGTCGCTGTCAAACGACACGCGACACCTTTCGAGAATCTCGTCAAGCGTCAACGTGTGGGGCAAGGAAAGAATAAATGCGGCCATTGGAAGATTTCGCAAAATTTTCGAACGGGACGGCAACTGCATTAGATCGGAGAGCAGATGGGCAACATCAGCCTCTGCTTTCCTCTCCACCAAAGCGCGATATTCGCCCGTGGTGATGGCTACCATCCCCGCAACCAAAACGGGCCGGCCGCACCTCTTACATGTGGTCTCGGAATGGTCCATCCACAAATCCTAGAAAGGGTGGCTGCCACGGGCCCTGGAGTACCTCGAAAGACAGCCACCCTTCCGTTTTGCCGCCTGCCTCGTCAGACGGCATTTCGGTGTCGCCACGACACGACACCTGACAGTACAGCCCGGAGAACGAGATTGGGCGGCACTGTTTCCCAAAATCTTTAGATCACTTCACCTGCGATCAATCCTCATCAAAGGTTGACGAAAGCCAGTCACTGACAATGTGCTCAATCGCATTTTCGTCGTCTGTGTCGAGGCCGAGAAAGGGGCGCGCCGGAATGGTGACCTGCTGAACAATGCGGAAATCGTTGTCGCCCGGCAGACGGAAGCGCAAACCTTTTGCCGTCTTAGCCTTGATGGTGGCTCCAAACTGGTGAACAGCAGCGCTGATCTTGTTCGTACCGACCGCAACGCCTTCCTGACTTGCTTCATGAGTGATCGAGTTCACGAGACCCAACGTATCGGACAACGTTCGACCGCCCTCGACCAGCTTGCGGATCGACGGCGGCCAGGGATTACCCTGCGGGTCTTCCTCGCGCTCGAACCGGGCCTGAGTGGAAACTACGAGCGCGGCGCCAATATCATTGTAGAGCGACATGGGATTGTCGAGCCGGGCAGCGGCTTCCCCCAGTCTCGCAATCGCGTCCTCGGCACCAGTGACGTCAATACGGATCCCGGTCATAATAATCCCCTGTTGCCCGTCCTACTCTAGCTCACCGTCTTCACGCCGGTCGCGACCGGCGAGGCGGCGACGCCCGAGGCGTTGATCGCCTCGACCCAGCCGTAATAGTCGTCCGCCGAAAGCCCGGTGATTTCCCGGTTCTCGACATCGCTCGGCGCACCGTATTCGGTGGCGACCAGTGTCGCCGTCCCGAAATCGTCCGCCGTATTGAGGTAGAGCCGCGCCGCGAAATAGTTGCCGCTGTTGGGCGCGGTCCAGTCGAAGGTAAAGCTGCCGCTGCCGCCCGTGCCGGACACACCGGTAACGGCGGCAGGCGCGACCGGGTCGGCCGTCGCGGTACGCAGCTCATAGTCGGTCCAGTCGGAGGTGACGCCGGCCGACCAGGTGCGCAGGCGGAACCTGTACTCGACGCCGTCGGCCAGAAAGCCGGAGCGCACTTCCGTCTCGCCGGCGACCGAGGTCACCGACTGCTTGGTGCCGCCCGCCGAAGGCTCCCATTCGAGCTCGTAGACCAGCGCGTCGGAGACCGCATCCCAGCTCGCCAGCGCGTAGGCCGCCGTGCCGCCGCCGGAGACGACTTCCGTCTGGATCACCACGTCGAAATTGACCGGGTCCGGCACGCCGCTTGCCTCGACCGCCTCAATGACGCCGCCGGGCACGCCTTCGTCGGTTGCCGCGTCGAAATCGTAGAGCGTCGCCGGCACGACAATGCCCTGGAACTCGACCGTCAGATTGCGCAGCGACAGGCGCGGCCGGCCCGTGAGCTCGATCACCGCCTCGTCAAGGCGCGGTGGAACATGGACCCGGATGAACCGGCGATAGGGCACGTCCTTTGCCGAATCGTAGTGAGCCAGTACCGTCACCCGTGGCGCGTTGGCGCGGATGTAGGCGATCTTCTCCAGCCGGGCCATGTGATTGTGGCTCTGCACGGCCTGGTTCTTGATCGTCCTGGTGCGCTCGTTGTCGCCGTCGATGTAGGGGTCGCCATAGGGCGCGGCGTCGGCCGTCACATAGTTGGCGTCCGGATTGGTGTACTGCCCGCGCACGGCCAGAACCGTCGTCGCCTGGCGTTTGTTCGCATCGTAGGAGAGCGTCAGGATGTCGGCTTCGGTCAGGCGGATATCCGGCTCGACGAATTTGCCGGCATGCACGCCGACCTTGCCGTCCGGCCGCTCGTAGCAAATCAGCTCGCCCGCCTGGTCGATGGTGCGGCCGACCTCGACCGGGTTGTTGTCGGCTCGGAACCACAGCCCGCCATGGTAGCGGTTCTCGGTCTCCTCGTCGCGATTGGTGACCTGTTCGTCGCAGACATCGGCGGCCGCTGCCCAATCTGGCAGATACATGTCATCAAGGGTTAGCTTGCCGCCGACCGGGTGGGTCAGGTGCCACAGCCGGAACAGCGCCAGATTGGTCGAATAGCCATAGGTCTCGGTGCGCGGGTCGTAGAGCTGGTCATTGCCCTCGATCACGTGCGTCTGCACCGGCATCTGCTGGGGGTAGACCTTCTGGTACTTCTCGGCCGCCACGGTCTCGCACTGCATCAGCACCGAGGCGAGGCCGTCGCCGCGATGGTCGGCCGTCCAGATCGAGGAAAACGCTGCCACCACGTCGGCATAGGCCGTCTCGGCGTCAGCGCCATCTCTTGTCTGGAGATTGACCTTCGACTGGAAATGCGCCGGCGTCGCCACGGCGCCGTCTTCCTCCAGCGTCACGTCCTCGTCGTGCAGGCGGTGGCGCACGAAGCCGTTGATCGAGTGGCCGGCGACGACGGTGATATGGGTAGCGACACCGCCGGCTTCCTCCAGGAAGACATAGTCGCCGCCCTTGTGGACGCGGCCCAGCACATAGGCGAGCGACGGCACGTTCTGTTTCAGATTGTACTTGCCGTCCTCGGGCTTCGGCACCTTCGGCGTTTCGGGCGTGAACAGCAGGTCGTTCAGCGCGTAGAGCGCATAGGCCGTCGCCGCGTAGCCGATGGCGAGTGACAGCGCCATGGTGATCGCGTAGGAATTTGTGATCACGAACAGCGTGGGGATGAACACGCCGGCAATCAGCTGGGGCATTATGCAGACAACCAGGGTGTGACGATCAGCTTCGCCGTGTTGCGATAGACGTTGCTTTCACCGTTCTCTAGGTGCTCGGCGTTCAAGATGTTGAGTGCCTTCTTTTCCAGGCTGGGCGGAACGACGAGGGTGTTGGGCATGATTCCCAACGGACGGCCTTCATCGCCCTTGAACCCCATCATCGCCACACGAGCTGCTTCGTAGTTGTCTGCATCGAGCGTCGCCTTGGAGCCAAAGGCCATCTGCCAAAGCCCGTAGCCGGCATTGCCACGACCCCTGACGCCATAGATGTACTCATCCTGGAAAAACACATTGTGGTCGCTGTCTCTGTCGAGGCGCTGGAACTGGCTGAAAGGAATTCTCTCCTGCCAGAGGATAGGTTTGATCGCCCTGCTGGTGTCCAACAGGAACCAGGGGGCGCTGCTGCCAGATTGCACGTTGCTGACGGATACATAGTCGTTGTCACCGGTGCGAACTGGATGATCCGAGTCGAAGAAATATTGCCCGTCAAAGCACTGCTGATCGAAACCGTTCAGGAGCAGGTTGGCAACGATTTCGTCCGGTTTCTCGGCGGCAGCGCGGCCCATCTCAACAAAGAAACTTGAGAAGACACCGTACGAATCGTCTTCGATCTTCGTGCGCGGGATCGAGATGGTATCCTCGAAGAGCTCGTTGACGACCGTGAAGCCGTGGGCAACGAGATTCTTGATGATGCGGTCACCAACCCATTTGCGCATGCCGGGGAACTGACCCAGCCAGCCGTACACTTCCTTCTCCATCGAAGATGGAACCTTCGTAGTGATTTCCGGCGTGATGGATTTGG
Source organism: Nitratireductor sp. (assembly GCA_020441855.1). GTDB lineage: Bacteria > Pseudomonadota > Alphaproteobacteria > Rhizobiales > Rhizobiaceae > BOKV01. The sequence goes on from JAGRLL010000354.1 coordinate 4,235, forward strand.
CACCTTCAAAGCCCTGGTTGAAGAGCGTCTTGAATCCGGTGTAGGCGGCGTCAAGCGTTTGAGTATTGATGATCATTGGGCTTCCTTTCCTGAAGCGGGACTGTCCAGTTCGAACTGCTCCACGACTTTTCCGGTGCGGAGCACCTTCCGCACGGTCGGTTCGGCACAGCGAACAATTCTTGCGATGGCGGCAACGCTCTTGCGTTTTGAGCGGAGATGGCGAATGAGAAAATGATTGGCGAGAGGCACCCGGTGCTGGATTGGACCCAGTTCCGTGTTGAGTGCGTGAGAGCCTTCACGGCCGATTGCACTGACGACCATTCCTTCGCTCTCGGAGTAGGGCTTCTTCGAAAAGTACGCTTCGCCCCCGCCCAGCTTTAGAAACAGGTTGGCCGCACGGTCAGCGCCCAGTGCCGCGACGTAGGGCAGTGCGCTCGCCTCGATCCGGGCGCGATAGAGCTTTCCAGAATACGACCACTCAATATGGGTTCGAGCGTCCGGCGCGGATCGAGCGATGTGCAAATTATGGGACGCTGAAATCGCCACGGTTGATTGTACTGTCGGGTGAGCCAAAAGCATGTCCCGACCAATACCGGCCTATCCCAACAGAAATAACCCGCGCGGGTGTGCGGGTAAGTTTACATCTGGGCGAATTGGGATATCTTGTTCGGTGGTGCTAGAAACACCATAGCGACGGTCGGCCCTCCGTCAACGGGCCACGAAATGCGGTCTTGCGTCAGGTTCAGAGTCCCGCCATATCTCCCCGCGCCGGGAGTGCGGCCAATACAAGACCCTTGCGGGAATAACCGCGCCTGTTCGCTACAGGTTTCTAGCTCCCGGTGCTTCGCCGTCCGGAGCGAATTAGAAATAGGTAGCGAACCATGAAACCCAGAACACCGCCAGGTATTCCAACCGATCGTATTCCCGATGCCGTGCAGTTCTTTCGGGCAATCGACACCGTGAACGAGACGTTGAAGGCGTTGGGTGCGATCGAAAGCCTTCTGCTCGAAATTTCGAGACCAGGCAAGAACGATCTGCACCAAACTGACCCGGAAGAACTTGCGATCCTTCTTCACCTGGTCACAGAACCCGCCAAAGAGGCGATTTCGCCGATCGTAGCGCTTTCGTAACGGGAACTGCATGCGAATTGAATAGAAGGCCGCCAAATGGCGGCCTTCCCTGTTGAGCGGCATGTGCATTCCATCTATGCCGCCGCCGCGCCGTAGCCCCCCTTTAGAGGGCTTTAAAAGCGCATCGGCGGGAGGCGGATCAGTTGATTGTTGATTCTGGTGACCGGCCAACGCCGATACGGTCGATTTCTTCGACAGAGGCCGTGGTCACCGAGTTGAGGAATCCCGACCAGTCGTTAAGCGTTTCAATAACATTCTCGGCAAACGTCGCGGTTTTCTTGTCGTCTTCGGTGATTTGGCCGGCCATCGTGCTGATCTTCATCAGCAATGTATTGTTTGCTGCCCGGCGCACCTCGTCCAGCTGCGCTTGATGTTTGATGATGGCTTTCAGCTGATCCCGCGAGAGATCGTCCAGATTGAGTTTGTTTGCGTCCTCGCTCACGCTGCCTTCCTCTCCATGATCTTCACGCCTTCTGCACCGTCGCGACCTTCAACTGCCTCCCAAAGGTGGTCCGCCTGGACTGGCTTGCCTTCACCCGCCAGCAAACCGGCCAGTTTCAAAACTTCCACCATCTGGCGAATATCGCGACCAAGGCCGTAGTTGACGGCACCTTGAAGTGCCCTCTCTCCTCGCAGCCGGAAAAACGGCTTTGAAGCGATGCTTACAAGATCGGAACTCGACGGCGGCAGCATGTCGATCTTCATCCCGATCCGCGACTTTATCTGTTCGAACTCGTGAATGGAGATCTTACGCTTCCCGATGTCGGACCGAGAAAGACTTTCCTGATTGCCTGCCATGACCATCGCGTGTCCGGTAGTGGTAACGATGTCGAGCAGGTCTTTGAGCGCTCGGGGTTCCAGATTGTTTACTTCATCCACCAAAAACATGATGGGCTCGATTCTTCCGGAGAAAACACACGGATTTTCCCGCAACTCATGGAGGGTGCTCACTACCTCGTGACGAATGTCGCGGTGATATCTGCCTTGCTCACGAAAACCCATCGATCGCCGCAGCATTGTAACCATCCCCAGGGGAGATCGGTCGGCCGGATCGACAGTGCAGACGCATGAGCGCGGAAACACATTGCTCAAATGGCGCAGAGCTTCAGTCTTGCCAGTTCCGGCGCTGCCGATAACAAGCACGGGATTAAGCCCCTGCATCGCGAAGTGAGCTCGCCTCTGAATTTCGCGAACCATTGTTGTCTCGGAAAAGAACGGGACTGCCGATGCGTCATTCACTGTTCTTCGCGCTCCTCTCCGCTTCCCTGGCTTCGACCCTGTCCAGCCACGCCATTCTACGTGCCCGTTCTGCTTCAATTGCCTCCCGCGAGTCCGTTTCAGGCTCGGGGCTTCCGTCCGGGAGTTCTGCCCTCGGCTGAAACCGCGGATGTGCATCGATCGGTCGAATGACGGCGTCAGGAGCGTTCACTTTCGGTCCGCCCTTGGCCTTTCCAAACGCGATCACTTCGGTGGCGGGATCGATGTCCGGCGCGCTACGCCCAAGCTCGCGCAATGCGCTGGAATGGGCGCGGCGGCGGCGTTGCCGTTCACGCGCCGCATTGCCGTCCAGATAGTAGGTTGGGTCCTCTCGTTTCGCGACGCAAAGAAAGGAGCCATTCGCATCCTGATCGACCCGTACTTCCGGATTTTCTGGGATCAGCTTCGAAACATGTACCCATACGTGAGAGTCGTGCACATTAAGCAACGCATCATGGTGGTACCGCCCAGGCACACCCCTGATGGTGAAGCAGCCGCCGTCCAGGCGCCGGCGCTCCACCTTGCAGCCGATCGCGAGCGCATGGGAAGCGTCAAAGATGGCAGCGGTCCAGCCATTTGCCACATGTTCCGCCAACAGCTCGTTCGGCGTGCGACCGCCATAGTTTCCGCCAACCGGCATATTGTGATACGCGGCAAGCATCGCCTGAACGGCTGCGGCCAGTTCCTCAAACGATCCAGTGAACGGGCGCACCATGCTGCCCGGCCGTTCAAGCCGTGGGGCCATGCGATTGCCGCCGATATAGCCAGGCAGAAGAGAGAAGAAATGCTTTTCGAGATGATGGAACAGGAGCTCAATGCGTTTTGCACGAGCGTTGTAGGCTATCGAGTACTGTACTTGGGAAATTCGGTTTGAAGGTTGTCCGTTCCGGTAGTCATAGGTCAGTTTGAGCGCATCGTTGAAGTGCTCGACAATCTTGTACTCCGAACCGTTGTCGAGCTGGTACATCTCCGCGCAGCCGAAATCGGCCCGGCGCCAGCTGTTGATGAGAGAAAAACCAACGTCCTGTTGCCGCACTCCGGCTCTTCCGTCAAACAGCATCAGGTCGACGTGCACCCGCATTGTGGCCACGTCCAGCCAGCAGATCAGCTTGGGAGTAGCGGTCGAGCCATCCGATCGCTGGATACGAACGTCCATATGGTGCACGTCGCCGACGACCAATTGCATAGGCCGCATTCCTGCCACGCTACGCATGGCAACCGGTGCTGAATTGTCGTAGGCGCGGTGATCGTTCCGGAGCTCCCAGACCTTCCGGAAATGTCTACCACGCAACACCCAGTCTCGCGTGACCTTGCAGACCCGTTCCAGTTCGGGTTCCGGGACGGTAACGTCCCTCACCGCACACAGCTCTTTCAGCTTGTGCGAGCAGAGAGCCTGAATGACCTTGTTTTCGGCGCCGCTCTTCCACAGGCCATTGCGATAGTCTTCAAGGTCGGTTGCGATGTTTTCCCGAGCCAGATCGGACAGACCGATTTCTGCATCCCATTTGCGGGATATGTAGACTCGACGTTTGCCACGATCCGAGCGACGACGGCGGCCGCTGGCCGTTAGAGAGTTGAGATTTGAAGGTGCCTCAAATGGCCTTTGAGAGGGCTGTAAGGCAGTCTTCAATTCAGTGGGCAGCGACGTGACCGCGACTTCATATTGCGTGCCCGATCGGCCTCCGCGCCCTTTAACCTGGCGGACGCGAAGATGGACACCACGCCAAGCTTTGCCCGAGAGCGCATTGGAGAGAACGCGTCTTGCAACACGATCCGCTAAGCCGCCGCACTGCGCAAATTCGCGGCTGGATATCCAATCCATCAGGCAGCCTTGTCTATATCTGGAAGTGCGGCAGCAACGACTCTGGAAATAATTTCGAGTGATCGCTTGCTCGCTCGTTCACCCTTCAGTGCCTTTTCGACAGTCTGGCGGTTCAAGCCGTTGGCTTGGCACCACTTGTTGAGGGTGGTTCCCTGATTTACAAATCCAGCCCTCACAGCGGTGTAAAGGTCAGGTGACGCCCTAACCACGAATTCGATTGTGCGAAAGATTTGGTGCCTCATGCAACAAAACGTACACCATCATAGCGTGTTTCTCAATGTCTGAATTGGAGAAGGCGATTCTCGACGGCATCAAGCGCGGAATGAATTTGGCGCATTGGAACCTTCGTCAGTTGAGCGTTGCGGCAGGAGTGCCGTATCGCTCGCTTCAAAACTACATGTCCGGTCGAACTCGAATGCCAGCGGATGTACTGCTTAAAATATGTAGCGAGCTGAGAATTGATTTAGACTACTTGCTTGACGACAAAATACGGCCAGATAAATGGTCGCTATGGCAATCTCTTCTTGATGTATTCGGTGATAATATTGAAAAATTAGAGCCGGGGGACGCGATAGAGAAAGATCACGAGTCGGCTAGTTACTTCGATAAATTGTCCGCTGCCTCCCACCTGGCCGACCAAATTTCCATAGCTTATGAACGCCGAAGAATTGAACGAGTGATCGAATTAAAGGAAGAACGCGAAGCCCTAAGTGATGTGGCTACCAGGCGAGAGGTAAAACCCCGATCTCGCAAAACGCGCTAGGTCCGCAATAGGGTCCGCAATCCTGACATTATGGAACCATGCCGGCAACCTCGGTCCGCAATATTTCCAACAAATACAAACTGTTGACAATTAACGCTCGTTGATCGCGATTGCGGACCTATGGCGAAAATTAACTGCTGCCCGCGAGGCTGCTAAGCTATTGATAAAATGTGTGCAAAGTCTCGTTCATAGGGTCCGCAATCAGCACGCCAGTTTGGAGCGTTAATTTTCGACGCTACAAAATCAGCGTTTTCTCATTTTGTTCTTGCGGAACATGTCACGAACATGATAAACACGTTCGTGATTTGTTTCAGTACGCCGCCCGTGTTTCCGGGAACGTTTCGGAGAATTGACGGTGATCGGTCCGGCCTCGGGCGTCCTGTCGAATGCCTTTGAAGCCGGCTGCGAGGAACGGCCCCTTTATGCGCGGGGCATTGGAGAATACAGGCCATGCTGACCCGCAAACAGCACGAATTGCTCGTTTTCATTCATGAGCGTCTGCAAGAGGAAGGTGTTCCGCCTTCCTTCGACGAGATGAAGGATGCGCTCGATCTGAAGTCGAAATCCGGCATCCATCGCCTGATCACGGCGCTTGAGGAACGGGGCTTCATCCGCCGTTTGCCCAACCGGGCGAGAGCCCTTGAGGTGGTCAAGCTGCCCGAGGGCTATGGCTCCCCGCGCGCCGAACCTGTGGCCGGCGAGCGTCCGCGCGGCTTTTCGCCCAGTGTCATTCGCGGCGATCTCGACCTCACCCCGGCACAGGCTGGCGAAACCGGGAAACGGCCTGCGCCTGCCAGTCGCGATCACGGCAGTCGCGATCACGGCGAAGGCGAGATTTCCATTTCCATTCCGATCATGGGCCGCATTGCCGCCGGTGTGCCGATCTCCGCCATCCAGGACCACACGCGCAACGTCTCCGTGCCGCCCGACATGATCGGTCTCGGCACGCACTATGCGCTCGAGGTGCAGGGCGATTCCATGATCGAGGCCGGTATTTTCGACGGTGACACCGCCATCGTGCGTCAGACCAATTCGGCCGATGCCGGCGATATTGTCGTCGCGCTGGTCGACGACGAGGAAGCCACGCTCAAGCGCTTCCGTCGCAAGGGTGCTTCCATCGCTCTGGAGGCGGCCAACCCTGCCTATGAGACGCGCATCTTCAGCCAGGACCGTGTCAAGGTTCAGGGCCGTCTGGTGGGTCTGATAAGGCGGTATTGATCCGCAACTATCGCTCAGGATCAGCAGAAACGTCCGCGCGCCGGTTCCAGGGTCGTGTGCCGTCTTGCCGCGAAGCGGTCGCCTTGAAGCTTGCCTTGCCATCCGGTGACCGGGATATGCGGATTGCGTAACTGCCGCCTGCCTCGAAATCGCCACGCTTGAGAACAAGTGCAGGTTCGCGGCCCTTGCAATGCAGCCATTTCAGCCTGGGCATCAGCAGAATGTCTGCCTTCTCGCATCCCTGTGTCAGCAGGTCCGGATCGTAGACCACATGCACCACCTGGCCGCCGGGCAGGTTTGCGATGCACAGATCCTTGTCGCAGCGCTCGCCGAGCACACCAGATCCTTCACCTGCCTGTCCGCCGGACCAAGCCTTCAGCCATATGTCCGTGACGAAACGGTTCCGGCGCGGATAAAGCGGCACCAGTTTCCCCTGCACATTCGCCACGGCGACGGTCCGTCCGTCCTCGGCGACGAGGATGTCCGGCGCCCTGGCTTCTGCGGCCAGGAACGGCAGCAGCGTCAGCGGCAGAAATCCGGCAAGACGCAGGCGCGTCCTGAGCATTGTCAGCAGCACCAGTCCGCCGGCGCCGGCAAGGAGCAGGTTTACCGGTTGGGCACCCGTTATCCCTTCCATGCCGAAATTGTTGACCCAGTCGGAGATGGCCACCATGCGTTCGATGCCCCAGCCGAGCACGCCCAGAAACGGCCGTTCCAGTCCGTAGGGCATGGCGAGGGCAGCGATGAGTGCGAACGGCATCACCAGTGTGGAAACAATCGGCATGGCGAGCGCATTGGCCAACAGGCCAAGGGGCGCGACGCGATGGAAATGCCAGGCTGCGAACAGGCCGGTCGCCAGCCCCGCGACGAGGCTGGTGAAGAGGATGCCCCCCAGATAGGTCGGGACGAAACCGGCCAGACGCCGGACCCAGCCTGATTCCGCGAGGTTGCGTCCGCGTCTCATGCCGCGTTCGCGCAACGCGCTGTAGGCGGCGACCAGTGCGGCTGCGGCGGCGAACGACATCTGGAATCCCGGTTCGAGAATGCTCTCCGGCGACGCCACCAGAATGAGGAACGCGGCAATGGCGACGTTCCGGATGGTCACCGCGCGCCGGTCGGCAAGCGACGCGATCAGCATGACTGCGATCATCATCCATGCACGCTGCGTGGCGACCGAGGCTCCGGAGATCGTTAGATAGACCGTCGCCGCCGCAAGGCCCATGCCCGCCGCCCATTTGGCGATGGAATGGTTGAGCGTCAGCGTCGGTGACCAGGCCAGCATCCATCGCAGGCCCCACACCACGGTCAGCGCGACAAGCGCCATGTGCAGCCCGGATATCGCCAGGACATGGGCAAGACCGGACTGGCGCAGGCTTTCCGCCGTCGCGTTGTCGATGCCGCTGCGGTCGCCCGTGATCAGCGCGGTCGCGATATCGCCGGCCTCGCCCGGAAGACCGGCGCGGATGCGGGTGCCGATCGCCTGTCTGAAACGGTCGAGCACTATTCCCGCGCGCTCGCGAATCCCTTCCCGCGCGATGACCGGCCCCGGTTTCGGCGCGCCCAGAAAGAAGCCGGTGCCGCCCAGCCCGTCATAGCTGGCGAAGAAGCCGAAATCGTATCCGCCCGGATAGGCCGGACCGTTGAACGGCATCAGTCGTGCCTTGCCGGCGATGGCTTCACCCGGGTTGAACCGCTGCTTGCCGGACGAAGCCGACAGCCGGATTCGGGCAGGCAATTCGTCGGCCCCAAGTCCGGATATGGCGGTCGGGCGGATCAGATAGCGCGGCGAACCACGCGCATTACCGTCCCTCTCCAGCACAAGTCCGGTGATTTCGGCCGTCATATGCCTATCGATCTTGGGCGCCAAAACCGCCCAGGTGCGTAATTGCGCGGCGCCCATGCCGGCGAGGAAAAGCGCCAGAGCGACCAGCGCCAGATAGGTCGCGCCCCTGGTCTTCATCCGCCATGCCAGCACGCCCGCGACTGCAGCACTTGCCCAGACAACGGATGCCAGGGGTTCGGAGGCAATCGAGAAATAAGTCAGTATGCCGAGACCGAAGACGACCGGCACGAAATTGAAAAGACTGCCGGTTTCTCGCTCGCTTTCGTATGCGTGGACAAGCTGGTCGCTGAAATCGAATCTTGCTTGCGAAAGACGCAGGACGAACCTTGAAAGGCGTGTCGGAGCGAATTCACCCGCCCGCAACCGCCCCGGCCTTCGTATTGGCACAAGCCGGACCGATCCACCCTCCTGAGCGGATCTGCGCCGTGCCCCGGCTTCTTCGATGCTGTCAGGTTCGGACATCGCCCCGTTCAGTCCTGCCTCCCGCAATAGCCCCCTGGCGCGCCGCGCGACCGCCTCATCGGGCACGACACTTGCCCGCTTTGGCAAACATGCTACATCAGCGCGCAATCAAACGAAAATGACTAGCGTGGCCGCGTTCGTTCGTGCCCACGCACGAACAGGATCCCATGCCCTCTCAGGTTGTCACCCGTTTCGCCCCCTCGCCCACCGGCTTCCTTCACATTGGTGGTGCCCGCACCGCGTTGTTCAACTGGCTTTATGCCAAGGGACACGGCGGCAGAATGCTGCTCAGGATCGAGGATACCGACCGTGAGCGCTCGACCCAGGCGGCAGTCGACGCCATTCTCGACGGCCTGTCCTGGCTTGGGATCGAATGGAATGGCGATCCGATTTCGCAATTTGCCCGCGCCGATCGCCATCGTGAAATCGCCGAGCAACTCGTCGCCGAAGGCAAGGCCTATTATTGCTTCGCCACGAAGGAAGAGCTGGACGAGATGCGTGAAAAGGCACGCGCCGAGGGCCGTCCGCCACGTTATGACGGTCGCTGGCGCGACCGCGATCCTTCCGAGGCGCCGGCCGGTGCGAAATGCGTTATCCGCATCAAGGCGCCGCTCGACGGCGAGACTATCGTCGACGATCAGGTTCAGGGCAGGATCGCCTTCCCCAACAAGGATTTGGACGACTTCATCCTGCTGCGTTCCGACGGCACGCCGACCTACATGCATGCCGTCGTTGTCGACGACCACGACATGGGCGTCACCCATATCATTCGCGGCGACGACCATCTGACCAATGCCGGACGCCAGACGCTTATCTACAAGGCGCTTGGCTGGGACGTGCCGGTGATGGGGCATGTGCCCCTGATCCACGGACCGGACGGAGCCAAGCTGTCCAAGCGCCATGGCGCGCTCGGCGCGGAAGCCTATCGCGCCATGGGGTATCTGCCGGAGGCACTGCGCAATTATCTCGTGCGTCTCGGCTGGGCGCATGGCGACGACGAGATCATGTCGACCGAGCAGATGGTCGAGTGGTTCGATTTTGGCGGACTGGGCCGCGCCCCGGCGCGATTTGACATCGCCAAGCTGCAGGCGCTGAACGGCCATTATATCCGTTATGCCGAGGACGACTATCTGGTATCGCGCATGCTCGATATCCTGCCCGATATCGAGCATGGCGAGGAAATGGCGCGCGCCCTGGATTCGGAAAAATATCATCAGCTCATCGCCGCCATGCCGGGGCTGAAGGAGCGAGCGAAGACCGTGCTCGAACTGATTGACGGCGCTGCATTTCTGTTTGCCCGCGTTCCGCTTGATCTGGACGAGAAGGCGGCGGCAATCCTCGACGGGACCGCGCGCGCCATGATCGCCGAGCTGGTTCCGGTCTTCGAGAACCTGGCCGACTGGAACGCCGAGTCCACGGAAAAAGCCGTGCGCGACTATGCCGAGACGCATGAATTGAAGCTTGGCAAGATTGCCCAACCCCTGCGCGCCGCTCTGACTGGACGCGCGGTCTCCCCACCGGTTTTCGATGTCCTTGCCGTTCTTGGACGCAGGGAGGCACTGGAAAGGCTGATCGAGCAGGCGCGCACCGCCTGACCGGTCCTGCGAACGACGAACCCGCCGGAGTACCGGCCTGCATTTGCGGGCCATTTTAATCGCGCAATGTCGTCTTGAAAGCCTCGCATCGGCAACGAGAGGCCCCGTCGGCGGTCCCCAACCGGCCCCCATGCTCCCCCCAAACGGCTTGTGCAAGCGCCTCAAATGCGATAGCTCTTTCGCAGCCGCGATAGTGTTGTTGCAGCGCAACAAGACGACATCTCCTCAAATTGGCGGCTAGCCGGAATTCGAGTCGAAGGCGCCATTCGGTTCTCCCAGATCAAAGGGCCGGAACCGGTGGGACGAGGACGTAAACGGAAGGGATTGGGACCATGACGGACAAGACAGCGAAACTGACCATCGGCAACGACAGTTGGGAATTTCCAGTCCGTTCGGGATCGCTCGGGCCGGACGTCGTCGATATCTCGAAGCTTTATTCGGAAGCCGATCTGTTCACCTACGATCCCGGTTTCACCTCCACGGCTTCGTGCGAATCCGAAATCACCTTCATCGACGGCGACAAGGGCATCCTTCTGCATCGCGGCTATCCGATCGAACAGCTCGCCGAGCACGGAGATTTCCTCGAGACTTGCTACCTGCTGCTCTACGGCGCATTGCCGAACCAGGTCGAGAGCGACGATTTCCACAAGCGCGTCATCAACCACACCATGGTTCACGAACAGATGCAGTTCCTGTTCCGCGGTTTCCGTCGCGACGCCCACCCGATGGCCGTCATGTGCGGCGTCGTCGGTGCGCTGTCGGCCTTCTATCACGATTCAACGGACATCTCCGATCCGCATCAGCGCATGGTCGCATCGATCCGCATGATCGCAAAAATGCCGACGATTGCGGCGATGGCCTACAAATATTCGATCGGTCAACCCTTCATCTATCCCAAGAACGATCTCGATTACGCCTCGAACTTCCTGCGCATGTGCTTTGCCGTGCCCACCGAGGAATATGAGGTCAGCGAAGTCATGGCCCGCGCCATGGACCGCATCTTCATCCTGCACGCCGACCA
>JAGRLL010000355.1 GCA_020441855.1 Nitratireductor sp.
TACAAGGGCCGCACGCATCTGGTCTCGCCGGCCATGGCGGCGGCGGCGGCGATCGCCGGACATTTCGTCGATATCCGCGAGTGGGAATAGGCGGTCAGCGCAATTCCGGGAACGACGATCCAACGGGACGGGTCTGCGCGGTAGCGCAGCCCGTCGACCAGCAATGCCACCATGCGCCGGGCGCTTTGCGACCCGTCGGCGCTGTTCCCGCCCGCCAGCCGGGCCACTGCGACCAGCAATTCCAGGGGGGCCGTGCCTGGCTGGATTTCACCGGCTTTCTCGGCGGCTTCGACCAGGGATTTCAGTGCCGGCAACAGTCTTTGCTCAAACAGGGCCGGCAGGGCTTCACAGGCGGGATCGCCCGAATAGAGCACGGCCAACAGGCCGCGCCTGGTCGAGGTGAAAACGACATGGCGCTTTAGCCACAAGACCAGCGCCTCGCCGGGCGGATGCCCGGCCGCAATCGGCGCCGCAGCATCCGCGCAGGCCTCCATTTCATGGCGGAACACGGCCACGATCAGGTCGGAGCGCAGAGGGAAGTGGCGATAGAACGTTCCGCCGCCGCCGCCGGCCCTTTTCGCGATTTCGCGCGCCGGCGCATCGACGCCCAGTTCCGCGAAGACCTCCTTTGCCGCCTTGAGCAGGCCGTCGACATTCCGGCGCGCTTCCGCGCGAACGCTCCGCTCGGGAGCGGGCTGTTCAGGGTCTTGAGCCGGATCAGGCTTCACGTCGCCAGGCAGCTTGCCACCAACGCGATGATTGTGCTCGTCGGCTCGCGCGACTTCGCCACGGGGCAGGCCGCCGAGCGCGAGGTCGGTGAAAACGCGCTGCGCTTCAACTCGATGTCACGGACCAGGCCTCGATCGACGCCGCGGCGGAACGCGTCCGCGCCGAATTCGGACGTCTGGACGTGCTCGTCAACAATGCGGCGATCTCGCATACGAACCGGATCATAGGCGTCTCGCCCGGGTTCACCAGCACCAATCTCAACACCTTCGCGGGAACGGAGAGCATCGAGGAGGGCTCGCGACAAGTGGTGCGCGCCGCCCTTGCGGGGCCGGACCGACGGGAACCTTCACGCGATGGGAAAACGATACGATTCCCCGGTAAGCCGGCCCCCGGCGAGGCCGGCGAAGCGGGCTCACACGAGCAGCAGCGCGTGCACGACCCACAGCCAGAACGAGACGGTCGCGACCGAAAGGGCGGTCGCGATCAGCAAGGTCGAGGCGGCAAGTGCCACGGCGCGGTTGTAGAGCGAGGCGAAGATGTAGACGTTCATGCCGGGCGGCATGGAGGCGACGATCACGGCGACGGCGGCATATTGCGCCGGCAGGCCCAGCGCGAAATGGGTCAGGACCAGCACGATGGCCGGATGAAGGAACAGGGCCAATGCGGAAACCATCAGGGCTTCCGTCCAGTCCGCCTTCAGGCCGTAGCGTGTCAGTGTTGCGCCAATGCCTATGATGGCGACGGGAAGAGCGGCGTTCGCCAGCATGTTGATGGGCGCCATCACCGGTTCGGGGATCTCGATGCCGGACAAATTGGCCGTGACGCCGGCAAGGATGCCGAACATCAGCGGGTTGGCGACGATCGATCTGAGCGCGGTGATCAGCGTTTCGCCGAGCGAGCGACCGTCGCGGCGCGACAGCTCCATGGTGACGATGCCGACAATGTAGATCACCGGCGCGTGCAGGGCGACGATACCGAAGGCCGGCGTGAGCGCCGCCTCGCCGAAGGCGCGCTCGACGATGGGGATGCCGAGCAGAAGCGAGTTGGAAAAGGTGGCGGTAAAGCCGACTGCGACAGCCTCGCCGGGCGACCGCTTCCAGAACAGGCGGGCCAGTACGATGCCGGTGGCGAAACAGGTGAAGGCGCCTGTGTAGAAGCTGAGCAGCATCGGTACCTGCATGCCCTGCGACAGGTCGAGGCGGTAGAGTGCGCGAAAAAGAAGGATGGGCACGGCGAGCCGGATTGCGAAGGCGTTGAGCCCGTCGGCGAAGGTGTCGCTGAGATAGCCGGTGCGGGCGGCGACATAGCCCGTGCCGAGGATCAGGAAGACCGGAAGGACGATCAGGAAGATTTCGATCAAGGTTCTCGTTCCAGTCCAGGCCACTACTCGGGCCCGCCAGCCAGGAACGTGAGCCGGGGCTGCAAGACGGGTCCACCGGGTCTGGTCCATAGGGATTGGCAGGCAGGCAGGCATTGCACTACAGGCTTTCTGCGTGAGGCGAAAGCCGCATGTCGATCGGTGCCGGGCGAAAGCCCCGGCTGGAAGCGGCACAAATCCGCGCCAACCGGCTTGACGCAGGCCGGACGATGGTCGAGCAATGGTGCCATGATCGACATTCCCAACGAATCCGGCAATCACCACCAGATCGAAATCTCGCCGTTGCGCCTGAGGGATGCGCCGGCGCTGGCGCCGCTGATCGCGGCCTACGGACAGGCGCTCAAGCGCGGCGCGCC
>JAGRLL010000043.1:0-159 GCA_020441855.1 Nitratireductor sp.
CAAGGGCCAGCGCGCGCTGATCGTCGCACCGCCGCGGACCGGCAAGACGGTGATCCTGCAGAACATCGCGCATTCGATCACCGCGAACCATCCGGAAAGCTATCTGATCGTTCTGCTGATCGACGAACGGCCGGAAGAAGTGACCGACATGCAGCGCTC
>JAGRLL010000043.1:237-5744 GCA_020441855.1 Nitratireductor sp.
CGAAAAGGCCAAGCGCCTGGTCGAACATGGCCGCGATGTCGTGATTCTGCTCGATTCCATCACGCGCCTCGGCCGGGCCTACAACACGGTCGTGCCTTCGTCGGGCAAGGTGTTGACGGGCGGCGTGGACGCGAATGCCCTGCAACGGCCGAAGCGCTTCTTCGGTGCGGCGCGTAATATCGAGGAAGGCGGTTCGCTGACCATCGTCGCTACTGCGTTGATCGATACGGGCAGCCGCATGGACGAAGTTATCTTCGAGGAGTTCAAGGGAACGGGCAACTCGGAAATCGTGCTCGATCGCAAGGTTGCCGACAAGCGCGTCTTCCCGTCCATCGACATCATGAAGTCCGGAACGCGCAAGGAAGACCTTCTGGTGCCCAAAGCGGATCTGCAGAAAGTATTCGTGCTTCGCCGTATCCTGTCTTCGATGGGCACGACGGATGCGATCGAGTTCCTGATCGACAAGTTGAAGCAGACGAAGACCAATTCGGAATTCTTCGATACGATGAACACTTAGACGCGTTCATCGCGAGAAATTGCTTCACGTGAATCACTTTCAGGGGGGCAGGCCCGGCGGTCCGCCTTTTTCGCGTGGGGATTCAAATTGCGCCCAAAGCTTCCCTGAATGCTTGCGGGCTGGTCAGTGGCGCCGAACAGGCGTTGTCCGAACAAAGGATCGCAGCGGGCCGATTCGGCGGCGGAATGAGTTCCAAGCCGAAATGGGAGTCTTTCCGATATGCCGGTACGATCTGCCAGGTAAGCGACGGGTCCGGCGTGTGGCGCAGGATATCGATCCAGGCCTCCGCGTCTGCCGGTTCGTCTGCATAGATTTTCGCGTGGCGGCCGTTCAGCAAAGAATGGGAAGCGTTGGCATAGCCCGCACTGCCATGGGTCGCGTTCATTGATGCCGAGTAGAGATTGGCGGCAAGCTTGCGGGCGCGATCGAAAAGCGAGGGGTCGCCCGTAAGGCGCGCCAGACGGATGACAGCTTCAAGTATCTGCGAAGCACCAGACGGGTTGGCTTCATCGAAATCGGCCCTGGGCCTTACGGTTATATCTCCCGCTTTCAGGCTTGTGAGGTAATAGCCTCCCTGCCCGTCGGTATAGTCACGCTCCAGAATGGCAAGCCATTGACCGGCCTTCTCAAGATATTGCCCGTTACCGGTTGCGCCGTTGAGCGCAATGGAGGCATTGGCCATGGAACCGTAATCGGTTGCGAGGCCCGGGCGAACATGGATACCATCGCGCCAGGAATGGGAGAACTCTCCGTCCACAGCCATCGATTCGCATATGAAACGAAACGCTGTTTCGGCCAGTTCGACCCAGTCCTTGCGATTGAAAACAAACCCGGCTTCCGCAAGCGCCTGAATCATGTAGCCGTTCCAGTCGCACAGAATCTTGTCGTCGAGGCCTGGTCGAATGCGCTTTTCGCGTAGCGCGAAAAGAACGTTGCGACATTGCGCGAGCAATTCTTCTTCCTGCCTTGTCCCTGGTTCGACGTTCAGTCGATTAAGGACGTTGGCGCCGGGAATGCCGCTTTCATGGAAATTGCCCGAAAGGGTGACATCGTAGGCATTGGAAAACAGATCGGCATTGTTGCCGAGTGCTTCGTCGATATCGCCTTTCGTCCAGACGTAGTAACGTCCCTCCTCTCCCTCGCTGTCCGCATCGAGCGAGGAAGCAAATGCGCCGCCCGGCATACGCATTTCGCGCGTCAGCCATTCGATGCTTTCTTCGATTCGGACTCGGAACAATGGTCGGGAATCAAGCTGCCATGCCCTGGTTAGCAGACGAATGTAATGTGCGTTGTCGTAGAGCATCTTTTCGAAATGCGGGACGAGCCAGTTTTCGTCGGTCGAATAGCGTGCGAGCCCACCACCGACATGGTCGTAGATTCCGCCCTGGCTGATGCGTTCCAGGGTGTGGAGGAAAGCCTTGCGAAAATCCGCCTCGGGCTTGCGGCATGCGGCGCGCAACCAGATTTCCGTCATCGGAGCGTTCGGGAATTTCGGTGCGCCCCGCAACCCGCCGTTGGTCAAATCGTGCATGGCCAAAAGTCGGGTCGCGAAGGTGTCGAACATCGACAGGTCCGGGTTTGCTGGGCGTCCTGGCGGTTGCGACAATTCCTGCAGATGCGCGTTCAGGACGGAGGCGTTTTTCTCGATTGTCTGCCTTTCAGTGCGGTAGGCCTTCTCGATGGCCTCCAGCACCTGTGGAAAGCCGGGGCGCCCATAGCGGCTTTGCGGCGGGAAATAAGTTCCTCCCCAGAACGGTCTTCCGTCCGGCGCCAGGAACATGGTCAGCGGCCAGCCTCCCTGCTCGCCAAGTGCATGCAGGGCAGCCATGTAGACCTGGTCGATGTCGGGTCGCTCCTCGCGGTCCACCTTGACGTTGACATAGAGCTGGTTCATCAACGCCGCGATTTGCGGGTTCTCGAAACTTTCGTGGGCCATGACGTGGCACCAGTGACAGGCCGCATAACCGATCGACAGCAATATGGGCTTGTCCGTTTCACGGGCTTCGGAAAGCGCTTCCTCGCCCCAGGGGCGCCAGTGAACCGGATTGTCGGCGTGCTGGAGCAGATAGGGGCTCGACTGGCCCGCAAGCAAATTTCGCTGAGGAAAGTTGACGGCCATGACAAGCCTTTCGATTCGGACACGTTTCGAATCCTTCACCTAGGGTGTCGCGCAGATTTCTCAAATGCAAGGCAGGAAAGACGATGAATACGATATACGCCCTGTCGAGTGGGAAACCACCAAGTGGCGTCGCCGTTTTCAGGGTGTCCGGGCCACAAAGCCGATTCGTACTCGAAACGATTTCCGGGTTGGTTCCATCCCCGCGAATGGCGACCCTCAGGAAACTCAGGTTTCCGGATAGCAGTGAGATTGTTGACACGGGTCTCTGCTTCTGGTTTCCGGGCCCGGAGAGTTTCACAGGTGAGGATAGCGCCGAGTTTCACTTGCACGGTGGCCCTGCTGTTGTGCAGGCCATGCTGAAGGCACTGTCGGATATCGATGGTTTGCGGCTGGCCGAAGCGGGTGAGTTTTCCCGACGGGCGTTCGAGAATGGCAAGCTGGATTTGACCGAGGTCGAAGGTCTGGCCGATCTGATTGTCGCGGAAACCGAGATGCAGAGACGTCAGGCGGTTGCTCAGGCGGGCGGCGTCATGCGGGAGCAGTTGGAGAATTGGCGTGAGCGTATCGTCAGAATGCGTGCCATGGTCGAAGCCTCCTTCGATTTTGCCGAGGAAGAGGACATACCTGGCGGTGTCGAGGATGGCGTTTGGGCGCAAGCCGCTGAACTGGCGCGTGAGATCAAGGCTGCGCTCGATAACGGCCGGCACGGCGAGATTGTACGCGATGGTTTTCAGATCGTGTTGCTGGGGTCGCCAAACGCGGGAAAATCGAGTTTGCTGAATGCCCTTGCTCGCCGGGATGTGGCAATCGTGACAAGCGAGGCAGGAACGACCCGGGACTTGATAGAGGTTCATCTCGATATAGATGGCTACGCCGTAACAATCGTCGATACCGCGGGCATGCGGGAAACGGAAGGCCAGGTCGAGAACGAAGGCATTCGTCGCGCGAAGGAACGAGCCGGTTTGGCAGATCTGGTCTTATGGTTATGGCCGGCTGCAGAAGAAGAATTACCTGCTGAAGCAGAGCCCTATCTGAAAGATGGATTGCTTTTACGTTCCAAGGACGACGAGGGTGTTTTTGGAGACGATGGCGTGTCCGTGGTGCGGGAAAATGGCATGGAAGCCTTGCTTGAGGCTATTCGGTCCAGACTTGATAAGCACGCTAACCACGGTGAGTTTGCGCTAATAACTCGCGGCCGTCACAGATCCTTGCTTCAGGATTGTACAAAGTCGCTCGATGAGGCGTCTAGTGACCATACTTTGGCTATCGAAATTCGTTCCGAAAAACTTAGGGAATCTGGCGATCTGATTGGCCTGCTGACGGGGAGGATTGAAACCGATCATCTTCTCGACGTGATATTCAAGGAATTCTGCGTGGGGAAGTGAATCACGTGAAACATTAGCCGCACCCCAAAAAGGGTGTTTCACGTGAAACATTTTCCTGCCTGATGGCGGCACGCACTCTATCCTTGCCAATTCGCTGTTGAAGGCGCTATGGCCGTCGCCTGAAACGAAGGAACGACATGACCAGTTCGAAGACCAGATACGACGTAATCGTGATCGGTGGGGGACATGCCGGCTGCGAATCCGCATCGGCTGCCGCGCGCATGGGTGCGGAAACAGCATTGGTGACGCATCGCTTCGACACGATTGGCGTTATGTCTTGCAACCCGGCCATTGGCGGGTTGGGAAAGGGCCATCTCGTTCGCGAGGTTGATGCCCTCGACGGCTTGATGGGCCGTGTTGCGGACCAGGCGGGTATCCAGTTTCGGTTGCTCAATCGCCGCAAGGGACCGGCCGTGCGGGGTCCGCGGGCGCAGGCCGACAGGAAGCTCTATCGCCAAGCCATGCAGACGGCGATCCAGGCAAGCGAAAATCTCGATGTCATCGAATGCGGCGCGGAAGATCTCGTCATCAATGACGGCAGGGTTGTTGGTGTCGTCCTTGCCGATGGCAGAATGCTGGATGCTGGCGCGGTCGTCCTGACCACGGGTACCTTTCTGCGGGGGCTCATTCACATCGGTGACAGGAAGATTCCCGCCGGGCGAATGGGAGAAGCACCGGCAACCGGATTGTCGGGCACGCTGGAGCGCGCCGGATTTGCACTGGGTCGCCTGAAAACGGGCACACCACCACGTCTCGATGGAAAGACCATCGATTGGACGTCGCTCGTCATGCAAAAAGGCGACGATGTACCGATACCCTTTTCAACCTTGACCGATTCGTTACCGAACCGAATGATCGAATGCGGTGTCACGCGCACCAACCATCAGACGCATCGCATCATTGAGGAGAACATCGGAAAGTCCGCGATGTATTCCGGACAGATTGCCGGTGTCGGTCCGCGCTATTGCCCATCCATTGAAGACAAGATCGTACGCTTCGGCGGGCGGGACGGTCACCAGGTGTTTCTCGAGCCTGAGGGTCTGGACGATGAAACGGTCTATCCAAACGGTATTTCCACTTCCCTGCCCGAAGATGTGCAGGAAGCCTATGTCCGCACGATTCCCGGTTTGGAGCACGTGCGTATTCTGCAACCGGGTTACGCAATCGAATACGACCATATCGATCCTCGCGAACTTAAGCCTTCGCTTGAAACGTGCAGGATCTCCGGTTTCTTCCTCGCGGGGCAGATCAATGGCACGACCGGCTATGAGGAAGCCGCGGCGCAGGGGCTGGTGGCGGGCCTGAATGCGGCGCGAATGGCGGCGGGCAGCGAGGCGGTCCATTTCAGCCGTACGAGCAGTTATATCGGCGTAATGATCGATGATTTGACCACGCGCGGCGTCAGCGAGCCCTATCGCATGTTCACGTCCCGTGCAGAGTACCGATTGACCCTGCGCGCCGACAATGCCGACCAGCGCCTGACACC
>JAGRLL010000356.1 GCA_020441855.1 Nitratireductor sp.
CTCAACATCCTCGCGCTCTACATCGTGCGCAAATACCGGGAGCAGTACGAATGACCGACGTCACCGCAACGTCCGCCGGTTCGCAGGGACCCGGCAGCGGCTCGCTCTTCGTTGCCGGCGAGCGCACGAAACGCCGCCATGTTGCCGAGCGTCGTTTCCGCCTGATCGGGCTCGCCGCGGTTGCCTTCGGCATTCTGGCGCTGATCGGCCTTCTCGGATCGATCGTGGTAAACGGCGTTTCGTCGTTCCGCCAGACCTACGTTACGCTCGAAATCCACCTTGACGAAGCCAAGCTGGACAAGAGCGGCACCCGCGACCTCGAAGTGATGCAGAAGGTTACGACCTTCGGCTACGCGCCGCTGATCAGCAAGGCGCTGGACCAGCTGATCGAGGAACGCGGCATTGCGGTCGAGGGTCTGAAGAAAGGCGAGGCGGGCAAGATCATCTCCAAGGAGGCGCCCGCCACGGTAAGGAATGCCGTGCTCGCCGATCCCTCGATGGTCGGCAAGACCGTCAAGTTCCACCTTCTCGCCGATGGCCGCATCGATGGCTATTACAAGGGCCGGGTCACGATGGAATCGGCCGCGCTCGACCGCAACGTTTCGCCGCAGCGCCTGCTGCTCGCCGACGCGCTGAAACAGGCCGGCGTGCTGGGCACACGGTTCAACCTGTCGTTCTTCACCGCGCCGGACGCCTCCGACACGCGGCCGGAAGCAGCTGGCCTCGGCGTTGCCATTCTGGGTTCGGCCTACATGATGCTGATCGTGCTCGTCCTGTCGCTGCCGATCGGTGTCGCGGCCTCGATCTATCTGGAGGAATTCGCGCCGCAGAACCGGATCACCGACATCATCGAGGTCAACATCGCCAATCTCGCCGCCGTGCCCTCGATCGTCTTCGGCATTCTTGGCCTGGCGGTGTTCATCAATTTCGCCGGCTTTCCGCAATCAGCACCCATCGTAGGCGGTCTGGTCCTCACATTGATGACGTTGCCGACGATCATCATCGCGACGCGCGCCGCCCTGATGGCCGTGCCGCCGTCGATCCGCGATGCCGCGCTCGGCGTCGGCGCGTCGAAGATGCAGGCGACCTTCCACCACGTCTTGCCGCTTGCCGCACCCGGCATCCTGACTGGCACGATCATCGGTCTGGCGCAGGCGCTCGGCGAAACCGCGCCGTTGCTGCTGATCGGCATGGTGGCGTTCGTGCGGGAGTTTCCGGCAGCGCCACCGGAAGGGTTTTTCGAACCGGCCTCCGCCTTGCCCGTTCAGGTCTACAACTGGACCACGCGCGGCGATCCGGCCTTCGTCGAGCGTGCATCGGGCGCGATCATCGTGCTGTTGGTCTTCCTGCTGATCATGAATGCGATTGCAATCCTGCTGCGCCGCAGGTTCGAGCGCAGGTGGTAGGTCGAACCGGGCCGGGAATGGCAGGGCGAAAGCAGCCGACAACGCGTCGGCATGGGTATACACTTAAGGGCCAGGGCACGGGGTGTCGGGAATGAACAAGATGACGGAAACAGCAACCGAAGCAGCCATCGCCAGGGCAAACGGCGACGCGAAGAAAGTGAAGATGCGCGGCGAGAAGGTCGGCGTCTTCTATGGGGAAAAGCAGGCCCTGTTCGATGTCGATCTCGACATCTACGAGCATGAGGTCACCGCGCTGATCGGTCCTTCGGGCTGCGGCAAGTCGACTTTCCTGCGCTGCCTCAATCGCATGAACGACACCATACCCATTTGCCGGGTGACGGGCGACCTTACCCTTGATGGCGAAAACATCTACGATCCCAAGATCGACGTCGTCGAACTGCGCGCGCGCGTTGGCATGGTGTTCCAGAAGCCCAATCCCTTCCCGAAATCGATTTTCGAGAACATTGCCTATGGTCCGCGCATCCATGGCCTGGTGAAGAACAAGTCGGATCTGGACGAGATCGTCGCTACCAGCCTGCAGAAGGCCGGCCTGTTCGAGGAGGTCAAGGACCGCCTCAATGAACCCGGCACCGGCCTGTCGGGCGGTCAGCAGCAGCGCCTTTGCATCGCGCGCGCCATCGCGGTCAGCCCCGAGGTCATCCTGATGGACGAACCGTGTTCGGCGCTCGACCCGATTGCCACCGCCAAGGTCGAGGAACTGATCGACGAACTGCGCGAGAACTACACGATCGTCATCGTGACGCACTCGATGCAGCAGGCAGCCCGCGTTTCCCAGCGCACCGCCATGTTCCATCTTGGAAACCTCGTCGAAGTCGACAACACCGACGTGATGTTCACCAACCCTTCAAATCCCAGGACGCAGGACTACATCACCGGCCGCTACGGTTGATGCCGGCGGAAACAGACGCGCCGGCACAGGACATTACGAGGACATCGCCATGATGGAACATACGGTTACCGCTTTCGACGACGATCTGAAGTTCATTACCCGAAAGGTCGTGGAAATGGGCGGACATGCCGAGAGCATGATCGCGCGCGCCATTGCCGCCCTGGTCAAGGGCGACAAGGCCCTTGCCGAGAGCATCGTCGCCGAGGATCTCGTGCTCGACAGCCTTCAGCACGAACTGGACGAGCGCATTATCCTGATCCTCGCCAAGCGCCAGCCGGTGGCGGCCGATCTTCGCGAGATCATCGGCGCCATGCGCATGGGCAACGATCTCGAGCGCATCGGCGACATGGGCAAGAACATTGCCCGCCGCACCAAGGAAATCGACGATGTCGTCCATCCGCGCGCCGTGGTGCACGGCCTTGAGCATCTCACCAGCCTGACGCTGGAGCAGTTGAAGGAAGTGCTCGACGCCTATGTCAACAAGGACGTGGCAAAGGCCCGGGAAGTCTGCGACCGCGATGACGAGATCGATCAGATCTACACGTCTCTTTTCCGCGAACTGCTCACCTACATGATGGAAGATCCGCGCAACATCACCTTCTGCACCCATCTGCTGTTCTGCGCCAAGAACATCGAACGTATCGGCGATCACGCCACCAACATAGCCGAGACCGTGATTTACATGGTGACCGGCAAATCTGCGGTTTCGACTCATGGCACGCGCGCAGAGTGACCTTGCCGGCGAGCACCTGAAGTGGCCCGGGAGATCCTCCGTGAACCCCAGGATCATGGTTGTCGAGGACGAGGAGCCGCTCGCCATCCTGCTTCGCTACAATCTCGAGGCCGAAGGCTACGAGGTCGAGACCGTCGATCGCGGTGACGACGCCGAATTGCGCCTCTACGAGCAGGTGCCGGATCTGCTGGTCCTCGACTGGATGCTGCCGGGCCTCAGCGGTATTGAACTGTGCCGCCGGTTGAGGCTGCGCCCGGAGACCGAACGGCTTCCGGTGATCATGCTGACGGCGCGCGGCGAGGAATCGGAGCGCGTGCGAGGCCTGACCACGGGCGCCGACGACTATGTCGTCAAGCCGTTCTCCGTGCCAGAACTCATGGCGCGCATCAAGGCGATGCTGCGCCGCGCCAGTCCGGAGGTGATCTCGGCGATTTTGAAGGCCGGCGACATCGAACTGGACCGCGAGGCCCATCGCGCCTATCGCAGTGGCCGCGAACTCAAGCTCGGCCCGACCGAGTTCCGTCTGCTCGAGTTTTTCATGCGCACGCCGGGCCGGGTCTATTCGCGCGAGCAATTGCTGGACGGTGTGTGGGGCCGCGACATCTATGTCGACGAACGCACGGTCGACGTACATGTCGGTCGCCTCAGGAAGGCGATCAATCGTGGACGAGAACGCGACCCGATCCGCACCGTGCGTGGCGCCGGTTACGCACTCGACGACAAGTTCGTCAACTAGTTCGGCAGATTGGCGACAATCGATACAGGCCGGTCCTGCCATGCAGGGCCGGCTTTCATGCCTGGATCGATGGGAGGGTTACGCGCTGCGCGTAGCCTGACGGTCGCGGCGCCGGTCGACCACCGGCTGGTAGGCGAGCCGCGAATGATAGGCGCAATAGGGGCTCGAGTCCTTCGCCTTGTGCCCGCAGAAATGAAAGTCTTCCTGGGCCGGATCGCCGATCGGCCATTTGCAGGTCTGCTCCGTGAGTTCGACCAGTTCGAGCTTCAGCGGGTCAGGCGCCTCCACGGCGACAGGCTGGCTCACGACGGGGCGCTCGCCGGTCGCCGGCAGCGGGAAGCCTGCGCCGTTCTTGCGCTGCGCGCTACGGGCCGGCCTGGCGCCAAAGTTGGTTCCGCGCTGCTGGCGTTTCGGCCTTGCTGTCGTGGAACTCGTCTTCGCGCGGCCCGAAAGACCAAGCCGGTGCACCTTGCCGATCACCGC
>JAGRLL010000357.1 GCA_020441855.1 Nitratireductor sp.
TGCCGATCCGCAGCCAGATGGAGGGTTTCTCGACCGACGCGATCGGCCTGATCGGCGCGGGCTGGGCGATCGGTTTCACCTCGGGCTGCATCGTGGTGCCACGCATGGTGCGCAGGGTCGGGCACATCCGCACCTTCGGCTCGCTGTCGGCGTTGCTCGCCATCGCCATCCTGATCAGCGCCATGGTGGTCGACCCGACGGCCTGGTTCGTGCTGCGCATCGTGGCGGGCCTGTGCTTTTCCGGCTCCTACATGATCATCGAAAGCTGGATCAACGAACGGGTCACCAACGAGACGCGCGGCGCGATCTTCTCGGTCTACCTCGTCATCACCCAGTTCGGGATCATCGCAGGACAATATGTCATCGTCTTCGCCGCACCCGGCACCCAGACGCCGTTCATGATCGCGGCGATCCTGTTCGCGCTCGCCATTCTGCCCACGGCGCTTTCGAGTTCACCCTCGCCAGAGCCGCTCGAGCAGGTCAAGCTCGATTTGAAGGCGCTCTACGTCAATTCGCCGGCGGCGCTGGTCGGCGTGTTTCTGGCCGGCGGCATCGCCGGATCGTGGCAGAACTTCGCGCCGGTCTTCGGCACGATGTCGGGCATGTCGACGGCAGCGATCGCGTCGATGCTCAGCCTCGCCATTCTGGGCTCGGCTCTGTTCCAGTATCCGTTCGGCTGGCTCTCCGACCGCATCGATCGCCGCTATGTCATGATCGGCATCGGCGCCGCGGGGGGCGTGATCGTCATGGCGGCCGCTTTGATGCCGGTGGACGCGCAGGCTCCTGGCCCCGCCTTCTATGTGCTGATGGGGCTGACCGGCGCGTTCGTCTACCCGATCTATGCGATCCTGGTGGCGCACGCCAACGACCATGCCGCGGCCGAGGATTACATCCAGGTCTCCTCCGGCCTGCTGATCGTCTACGGCACGGGCACGATGGCCGGGCCGATCATTACCGCTCGCGTGACAGCGTGGTTCGGCGCGGGTGGCATGTTCATCACCATCGCCGCGCTCAATCTCGCCATCGCCGCCTATGCCGCCTGGCGCCTGACGCGCCGCCCTGCCCCGCTGGAAACCGAGACCATGGACTTCCAGACCTTCGCTCCGGCAACGGCGCAGACACCGCAGAGCTACACGCTGGCGCCCTCCGCGGAAGCCGCCGAAGAGGCCGCAGAGGAAGCAGCNNNNGGAAGCAGCAGAGGAAGCGGGGGAAACCGCGATCGGCGGAAAAGACCCCGAACGCTGAAACCCCTTGCCGTCAGACGGCTGGCGTTCTCACGGGTTTGGACCACAATTCGTGGAAATGGTGGATCGGGCCATGGCCCTGCCCGACATGCAATTCACCGGAGGCCCTGATCGCACCCGTCAGCCAGGTCTTGGCGGCGTCGACCGCTTCCGCGAGCGGCTTGCCAAGCGCCAGATGCGCGGCAATCGCCGAGGAAAGCGAGCAGCCCGTGCCGTGGGTATTCACCGTGTCGATGCGCGGCGCGGAAAACCATTTGCGCCCGCCATCCCAGACCAGCAGATCTTCAGCCTCGCCGGTTGCAGCGTGGCCTCCCTTGACGAGAACCGCACCGATGGTCGTTTCCGCAAGCGCCTCGGCCTGGGCGACAATCTCCTTGCGGCTTTCGGCAAGCGGCGTTCCGGTCAGCCGTGCCGCCTCGTGCAGATTGGGCGTGATGAGGCTGGCCAACGGAAACAGTTCGCAGACGAGCGCCTCGACCGCATCCTCCCGCAACAGCAGATCGCCACTGGTTGCGACCATCACCGGATCGAGCACGATGTTCCTGGCCCGATAATCGCGCAATCCCCTGGCGACCGCGCCAATGGTCTCGGCGCGCGAAAGCATGCCGACCTTCACCGCATCGACATCCAGGTCGGAAAACACCGCGTCGATCTGGGCGGCGACGAAGTCGGCGGGAACGTCGTGGATCGCGGTCACGCCCATCGTGTTCTGCGCGGTGAGCGCAGCAATGACGCTTGCCGCATAGACGCCGTTCGCCGACATCGACTTGATATCGGCCTGGATGCCAGCGCCACCGCCGGAATCGGAGCCGGCAATGGTCACCGCAATGGGAATCGTGTTCATCGCCTCAATTCCGTCATTTCGGGTTTTAACCTTTTTTAACCATCCTGGCGTATCCTTTAAGCTGTCGAGAATGCGCCGATACCGCCCGTCAGTGACTAATACCTGTCAGTTGAGAAACTGATTCAAGCGGGATGCTCCAGTTAAGAAACTGATTCAAGCAGAGCGCACCCTGCTTAAAGTTTTGATTCAGATTCAAATGTCATCAACAAGACATTGATATAACTGATTTTTCTTCACCTACTCCTGTTTTGCCGCCTCCACGGCCCGCGCGATCTCGGCCGCGGCGTCCTTCGGCTCGGCAGCATTCATGATCGCCGTCACCACCGCCACTCCCGCTGCGCCGGCGCGCACGATATCACCCGTCCTTGCCGCATCGATGCCGCCGATGGCGACGAGCGGCATATCCGTTGCCGCGCGCATCCACGCAATGCCTTCAAGGCCGATCGCCCCGCCCGCGTCGGCTTTGGTCGATGTCGAATAGACCGGGCCAACACCAAGATAATCCACGGCGCCGAGGGCATCGCGCGAAGCCTTCAGCTCCGCCTCATTGGCGACCGACAAGCCGATGATGCAATCTTCCCCCATCATGGCGCGGGCGTCGCGGGCGTCCATGTCGTTCTGACCGATATGAACGCCGTCCGCGCCGCAAATCATTGCCACGTCGATGCGGTCATTGACGATGAAGGGTATGGCGTGCGGCCGCAACGCCGCCACGAGCCGTCTGGCAATCGCGACCAGTTCGCGGGTCGGCGAATGCGGATCGCGAAGCTGCACCATCGTCACGCCCCCGCGTACAGCCTGATCCACGACATCTTCCACCGGCCGCCCGCCGTTCAACAGCGGATCGGTGACGAGATAAACCGAGAGGTCGAAGCCGGGCCGCGCCATCAGATTTGCTTCGCGTCGGCATTGGCCGCCAGCTTCGACTCGTCGAGCGCGTAGAGCGCGTCGCACAATTCAGCCGGCAGATATCCCGGACCCTTCAACCGGTTTCCAGCCATCCTGCCTGCGGCGGCGTAGACGGTGAGTGCGGCGACCGTCGCCTCGAAAGCAGGCGCGACGGCGGTGAAGGCCCCGACGACGCCCGACAACGAACAGCCGAGTGCGGTGGACAGCGGCATCAGTTCGTGGCCACCCTTGATCGCCACCGTGCGCTTTCCGTCGATCACGAAATCCGTTTCACCGGTTACCGCGACGACGCTGCCGAACTGTTCCGCGATGGCCCTGGCGGCCTCCAGCGCGGCATCGGAGCCTGCCGTGGAATCGACGCCCTTCACGCCTCCGGCAAAGCCTGCCAGCGCCAGCACCTCACCGGCATTGCCGCGCAATACGGTCGGCCGCAGGGCAAGCAGATCGGCAGCGGTTTCATTGCGCAGGGTCGTGGCGCCCACGCCCACGGGATCGAGCACCCAGGGCTTGCCGGCGGCGGCGTAGAGACCGGCAGCCCTTTTCATGGACTCGATCCAGGGCGGAGACAATGTGCCGATATTGACGACGAGCGACGATCCGAAAGCGGCGAAATCGTCCTGCTCCTCCAGGGCATGCGCCATGGCGGGCGAAGCGCCCAGCGCCAGCAACACATTGGCGGAGACCGTCATTGCCACGTAATTGGTGATGTTGTGAACGAGTGGGCGTTCGGCTCTCAGTTTTTCGAGCAGCGCGAAACTGGCCTCACTAGAGAAAGACTGCACGGCATTTCCTCCATTGTCGGGTGCCCCGGCAGGGTGACACACGAGATAGAGGAAGATCCCTTGCTTCGTGCCTCATTCCCTACGCCGGTACGACCCGGATCAGGTTCCAAGAGTTGGCCGCAAGATTGTCCGGCCTCTCAGCCCGGCAACGCGACCGGGCACCTCCATGAGCGGCCATTGACATATCGCGACCAGCGCGCGGGTTCAAGAGGCTGGCGTGGCCCGGCAAAGGGTGGACCATGCGGCGAGCGCCACCACGGCGATCATGGCGAGCGCCATCGCGACATTGATGGCGAAGTGGGCTCGCGGAGAAAGATCGAGGCGGTACAGCACCGTTCCGGCGTAAAGCCACAGGAGATGGATCGGCACCCAGATCGCATTCATGATGGCGAATTTAAGCGCCAGTTCCCAGGCCAGGCTCGATGGCAGGAAAGGGAAACCCGTCATCAAGGCGGTGTTGACGACATAGGCCTTGGGGTTAGCGGCTTGCAGCGCCAGCCCGCCGGCAAAGCCGGGCGGTCGTTGGGAATGGATGAAGGCGATGCTGCTGCCGGCAAAGGCGATCTTCGCCGCCAGATAGAGCAGATAGGCTGTGGAGACACCAAGCAGGGCCAGGCGTACCCAGCCAATCGACATGAACAGCGCGGCAAAGCCGGTGACCACGGCAAGCGCGACGAGATTGGTGCCGGCGCAAAGGCCGGCGACATAGCGCAGGCCGGGGCCGAAACCAAAGCCCGAGCCAATTCCAGCGGTCGACAGCACGCCCGGGCCGGGCGTGATGATCAGGAAGAAGACCGCGAGCGCGAAGGTCAGCATGGCGGATGCACAATGCGGATCATGCGCGATCCGGCGCTACCGTCTCAGCCGTTCTTGGCAGCCTGGATCGCCTTCCACACGATCTGCGGCGTGGCCGGCATGTCGATGGCGGCGACGCCGTATTCGCTTCTGAGCGCATGGTAGACGGCATTCATCACCGCCGGACAGGACCCGATGGAGCCGGCCTCGCCCGCGCCCTTGATGCCCAGCGCGTTGGTCGTCGAGGGAATGTTGCGGGTCTC
>JAGRLL010000358.1:0-462 GCA_020441855.1 Nitratireductor sp.
CAGAAAAGACGAAGCCCACCGGGGGAGGAGGATCCGGTGGGCTTCGGTACTTCGTCCCGGCAAGGGAGGAGGAGTTTGCCGGAACCACAGCCGGATCGTGGGAGGAGGAGTACGATCAGGCCGATCTGTTGGCCGGGGCATTTGCCCGCTGCCGTTAAGAAGTAACCTAGTATGAATGATTTTCATTTTGCACTGCAATATAAACATTGCTGCTATGCAAAATCAAAGGAGCTTGCCTGCATATAGGCGAATGGGTGACGCCGCGTTCGTGTTCTGATTTCCCCTTGAGGTCACGGGGAGATTTCATCTCGATAATGCAGGGAAAAGAAAACCCGGGGAGCGGTGTGGGGCGCGTCCCCGGGTCCTCCGACTCTCAGGCGAGCATGGGGTGGTTATTATCGCTCGAGCCTTTTTGCGAGGGCCGGAGATTCGAAAATCTGCGTGGATGTCCAATGCGCTATC
>JAGRLL010000358.1:642-10887 GCA_020441855.1 Nitratireductor sp.
TTGAAATTACGCGGCTTTGCGTTCGATTATGGTTAATCGACGGTAAATGCCGGTATCGGGGGGCGGCGGCGTGCATTGCCTGCCGGAAAACGACGAAGTACCTGGTTGTGTCGATATTGCACTGCAGCATGACGGCGGACCCGAACGTGTCCCGTTTCGGGCCGTTGCGGGAAATCAGAAGTCGCTGGCGATGCCGTTCTTTTCCCAGTCGCCAAAGCGAACAGGCTCCGGACCGTCGCGGCCGCCGACTTCCGCCGGCATGTCCGGTTCGTAGGTCCCCTGGCGGCGGCGTTCCTCGGCTTCGCGCAGGGCGCGTTCGGCGGCGGGCGGCAGCTTCCTGTCCGCGATCTTGTCCCGTGCTTCCTTGCCGGTATTGGCCATGGTCTGGAACTTCCTCTTGCATGTGCGCGTCCGTCCTGTAGGACCGGCTCCTTGTGAGAGCCGGGACGCAATCCCTGGCGAGATCCTGGACGAGATTTAAGGCAAAAACCGTGGACGGGCAAACGGGGAAGAGACGGTCGCAATGACGAAACCTCCCGGTGAAAGGGCGAGACAAGCGCATGCGACGCCGGGTCTGGCGGCGCGGCTGGCGGCGGCCAGCCTTGTCGGCAAGGTTGTCGACGACCATGCCATTCTCGAGGGACTGACGCATGAGGCGACGGGACTTGCCGCATGGCGGGCGCTCGACCAGCAGGACAGGGCGCTGGCGCGGGCGATCGCGACCGTCGCGCTGCGTCATCGCGGACAGATCACGGCCATTCTCGACAGGCTTGCCGACCGGCCGCCACCCAGAAAGGCGCGGCATTTGCTGCACAGTCTGCATGCCGCCGCCGCGCAGGTCCTTTTCATGGAGGTTCCCGACAGCGCCGCGGTCAATCTTGGCGTGACCTCGGTTGCGCAGGACCCGCGCACGGCGCGTTTTTCCGGGTTTGCCAATGCCCTGTTGCGACGCATGACGCGCGAAAAGGAAGCGCTTCTTTCGGTCCGGGCGAAGCCCGAACAGAACTTCAGCGAGTGGCTGGCGCGCCAGCTGATCAGGGATCACGGGCGCGAGCGGGTCGCGAGGTTGGCAGGAATGATCGCTTTTGCGCCGGTCCTGGACCTTACGCCGCATCCGCGTCTTGGGCCGGACGAACTGGCGCGGCTTGCCGGCGATCTCGGCGCGCGGCTATTGCCGGCCGGTTCCCTTCGGGTTGCCGACAACCGGCCGGTCACGTCGCTGCCCGGATATGAGGAAGGCGCATGGTGGGTGCAGGACGTTGCTGCCAGCCTGCCGGTACGTCTTCTGGGCGACGTTTCGGGCATGGAGGTCGCCGATCTGTGCGCCGCGCCCGGTGGCAAGACGATGCAGCTTGCGGCTGCCGGGGCAAGGGTGACGGCCGTCGACATTTCAGCCCAGCGGCTCGAGCGATTGCGCGAAAACCTGTCGCGCGTGAAGCTCGAAGCCGAAATCGTCGAAACTGACATTACCGAATGGCGCCCGGGACGACGCTTCGATGCCGTGCTGCTCGACGCACCCTGTTCGGCGACGGGTACGATGCGTCGCCATCCCGACATCGCCTGGAACCGGACGCCGGAAAATCTCGCCGAACTCGTCGGATTGCAGGAGCGGTTGATTGCCTGCGCCGCCGCGATGGTGAAGCCGGGCGGGCTTGTCGTCTATGCCAATTGCTCCATCCTGAAGGCGGAGGGCGAGGACTTGCTGGCAAAGTTCGAACGCGAAAAACGCGAATTTGTTCACAGCCTGCTGAGCGCCGATGAATTCCCGATTCCCGGCGAGTGGATCAATGGGCAAGGAGCCTTGCGCACCATGCCTTTTCACCTGCCGGCCGACCCGGAAAGAGAGGGTGGAATGGACGGATTCTTTGCGAGTCGTTTCAAAGTTGTAAACTGAATCCACAGGCACTCCAAGGTGTAGTTGCTCTTTGTCGGCAAAGCGATATGTTTTCGTGCAGTGGGGGAGTGGAATGGAGTAGCGGGCTGTGTGTCCGACTGCATTCGCGTTAGTATGAAAGAGTATTGAGCGGGATGGCTTTTGCCGATCAACCCAAGATTCTCGGGCTGACGCTGGCGGAAAGCTGGCGCCGACTGCGCGGCGGGGTAGTCTCGGCCGGCCGCGAACGGCTGCGCCTTTCCGGTGCTTCGCCGGAGCGTCTGGTCATCGCTCCGCCCGACCTTGCGACCGCCGATCCGACGGTGGCGCAGGAGATTTATTCCGGCATTTTCTTCTTCGCAGGCCAGTATGTCGACACGGCGGGCCAGAGTCCGTTCGCGGTCGAGGCGCCAACCCAGCAATGGGCGCGTGAACTGCATGCCTTCGGCTGGTTGTGTCATCTGGAAGCTGCGGGCGGGCCGCTGTCTGCCAACAATGCCCAGGCGCTGGTGCGCGACTGGTTGGCGCTGCACGCCAAACCGTCCAAGACCCTTGCCTGGCGCGCCGATATCGCCGCCGAACGTCTGATTGCCTGGCTGTCGCATTCTGTGCTGATCGTCGAAAATGCCGATCTCGGCTTTTATCGCGCGTTCCTGAAGTCGATCGGCCAGCATATCCGTTATCTGCAGCGCGCCGCGCCGGAAGCCCCCGCCGGCATGCCGAGGCTGGTCGCGCGCACCGCGCTCGCTTATGCTTCGGTTTGCGTATCGGGGCAGACCAGTACGCCGAATTCGGCCCTGAAGCGCCTCGACGTGGAGCTGTCGCATCAGATCCTGCCTGATGGCGGCCATGTTTCGCGCAACGCAACCCATTTGCCGCAAATCCTCGCCTGGCTGCTGCCGCTGCGCCAGTCCTTCGTTGCCCTTGGCAGCGTGCCCTCGGCGGAATTCATCTCGGCGATCGATCGCATGCTGATGGCGATCCGGTTCTATCGCCTGGGCGATGGTGGTTTTGCGCGCTTCAACGGGGTGTCGGTCACGCCGAACGATCTCGTCGCGACCGTGCTGCGCTATGACGACATAAGGGCCGAGTTGCCGAGCGAGGCCGCCTATTCCGGCTATCAACGCATGTCCATCGGCGAAACGACCGTCATAATGGATACCGGCATGCCGCCGCCTGGCGCGGTGTCCCGGTCCGCGCATGCCGGCTGTCTCTCCTTCGAAATGTCGAGCGGCAAGTCGCCGATGATCGTCAATTGCGGCGCGCCATTCCATCCCACCGGCGAAACGCTGTCCGCCGCGCGCTCGACGGCCGCCCATTCCACGGCAACCATCAACGATACGTCGTCTTGCCGGTTCAAGGTCGACGGCGTCATCGGCCGTTACCTCGACAACCGCATCATCGGCGGCCCGCAGGTGGTGCAATGCCGCCGCGAGGATTCCGACGAGGTGCGCTCGGTAATTGCGAGTCATGATGGTTACGCGCGCAATTTCGGCATCGTGCACGAACGCAGCCTCTGGCTCTACGATGAAGGCACAAGGGTGAGCGGCCGGGAACGTTTCCTGGGGCCCAATGGCAAGCCGCCGCGCAATGGCGAGCGCGACAGGATCGCGCTGCGGTTCCACCTGCACCCTTCCGTTTCCGTCACGACGGATACCGACGGTCAGTTGCTGCTTTGGTGCGGCACGGGCGATTGCTGGAAGTTCATCTCGCCGCAGATCGAACCGCAGGTGGAGGAAAGCATTTTCCTGGCCTCGGCGGGCGGGCTCAAGAACACCTTGCAGATCGTGTTGCTTGCCAAGGCATCGGAACACCCGCAGATCGAGTGGGTGCTCGAGCGTCAGTCGTTCAGGGGCCGCTAGGATTACTCGCGGTCGAACGGCTTGCATCCGGAAGGATAACCGGCTCTAGCTGTGCATTGATGGCCGCACGCGTTGGCGTATTGCGCCGCGCATGCTATCGCCGGGCATCGACCCACCAGTATGGACCAATTCCTCCATGGCCGTTTCATCCAAGCATGTTCCGGCGCCCGATCTCGCTTTCGTGCGCCGGGCGCTGATTTCCGTTTCCGACAAGTCGGGTCTGGTCGAATTCGCCGGCGCTCTCGCCAGGGCGGGTGTCCAGATCGTCTCGACCGGCGGCACCGCAAGGGCGCTTGGCGAGGCCGGGCTCGACGTGACCGACGTCTCGCAGGTGACGGGCTTTCCCGAAATCATGGATGGCAGGGTGAAGACGCTGCATCCTGCCGTTCATGGCGGGTTGCTGGCCATACGCGACGACAAGGAACATGCAGCCGCCATGGCCGAGCACGGCATCGAGCCGATCGATCTCGTCGTGGTCAATCTTTATCCCTTCGAAACGGTGATCGCGGGAAATGCCGGCTGGGACGACGGGGTGGAGAACATCGACATCGGCGGTCCGGCGATGATCCGGGCGGCGGCAAAGAACCATGCCTATGTCGCCGTGGCGACGGATCCGGAAGATTACCCGGAAATCCTGGCGGCGATGGCCGAACACGATGGCGCCCTTCCGCTTGCGCTGCGCAAACAGCTTGCCGCGCGCGCCTATGGCCGCACCGCGGCCTATGACAGCGCCATCGCCGGATGGTTCAACAAGGAACTGGAGATCGCATCGCCGCGTCACGCTTCCTTTGCCGGGCGGCTTGCCAGCGAACTGCGCTACGGCGAGAACCCGCACCAGAGCGCCGCACTTTATCTCACCGGCGACAAGCGACCCGGCGTTTCGACCGCCACGCAGCTTCAGGGCAAGCAGCTTTCCTACAACAACATCAACGATACCGACGCCGCCTTCGAACTGGTCAGCGAGTTCAATCCCGCCGACTGCGCGGCCGTCGCCATCATCAAGCATGCCAATCCTTGCGGCGTCGCGTGCGCGGACAATCTCGTCGAAGCCTGGAAACTTGCGCTCGCCTGCGATCCGGTGTCGGCCTTTGGCGGCATCGTCGCGCTCAATCGCGAACTCGACGCGGCGACGGCGCAGGAAATTTCCGCGCTGTTCACCGAAGTCATCATCGCGCCGTCGGCGAGCGCAGAGGCCGCGGAGATCATCGCGGCGAAGAAGAACCTTCGCCTGCTGGTGACGGGCGCACTCGCCGATCCGGCCTCACCCGGCATTGCGGCGAAGACGGTGGCCGGCGGTCTGCTGGTGCAGTCGCGCGACAACGGCCTGGTCGACAACATGGAACTGAAGGTGGTGACGAAGCGCGCGCCGAGCGAAGGTGAGCTGAAGGACCTGAAATTTGCCTTCCGCGTCGCCAAGCACGTCAAGTCGAACGCCATTGTCTATGTCAGGGACGGGGCGACGGTCGGTGTAGGAGCGGGTCAGATGAGCCGGGTCGATTCGGCGCGCATCGCGGCGAGAAAGGCGGAGGACGCGGCCAAGGCCGCCGACATGCCGGAACCGGCAACCCGTGGTTCGGTCGTCGCTTCCGACGCGTTCTTCCCGTTCGCCGACGGCCTGCTATCGGCCGTGGAAGCGGGCGCAACGGCCGTGATCCAGCCGGGCGGATCGGTGCGCGACGAGGATGTCATCAAGGCGGCAGACGAAGCCGGCATCGCGATGGTGTTCACCGGCATGCGCCATTTCCGGCACTAGCGGTCCGGACAGGCCGGTCGAAGTCGCAGGTCGCGCTCAGGCGCTTTCATGCGCCGGCGTGCCGCGCACATAGGGCAGCAGCAGGGCGGCGACGACAAACAGCACGATGATCGGTGTGACGCCGACGCGCTGACTGTCGGAGATTGCCGTCGCCCAGGCGATGGCGAGCGGGCCGATAAAGGCCGTTGCGCGGCCCGAAAGCGCATAGAGCCCGAATGCCTTGCCGACATCGTTCGGATGCACCTGATCGACCAGCAGCGTACGCGAAGCCGCCTGCAGCGATCCTCCGGCCGCGCCGATCATCGCTCCGGCAATGTAGAACACGATGCTGGGCAGGCCGGAAGGCGCATCGGCGGAGCCGACGGTCACGAAGAACGCCTCGGTCGGCGTCGTCGAGATGATGGCGAGACAGGCGAACGACAGCACCACGATGCAGATGACGATTACCGGCTTGGGGCCGAAACGCGCGTCCATGCGCCCGCCGAACCAGGCGCCGAGAGCGCCGGCGATGTTGCCGATGATGCCAAAAATGCCGATGTCGATGATCGACCATTTCAGCACGCCCGCCGCGTAGATGCCGCCGAAGGCATAAAGCGCATTGAGCGAGTCGCGGTAGATCATCGAAGACATCAGGAAGGAAAAGAAACTGGTCTGGCGTGGCAGCGAGCGCAGCGTCTGTCCCAGTTCGACGAGGGTTTCGCGCACCGCGCCCTTGCGTGCGGCGACGCGCGGCGTATCCGGCGTGAACAGGAAGAGCGGGATCATGAAGACGGCCATCCAAAGCGCGGTCAGCGGACCGGCGGCGCGATCGCCCTCATGGCCGGCGGCGCTGAAGCCGAACAGGGGATCGAGGCCAAGCAGCGTCTTGCC
Source organism: Nitratireductor sp. (assembly GCA_020441855.1). Classification (GTDB taxonomy): domain Bacteria; phylum Pseudomonadota; class Alphaproteobacteria; order Rhizobiales; family Rhizobiaceae; genus BOKV01. Next base: position 7,001 of record JAGRLL010000358.1, read on the forward strand.
GCTGCCCGGCTGGGCGGCGAGCAGGCCGAGCACGATGATGAGGCTGACGAGACCGCCGAGATAACCCAGGCCCCAGGCGCTGCCCGAAAGCTTGCCCAGTTCGGAGCGGGGCACGAGCGTCGGCATCATGGCGTTGTTGAAGACGGCGGCGAACTCGACGCCGATCAGCGCGACGGCGACGGCAATCATGATGGGCCCGAGACTGGATGCGTTCGGCGTGGCGTTCCAGAGCGCAAAGCAGCCCAGGAAGCCGAGCACGGTGAGACCGAATATCCAGGGCTTGCGCGGACCGGTCGCGTCAGCATAGGCGCCGAGGAAGGGCGCCAGTATGGCGATGAAGAAGCCGCCGATGCCGATGGCGTAACCCCACATCGCCTGGCCCGTGACGGCGTCGGGCGCGACATAGGCGGCGAAATAGGGCGCGAAGACGAAGGTGATGATCAGGGTGTGAAAGGGTTGTTGGGCCCAGTCGAACAGCATCCATCCCCAGATGCCCTTCCTGTCCGCATAAGCCTTCGTTGCCCCGTTCCCCGCAACCCGTGCGCCACTCATGCCAGTCACTCCATTCCCGCCCGCCGGGGCTTCGACTCGGGCGGACTATGGCAGGCTTTTGCGACAAAGACCACGGTGCCCGCGAAGTCTGTCGCGGGACGCGCCGGGTGGCGCCGGGTTTGGTCTGGCGGAGGGGTGCATGGTACTGCTACATCACCACTCGGCCCGTGGTGAGGGGCCTTTGGCGGCAGAATGCGGAACGGCGATGGGCGAAGCGAAGCGAAGGCGTGAAAACGAGGACGAGCGCAGGAAAGAGGCCGAGCGCATCCTGGAAAGGGTGTCGCGAGATTCGGAGACGATCGGCAGTTCCGGGTTCGCGCGCACGACGAACAGACTGGCCAACCATTTCCTGGCGAAGGACAGTCCGCAAGACGACCCGATCGAGGTGCTTGGCAAGCGGATCGGCCGCTTGCTGAGCCTGATCGCCTTTGTCGGCCTCGCCATCTATCTGTTCCTCACCTATGTGGTGAAATGATGCGCGGGCCGGAAATTGCCGGGCCGCGGAACGAGGCGCAGGGCGGCCCCGGACAGGAAAGGCGGCCGCCGGCGGTCATTTCGCTGTCGAGCCATGTCGCGCGCGGTTCCGTCGGCAACCGCTCCATCGTATTTGCGCTTGAAACGCTGGGCTTGCCGGTGTGGTCGGTCAACACCGTTTCGTTGCCGTTTCATCCGGGTCACGGCAAGGCAACGCGGCTGGTTCCGGATCCCGACCAGTTCCGCTCCTATCTCGACGATCTTCTGAATTCGCCCTGGCTGGAGGAAGTCGGCGGCGTTCTTACCGGCTACATGGCGAACGCGGCGCAGGCGGAAATCGTCGGCAGCTTCCTCCAGCAATTGAAGCAGCGCAGGCCCGGCCTTGTCACGCTGTGCGATCCGGTCATCGGCGATCATGGCGGATTGTATGTCGCCCCGGAAACAGCAAAGGCGATCCGCGATCACCTGCTTCCGCACGCAGACATCGCGACGCCCAATCTGCACGAGCTTGCCTGGCTGGTCGGCGAAAGCGACACGGCCGAATTGGCTGCGATCGTCCGCATGGCCCGCCGCCTGGGCCCGAAGACGGTTGTCACCACTTCCGCGCCTGCATTGATGCGCGGGCATAACGGCAATCTGCTGGTCGAGGGCAAGAGCGTGGTCATGGCCGAGCACATGCTGGCCGAAGGGCCGCCGAACGGGCCGGGCGATCTGGTCTCCGCCCTGTTCCTTGCGCATGTATTGACCGGCGGGGAGCCGGTCAGCGCGCTGGAAAAGGCGACGGCCAGCGTTTTCGAAATCGTGGTCCGCGCCGCCAGGCGCGGCAGCTCCGAACTGATGCTCGCGGCCGACAAGGGCAGCATCATGCGGCCGATGGCGATGATCAATCTGCGCGCTGTGATGGTTCCCGACAAGGCCGGCAGATGAAGCCGGTGCTGGCTGGCGTGGATGGCTGCCGGGCAGGCTGGATCGCGGTGTATGGACCCGCCGGGGAGAAACCCGGAATCGGGACATTCGCTAGCTTCGGCGGCCTGCTCGAAGCCTTGCCGGGAGACGCCATCGTCGCCGTCGACATGCCGATCGGCCTGCCCGGACGCATTTCAAGCGGCGGACGTGGACCGGAACAGGCGGTGCGGCCGCATCTGGGCCAGCGCCAGTCGAGCGTGTTCTCGATCCCCTCGCGCAGCGCCGTCCACGCGCCGGATTATCGCGCGGCCTGTGCCGCCGCGCTCGCGACCTCCGATCCGCCGCGCAAGGTATCGCGCCAGGCCTTCAACCTCTTCCCGAAAATCCGCGAGATCGACGCGTTGATGACACGCGAACTGGAAGGCCGCGTCTTTGAGGTCCATCCCGAACTCGCCTTCTGGCGACTCAATGGCGGACAGGCGATGGCATTGCCGAAGAAGATCAGGAACCGGGTCAATCCGGCCGGCATGGCGGAACGAAGGACACTGCTTGCCGGCCTCGGATTTGCCGTCGATGTCCTCGAGGAAAAACCGCCACGCGGCGCGGCCACCGACGATCTGCTCGACGCCTGCGCATGCTACATGATCGCGCTGAGACTGGCCGAGGGCACGGCGCGGCCCTTCCCCGATCCGCCGCTGACGACGGAAGCCGGCGCGCGGATGGCGATCTGGGCCTGAAACGGTCTCTAGTTTCCCGAACCGATGTCGCGGATGAAGGCTGCGCCGACAATCGGGCCGGGCGTGCCGTGACTGGTCGTTTTCTGCAGGATCAGCGCGCAGGAATCGTAGCCGCGACGGCGCATGTCGGAGAACTGGAATTCGGTCTGCAGGGCCTGGTCCTTGACCATGCCGATCATCTCGATGTCGCCGACGATGTTGGTGTAGGTCAGCTTCCTGCCGCCATTCTCGCCGCGCTTGACGTCGACGTCGGCGCGATCGTTGAAATAGACCATCCACAGCGTGGCGCCGCTGGCCTGCGGCGTGACCGGAATGTTGACCTTGAGCATGCCGTCATGGGCCTCGGCCCTGATCGGCACGATCATGCCGTTGGATGAGCCGGAAAATTCCTCGACGCTGTCGAGCACGGCGCTGCGTCTGGAACCGACGACATGAATGCGGCCGTTGATCACCGCCTGTGGCGTGTAGACCTGGCGCTCGCCGAAGGAACGCGCATAAGCGCGCTGTCTTTGCGTGTTGGCCGGTGCGCCGAACGTATCCTTCCAGCCGAGATAGTCCCAGTAATCGACATGCCAGCCGAGCGCCAGCATGTCGTTGGACATCGAAATCTCGCCGAGAAGCTTGTCGGCGGCAGGACACGAGGAGCAGCCCTGAGAAGTAAACAGTTCGACGACGCCGCGTGCCTGGCGCACCTCGACTGCGCGGGCGGATTCGGCAAGGGCGCCGGTAGTGAGAAGGATCGCTGCGGCCAGCGCCGCTCCAAGGGTCTTCATGATGACCGTTTGTTCTTGTTCGTCGTCGCCGCAAGATAGAGCCGCCGCTCTTCAAAAGCGACTCACGATAGGGTGACGTTCCGGTAACGTGCCGGTGAACGTATTGCCGGAGGCGGCGCCAAAGAAAACGGCCGCCCGGAGGGGCGGCCGTGTCCAGTCTTGAACGTGAAAAGGCTTAGGCGGCGCGGTTGAGATTGCGCAGCACGTAATGCAGGATGCCGCCGGCGCGATAATAGTCGAGCTCGTCGAGCGTATCGATGCGCGCGAGCAGCGGCACCTTCTTCACCGCACCGTCGGTGAAGGCGATCTCGGCTTCCAGCTCCTGACGCGGGCTCAGATCGGACAGGCCAAGGATGGTGACCTGCTCGTCGCCCTTTAGGCCAAGCGTCTGCCAGCTTTCGCCTTCCTGGAAGACCAGCGGCAATACGCCCATGCCGACCAGGTT
>JAGRLL010000359.1 GCA_020441855.1 Nitratireductor sp.
ATCGTCACCATTACCGACGACGGACCGGGTTTCCCGCCAGACATGATCGAGCGCATCGGCGAACCCTATGTCACGACGCGACGCCGCGAGAACAAGGAATCGGGTGGTGGGCTCGGGCTCGGCCTGTTCATAGCCAAGACGCTGCTCGAGCGCGCGGGCGCCAGCCTCGAATTCGCCAATGCCGAAGCCGGCGGCGCATGTATTACCGTGCGCTGGCCGCGCGCCGCGATCGATGTCGGAGGAAGATCCTACGAACCCGCCGAAACGCCGGAAATCCCGGCGCCTTCCTGATCCCGTGTTCAGCATAAAGGAGAGGAAATTTTGACAAGTCGGTCCTTCTGTCACAAATAGGAGGAAATGTGACGGGAATTCGGGATAAAACCATGGCCGAGGCGGTAACGGAAAACGCCGAACTGGGCGCGGACAGCACGATACTCATTGTCGACGACGACAGACCTTTTCTCAATCGACTGGCGCGCGCCATGGAAGGCCGCGGTTTTGCGGTCGACACGGCCGAATCGGTTGCCGAGGGTCTCACCAAGGTTCGGGCCAAGCCGCCCGCCTATGCGGTGGTCGACATGCGGCTCGGCGACGGCAATGGTCTCGACGTCATCGAGGCAATTCGTGGCCGCCGGCCCGAATGCAAGGCCGTCATCCTGACTGGCTATGGCAACATCGCCACCGCGGTGACCGCCGTGAAGCTCGGCGCCGTCGACTATCTGGCCAAGCCGGCGGACGCCGACGACATCCTCGCCGCGCTGTTGCGCAAGCCGGAGGAAAAGGCCGAGCCACCTGAAAATCCGATGTCGGCCGACCGGGTGCGCTGGGAGCATATCCAGCGTGTCTACGAATTGTGCGAACGCAACGTCTCGGAGACCGCGCGCCGCCTCAACATGCATCGCCGCACGTTGCAGCGCATCCTCGCCAAGCGCGCACCGAAATAGTCTTTAGCTGCCGCTTCAGCCCTCTCGCGGGAACAGTTTCGCCAGCGCTTCCCCGTCGCCTTCCGGCACGGCAATGCCGAACGCCGAGCCCAGCACATCGATCAATTGCGCCGGCGTTTCGAGCTTGTGTTTCTCCGCGCGCCCGTCTGCATGGCGGATGGACAGATCGGTGTTGAGCAGGCCGTAGCGCCGATCCCCGGCAACGCGCGCGGCTATTAGCGAATGGGTGAACAAAGCGTCGGGATGGGTCGACGTATACCAGTTCGCGATCTTGCGATCCGCCGGCTCCTGGTATTCGAGCGAGAACCGGTATATCGCGGCCCATTCATCGCCCAGCCGAACCTGCAATTCGAACGCCTGGTCGTCGCGCGCCAGCCGGAAGACGCCGTGCGGCGTCTCCTGCACCAGATCGGCCTCAAGCCTCAGCGGTGCGGTCAGCGTCAGACCGCCAAAGCCGACATCGGCAATGTAGCGGCCCTGTGGCAGCGAGACCTCGAGCAGCATGTGGGTGCGCGGCGCGACGACGCCCGGAGGGTTGTTCCATGCGACCCGTGCGGCGAGCGCCTTGACGTCGAAGCCCAACTCCCGCAACGCCGCCTCAAGAAGCGTGTTGTGCTCGAAGCAATAACCGCCGCGTTTTTGTGCGACCAGTTTGGCGAGCAGCGATTCGAGGTCGAGCATGACCGGCCTGCCCATCAGCGGATCGAGGTTTTCGAACGCGATGGCCTGGGGGTGCAAGCCATGCAGCGCCTTTAGGGTTTCGAGCGAAGCATTGCGCGGCCCCTCGAAACCGATATGGGCGAAATAGGCTTCAAGATCGCAAGCAAGCATGATCGAGGATTTCCGGTGGCGCTGCCCGCCTTAGGGCTAATCGGTCATATCCGCAAGTTCTTCCGGCAACGTCAGGCCCGTCGCTTCGTGGTAGTCGATAATGCGCGACAGCCGGCCCGCCGCCGCACGCGCGAAGCGCAATGTCATCGCCTTGCGTGTGGCACCGGCCAGCGTGCCCTCGCGCGAATCGCGGATGATCTCCGCCCCGTAGGAATCGGCGACGATCAGCCCCTCCGTCTCCGGGAAGATTTCCTGCGGCACTTCCGGGTGTGTGGCGAAGAAGAAACGGTCGCAATGGGCGAGGTAGTCCGGCCATTTGCTGTCGGCGCGAAAGTCCTCGATCGACGACTTGATCTCGACGATATGGAACCGCCCCTTGGTATCGAGCCCGACAAGATCGGCGCGCCTGCCCGAAGCGAGCGGCAATTCCGCCACGACCGTGATCGCGGTGTGCCGGAACAGCCGCAGCACGCCACGCCTGATCGCAAGGGCGCGCTCCGATTGGCGCCCGTCGACCAGTGGGTTGGCGGCGTTTGGATCGATGATCGGCATGGGAGGAACATGCCATGAACAAGCCGGAGAGGCAAACCGTGTTGCCAGTCGAAAGGCGCTTGTCTCGCACCTCGTGCCCCGCATGGGAAATAAATCAATTTCCGGCGACGAATTGGTCTTGAAAATGACAACGAAGAAGAGCATATCACGCTCGCCCAAAGTCGCACGTGCTCAGGATACGCACACAACCGCGCCGCAGCGATGCGGTACGGAGAATCCGGTGAACCCGACATACGCGATCTGGCGGAATTCCCGTGACGGGAACACCGGTCAGACGACTGTCGAAGGCGAAATCCCGGATAGTGTCCACAAGCAACGACGGTGAGGGCTTTTTTGGTCTCAGGCGGTTTCCACCTCCGCCGGTACTGAAGAGGCACACACACCATCTTTGCCGGAAGTGCGGGGGTTCCATCCTTCCAATCCAAGGCAACCGAAGCCGATCCTCCGCCGAACGCGGCGCTGGATCACGAACCGGAACCTGAAGGTTTCGGGCGGTTTGCTGTCGCTCGTTTCGTGCGCGCTCGCCGTCCGGACCCGTTCATCGCCCATTGAGGGCCTGGAAGGATTGGAACGATGATCACGCCCCGTATTCGCGGCTTCCTTGCCGAAAACCGTACCGACGAACCCTGCCTGGTCATCGATCTCGACCAGGTCCGACGAAATTACGACGCCTTCCGTCATGCGCTGCCGGAAAGCGCGATCTATTATGCCGTGAAGGCGAACCCGCATCCCGAAATCCTGCGCCTGCTCGCCGGTGCCGGCTCCAATTTCGACTGCGCCTCGGTCGCCGAGATCAACATGGCACTGGCCGCCGGCGCCACGCCCGACCGCATCTCCTATGGCAACACCATCAAGAAGGA
>JAGRLL010000044.1 GCA_020441855.1 Nitratireductor sp.
AACGGCGCGAAAAGATCGAATAATATTGGGGGAAATCGTAAAACAGCCGCCGGCCCAGTGTGCTCATGTCCCGGGCGGTCGAATAATGCCCGGTGGCCGTCAGCCCGTTGGCGTTGCGAAACTGCGTGTTGCGCATGCCAAGCGCCCGCGCCATCTGCGTCATCTGGGCGGCAAATTTCGCCTCGGACCCGGCGATCCCTTCGCCGATGGCGGTGGCGGCGTCATTGGCCGATTTCACCGCTGCCGCGCGGATGAGGTAGCGCAGCTCGATCCGCTGGCCGGGCTTGAGCCCCAGCCGGGACGGCGGCTGACCGGCCGCGTTGCTGGAGACAAGGAACTTGCTGTCCAGCCGGACCTGCCCGCGCTCGATCGCGGAAAAGGCCATGTACAGCGTCATCATCTTGGTCAGCGATGCGGGATAGGCCTTGGCGTCCTCGCGGTAGCCATAGAGCGTCTTGCCGGTCTTGGCGTCGACCACGATGCCGGAATAGGTGGCTGCCTGCGCCCCGGAGACGGTACCCACCAGCACGGCAAGCAGCAGCGCTACAATCAACATGACGCCGGGAAAGGCTGCCGAAAGCAGTCTGCCCGAAGCTGTCTGGACGAAACTCGATACGTGGCCGGTACGCAAAACGCATCCCCGATACTCTCGGACAGCCCCACCGCTGTCCTGATGAATGTCGCGTCCGGCGTACAGACCGGCGCGTGAGGAGCGATGCTAGGGTTTCGTGGTTACCATTCGGTTTATGATTGACAAATGGTCACCAGAACGACGCAAATTTTTTCGAACTTTGAAAAAATGATGCAGTGCACAAAAGTTGTTGACAATTTTGTGCGCCGCACATATTTAGGCTCAGTGTGTGGAATTAAAAGTTCGCAAGCGGTCCGATACCGGCAAGTGGGGCAGGGTGTCGCGACGACGTGCAAGAAACCGAAAGGGTTACTCCGATGATGAATATTGATTCGCTGCAGAAGCAGGGTCAGGAAAACTTCGACGTTGCCATGAAGTCCATGACCGCGATGACCAAGGGTTTCCAGGACATCGCCAAGGAAACCGCCGACTACGCCAAGAAGTCTTTCGAGACCTCTTCGGCCGCAGCCGAAAAGATGATGGCCGCCAAGAGCCTCGACAAGGCTTTCGAAGTCCAGGCTGACTACGCCAAGTCCGCGTATGAGAGCTTCGTTGCCGAAGCGACCAAGATCGGCGAATTGTATGCCGACATCGCCAAGGAAGCCTACAAGCCGTTCGAGACCGCGCTTCCCAAGGTTGCGAAGTAAGGTCCCTGGCGGTCCGGTCGGGGCGACCAGACCGAAAATTCCGGAACTCAAAAGGCCTGGCTGGCGACAGCCGGGCCTTTTGGCGTCCGCGTTCCGGCGGCCGCAACATGTCTGTCCGGCTTTTTTTCGGCGGGGACTTAACATCGTTTGCCGGTCGCCTATGTGTATGGATGTAGTCGGCACGGTCCGCGCGGTTCTGCGTGAGCGGCCTTTTCGGAAAAATCACTTTGCCAGCAATGGTAAGGACGGGCATACTGACGGGAATTCGACTTGATCCGCCACAGCGCCGCGCAGGATGAGCCTGGCAGGAATTCCCGGAGAGTGCAGCCCAGGGCGGACCGGTAGCAAGGGACGCAAAAGGGAATGCGATGAACCGGAAGATGACGGCAATTCCAGCACAATTGGATGCGCCTGACGTCGGTCGGGCAGTGTCGCCTTACCCGTCATGGAACGAAAATCCGGCATTGGGGCCGTGCAGTGCCTCGGCGGGTCTTGCAATTGTCCGTATGCAGGACAACGATGATGACGGACGTGACGGTAAGAATGGCACGGGAGATTCCGATACCGGGGTCGTGACCCGCACCAAGCCCAAGACGAAGAAGCCAAGTCTGTTTCGGGTGTTGCTGCTCAATGACGACTACACGCCGATGGAGTTCGTGATTCATGTTCTGGAGCGATTTTTCGGCAAGAGCCGCGATGCGGCCACACAGATCATGTTGCATGTGCACCATCACGGTATCGGCGAATGCGGCATCTACACCTATGAGGTGGCGGAGACCAAGGTGACCCAGGTGATGGACTTCGCCCGAAAGCATCAGCATCCGCTGCAATGCGTGATGGAAAAGAACTGAGACCCGCCGTTACAATCCCGGCGACGGGCATTTCCGCCGGCCCTTCGGCGGATTGACGAACAGGAACCAAAACGGAGCTGCTCCTTGCCTTCCTTTACCGACAGTCTCGAAAAGGCCCTGCACCACGCTCTTACCTTCGCCAATGAGCGGCACCAGGAGTATGCCACGCTCGAGCATCTGCTGCTGGCGCTGGTGGACGATCAGGATGCGGCGGCCGTCATGCGGGCCTGCAACGTCAACATCGATCAGCTTCGCAAGAATCTCGTCGAGTATATCGACACCGAACTTTCCAATCTGGTGACCGATTACGACGAGGATGCCAAGCCAACCGCCAGCTTTCAGCGCGTGATCCAGCGTGCCGTGATTCATGTGCAATCGTCCGGCCGCGAGGAAGTGAGCGGCGCCAACGTGCTTGTCGCGATCTTCGCCGAGCGCGAGAGCCATGCCGCCTATTTCCTGCAGGAGCAGGAAATGACGCGCTACGACGCGGTCAATTACATCAGCCACGGCATCGCGAAGCGACCCGGCTCGTCCGAAGGCCGGCCGGTGCGTGGCGTCGATGACGATCAGGCTGCCGTCGGCGACGAGGAGGGCAAGCCCAAGGGCGATGCGCTCGAAGCCTATTGCGTCAATCTCAACCGCAAGGCCAAGGAAGGACGCATCGATCCGCTGATCGGGCGCGAGGCCGAGGTCAATCGCACGATCCAGATTCTGTGCCGGCGCTCCAAGAACAACCCGCTCTATGTCGGCGACCCGGGTGTCGGCAAGACCGCGATCGCGGAAGGGCTGGCGTTACGGATCGTCAATGGCGATGTGCCCGAGTCGCTGAAGAACAAGAAGCTGATGGCGCTCGACATGGGCGCTCTGATCGCGGGCGCCAAATATCGCGGCGAATTCGA
>JAGRLL010000045.1 GCA_020441855.1 Nitratireductor sp.
CGACGCCTCGATGTGGCAGAACAACGAGCGCAAGGCACGCTTCATTGCCGCCGCACTGTCCGGCGATACCTCCGTGCGGCGTCTCGAAGATCTCGGTGAGGGCCAGGCCAACCAGTTCGCCATAGCCAAGGCCATCGCGTCCGGCGATCAGCGCTTGATGCAGAAGGCTGGGCTTGAAGCCGATATCGCCCGGCTGGAGCGTCTGCGCGCGGCGCATATCGATGATCAGCACGCCGTTCGCTGGCAACTTCGCGACGCCGAGCGCGATATCGAGTTCTGCACGCGGCGGATTGGGGAGATCGGCCAGGATATCGGGATGCTCGTTCCGACCACCGGCGAGGCATTCACCATGACCGTGGCCGGTAAGGTCTACACTGAGCGCAAGGAGGCAGGCCGCGCGCTCATGAAGGAGATTCTGACCTTGGTGCAGCTTCAGCAGGAGGGCGAGAGCATCATCGGCTCTGTCGGGGGGTTCGATCTCGAATATGACGGCCAGCGCTTCGGCAAGGAAGGCTACCGTTATACCACCATGCTGACGCGCACGGGCGCCGATTCCGAAATCGAACTTGCCATGACGGTCACGCCGCTCGGAGCGATTTCGCGACTCGAACACTCGCTCGACGATTTCGAGGGCGAACGCGAGCGGTATCGCCAGCGTCTCGCTGATGCCCGCCGCAGGCTCGCATCGTACCAGTCGAGGGACAATGGTGCCGAGTTTGCCTTCGCCGGCGAACTGGCCGACAAGCGGCGGCAGCTTGGCAAGATAGAGGCGGCCCTGTCGGCGGATGTGGAAACATCTGCTGAACCTTTGCAGGATGCCGCATAGTCGATTCACCCCCCTCAGTCCCTCCGTGAAATGGCCGAGTGGCAGATATCCGGCTCTCGCATGTCGCAGCGGGGATGTTCTTTGAGAGGAGGAGGAGGGAAAAAGAAAAAGGAGGATGAGGAATCCGCTCGCAGATCGGTCGGACCGCTGACGCTTGCGCTCAACCGCGCCGGCTCGCGATCCCGGCCGCGTCGGCCTTCGCAAGGCTGTTAGCCCCGCTTGTCCTGCCGGGCAGGGATGCTCGGCCGCAGTTGCACCGGTCCGTCCGCTCCGCGGGCCAGGGGGTGTCTTCGGGAAGAAGACGAAGAAGGACGCAGCGATTGGCTGTGTCCGGCAACCCCGTGAGGAGCATTTCCATGGAACTGAAGTTTGTCGATCCGCGCGCGCTGAAGGGAAACCCCGACAAGGCGCGTCGTTCCAAGTCCAGTCCGCAGGCTGACGCATTGCTGCTGGCGACGATCCGCGCCGTCGGTATCGTGCAGCCGCCTGTCGTTGCACCGGAATCCGATGGTGGCAACGGCTTCGTCATCGATGCCGGCCATCGCCGCGTCAAGCAGGCCATCGCCGCAGGCCTTGAAGAGATCGCCGTGCTGGTGATCGAGCGTGCCGAGGATGGCGGCGCAATGCGCTCGCTCGCAGAAACGCTGGCGCATGAGCAGCTCAATCCCGTCGATCAGTGGCGGGCGATCGAGCGCCTGGTCGCGCTCGGCTGGACCGAGGAAGCGATCGCTGTCGCCTTGGCCTTGCCGGTTCGCCAGATCCGCAAGCTGCGTCTGCTTGCCAATGTCCTACCGGCGATGCTCGACCAGATGGCCAAAGGCGACATGCCCAATGAGAGCCAGCTGCGCACCATCGCGTCGGCCTCGCTCGACGACCAGAAGGAGGTCTGGAAGAAGCATAAGCCCTCGAAGGCCGACCCGCAGGTCTCCTGGTGGAGTGTCGCGCAAGGCCTACAGAAGACCCGCATGTATGCCCGCGATGCGAGCTTCGGCGAGGATCTCGCCCAGGCCTACGGCATTGCCTGGGTCGAGGACCTGTTTGCACCGGCCGATCAGGACAGCCGCTACACGACCGACGTCGAGGCATTCCTGGGCGCGCAGCAGGAGTGGATGACGCAGAACCTGCCCAAGAAGGGGGTCATCACCGAGACCAACAACTGGGGACAGCCGGAACTGCCGAAGAAGGCGGAGCGCGTCTATGGCAAGCCGGGCAAGTCCGACCATACGGCCCTGTACCTAGACCGCGAGGGGAAGGTTCAGACGGTGCACTTCCGCATGGCGGAGGCGAAGAAGCCGAAGAAGGGCGAACAGCCGGCGGGCGAGGGTGACGATACTGCGATCGTCGTGAAGACCCGCCCCGATGTCACCCGCAAGGGCATCGAAATGATCGGTGATCTGCGCACCGATGCTCTGCATGAAGCGCTGTCGCGGGCTCCGATCGAGGACGACACGTTGATGGCGTTGTTGGTCCTGGCGTTCGCGGGACAGAACGTGACGGTGGCGTCCGGCACGCGCGACATCTCCTACTACGGGGCGGCCGGCCTTGGCGAACATGCCGCGCGCCTGTTCGACGAGGAGGGCAAGCTCGACTTCGACATGGAAACGCTTCGGGTTGCCGTGCGCTCGCTGCTGATCGACGTCTTGTCGTGCAGGGAAAACCGTTCGGACAGTGGCATCGTTTCCCGCGTTGCTGGCGATGTGATCGGCGCCGACGGCTTCCTGCCGAACATGGGCACGGAGGAGTTCCTCTCCTGCCTGTCGCGACCGGCGCTGGAGGCGTCGTGCGCCGACACGTCGGTTCTTCCCCGGCAGAAGATCAAGGACACCCGCGCGGCCCTGGTCGAGCACTTCAAGGAAGGTCGCTTCGTCCATCCGTCGGCGCTGTTCGGTCCCGACCAGACCAAGCTCGCGTCGTGGCTGAAGAAAAACGAGCGCGTCGAGCAGCCTGAAGATGACGGCACGCCGGAAGGCGAGGACGAGCTCGACGGCGATGCGGTCGTCGAGCCGGCGCATGACTATGTCGATGAAGATCAGGCTGCGGCCGACCAGGACCTCACCGACGAGCAGCGCGAGGCCTACAAGGTGGCCGCCGAGTAAGCGTCACACCCTCTCTTCCGAACGACCATCCCGCCGCCGGTGCATCACCGGCGGCGGTTCTGTTTTCCACTCAACACCACGGAGAAACCATGTCCGCTCAGTTGATCTACGACCTCGTGCCCCTGGGCTCGACCCTGACATATTCCGACCGCTCCCCGCGCCCGCCGGAACGCCACCGCAAGAAGCTTGCCGCCTGGGAGACCCGCAACTCGGGCGGTCGCCTGATCCGCAAACAGGCCGGAGTACGTGTCGGCAACATTACGATCCCTGCCTCCATCACCCTCCACGAGGGGGACTATGGCAGCCAGGGGACGATTGTCCTGCGCGTCCACCGGACGTTTTCGGTGAACAGCGACCTCAAGTTCGCGGTCAAGGAACGGCCCGCGATCGGCTCGGTTCTCGTCCTCGATCGGGCCGGCGACGATGCCGAGCTTGTCCATCTTGCCGCCGATCGCACCGCCGCCGCGGAATGGCTGACCCGCCACGGTTATCCAAATGCCGTGCTGCAGGAAATCACGGCCGATACGGAAGCGGCGGACAGTGTCGAGGGGAGGGCAGCGGCATGAGCGCACCTGCTTTCGAAACCGATGTCATCGAAGCCCCCGGTTTTCCGTGGGTTTCTTTTGGCAAAAGTGCAGATGGCCTGCCCGTTGCACTCGTCGACGAGCACGCCTTCGCCATGGCCCCCGCCCGAGACGGGCGCCATTTCCTTGTAACCGGGTGGCGTATCCGGCGGCCCATGGCCGACTGGACGCGGAGCGACTTCTACGGTCATGGCGGCGACCTTGCCGATGAGAACGCCTTCCGGACAAAGGTTCTGGAAAACGCCGAACACCAGCGCGAGAAGATCGCCCTCGGCCGACGCGAGGAGCGATCCACGGCGAGTACACCATGGGGTCCGTCACAGGGGGCGACCGTGTATGCTGACGGCATTGTCTTCCACTCGACGGCTGGCCATGGCGGCTTCCTTCTTTCGCCCGACCGCAACCGCAAGGTTCATCCGTCGATCCGCGTCGCCGGCGGGGCCTATGAGGAGGATGAGGCCTGGGCGATCGTCGCCTTCAGCTTTCCGCATTTGTTCACCGCTTTCGAGCGCCGGGCTGCGGAAAAGACGATGAAGGACAGCTTCCCGGATGCGTGGGAGGCGATCACCGGCAATGTGCTTGGTGCGGGTGAATCCTGGACGAAGGACGAACGTGCATTCTTCGCGCAGCACCGCGACGACTGGATCGTCATCTGGGCGATCATCTGCGACCACCAACCCGGCTTCACCGAAGTAATCGCCACCCCCGGCGGTAAACGCGGGCCGGGTAGCGAGGAACGCCGGTTCCTCGTTCCTTCGGTTGGATATCGTGTCGGCCGCTTCGGCTTCGTCATCGATCCGGAGCGACACGCCGTCTATGGCGGGCCTTCGAGCTTTGTCGGCTGGCAGGGGAGACCAGCGTAATGGTCGCGCGAGGTCGCCGAGCGCGGCTCTTTCGCATGGAGGAAGCTCGCCGGCAAATCCAGCGTCAGCTGGACATGATCGACCGGCAGATCACGCGGCGCATGGCAGCGCTGATCCCGCAACTGCATCCGCGCCAGACCACGTATCGGCGCGGGAAGTCACCAGACCCTGGCGCATTCCTCGAACGGTATCGTGCCAATCTGGCTGCGATCACGGCGGAACGTCAGCCGGAAATCGACGCCTTGACCCGTAAACTGGCACGCCAGGAAAGCACTATCACGGCATTGCGGGCGCAGCTCGACCCGGAAGAACTGTGTGCGTGACGCGGATGTCGTTCTCGCCGCGGTACGACATTCATTCGTGGCGATGATGCTGGTTACAACCATGGTGACCAGATCGCTCCCGGCAAATCGTGGATGACCTTCGGCAGCGCGGCTGGCCATGAAACACCATGGCGGTGCGGGTCGACCGGGCGCTTACCGGTCTGCATGCCGGTGTCACAGACCATCCCTCGCCGCTCTTCCCGGCGGGTTTGTTGCGGTCTGAACCAGCGGCTGGCCCCTTCAAGGCCGCTATCGCGCCGCGGAGCGGCCGGAACCCCGCCGATCTCGGCAAGGCCAGCCCGCGTCCCGCGCAGGGACCAGTGAAGAACTGGCCCCGGCTTGTCCGCAAGCCGGCCTCGCTCGCCTGGCAGGGTCCGGACCCTGAAGCGTCCAGCTTCCGCTGGTTCCTTTCGACCGCACCCGCAGGAAAGACCGGCCGAGGGCCGGATCACCTGAAGGGCATCGCTAGAAAGGTAAGCTCAATGTCCAGTTCAACCCGCTCCCCCAAGTCCAAGGCCCGCATCGTCCCGCTCCGCAAGGGCACGACCCTCGAAATGGTCCGGCTTTGCTGCCCTGACGGCAACCAGGCCGCGCTCATCTCCGAAAGTTTCGGCCTTCCGGTCCTCGACAGCGACGGCATCCGCGACTTCCACCAGCGCAGCCTGATCGAAGGCGCCGATACCCTCTCCGAGGGGCTTTCCGACAAGGCGATGCAGATTCACCTGCAGCGGATCGTCGGCTCCTATGTCGGCTCCGCCTACGGGGCAGGTCAGTTCTACTCCAAGGCCGTCACCGAGGCGAAAGACGCCACGGCCAAGCTCGCCAACGACATCCGCGACGAGGATCTGGACGGACCGGTCGGTTTCGACAGCAACGCCCAGCGCAAGCGCGAATTCGCGGCCGACATGGGGCTTCAGTCCCACGCCCTGCGCATGGCCGCCGAGGGTGCCGTCGCCGCTTACGAGCATATCGTCGGCGAGACCTGGAAGCCCTACGAGCGTCAGGTCGAAAATCCCGGCCAGACCGTCAGCCGGCAGGCGGCCGACCTCCAGATGGCGGCGCTCGGCTAGCCAATCCCGGGCGGAGCTTCGGCTCCGCCCTCATCTTCCCATCGAGGCTGGTGTCCTTGCGGACACCGGCCTTTTCGCATGTGCGTCGCCAAGGAAACCCGACAAATGAAAACGATCCTGCAGGCCGCGCCAGTCGCGGCCGTCACGAATGTTGGTCCTGCTTCGGTCCTCGGCCCGCGAAACGGCTGCGCCGTCCTTCACTGACGTTGCGGCCCGCAACCGACATCTATCCTTTTTCCGATTGCTCTCGAGCGGGTTCGCGAACCTGCGGTCCTGCGCCTGCGGACCTCGTGACGGCCGCGACTGGCGCGGCCTTGAATGGAGGTTTTGGAAAATGAGCAGGAAAGAGAGCAAGCCCCGCGTCGATATCTACGCGAAGATCACCGACCGCATCGTCGCAGAGCTGGAAAAGGGCGTGCGTCCGTGGGTTCAGCCATGGAATGCTGGGAATACGACGGGTCGCATCACGCGGCCGCTGCGCCACAACGGACTGCCGTATCAGGGCATCAACACGCTGCTTCTCTGGTCGGAGGCGGTGGCGCGGGGGTTCGTCTCGCCCACATGGATGACGTTCAAGCAGAGCGTTGAACTGGGCGGTCATGTCCGCAAGGGCGAGACCGGATCGATGGTCGTCTACGCCAGCCGCTTCACCCGCACAGAAACCGACGCGAAAGGCGAGGAAGTCGAACGCGGCATTCCCTTCCTCAAGGCCTATACCGTGTTCTGCGCCGATCAGATCGACGACCTGCCGGCGCAGTACTACGGCAATCCCGCGCCGGTGGCCGATCCGGTCGAGCGCATCGAGCATGCCGATGCCTTCTTCACCAATACCGGCGCTGTCATCCGTCACAGCGGCGACAAGGCGTTTTTCAATCCGGCGCTCGACATCGTGCAGATGCCGCCCTTCGAGAGCTTTCGCGATGCTCCGAGTTATTACGCCACGCTCGGGCACGAGATGACCCATTGGGTCGGCTCGGAAAAGCGGCTTGATCGCAATCTCTCCCGCTATCACAAGGATCGCTCCTTCAGGGCGCACGAAGAATTGGTCGCGGATTTGGGCGGCTGCTTCCTGGCGGCCGACCTCGGCATCGTCCCTGAACTGGAGCCGAGGCCGGATCACGCGAGCTATTTGGCCAGCTGGCTTGAAATTCTCAAGAACGAGAAGCGCTTCATTTTCGCCGCGGCGGCGCATGCCCAGCGCGCCGTCAACTATCTGCACGATCTCCAGCCGGGTGCGACGCAGGTCGCGGAGGCGGCGTGATGCTGCATTCTCCGAACATCATGGGGGAGGGCGCTGAGCCTTCCCCGCTCCGCTTGCGCGCGCTATCGCTTGGCGCTGGCGTGCAATCCACCACACTCGCTCTGATGGCGGCCCATGGCGAGATCGGCCCCATGCCCGACTGCGCTATTTTCGCTGATACCGGCTGGGAGCCTCAGGCCGTCTACGATCATCTCGCATGGCTGATGTCGCCGAACGTCTTGCCGTTCCCGGTCCATATTGTCTCGGACGGCAATATTCGCGAGCAGCTGATCGCGGCCGGGCAGGGCAACCGCTGGGCCTCGATCCCCGCCTTCGCCAGGACCGTCACGCCGGCAGGCGCGGTGGTCCCGGTTTTTGACGAGGACGACGAGGGCGAGCTCATCGAAGTCGCCACGCGCCAGACGACGACGGAGACCGTCTCGATCGGCATGATCCGTCGCCAGTGCACTACGGACTATAAGATTGTTCCAATCCGTCGGAAGGTGCGTGAGCTGGCGGGCCTGACGCGCAAGCGCTCTCCCTCGTTTCCGGTCGTCGAATGCTGGATAGGCATCTCGACGGACGAGATTGTTCGGGCAAAGCCGAGTTTCGAGGCGTGGCAGGTCAAGCGCTTCCCGCTGATCGAAAAGCGCTTGAGCAGGCGGGATTGCCTCGCCTGGCTGCGTCGGCACGACTATCCCGATCCTCCGAAAAGCGCGTGCATCGGCTGCCCGTTTCACAGCAACGCCGTATGGCGATCGATGCGCGAACAGGATGCCGTTGCATGGCAGGACGCCGTCGAGGTCGACCGGGCGCTGCGGACAGGACTCAGGGGCATTCGCGGCGAGGTATACCTGCATCGATCCTGCGTGCCGCTCGAGGACGTCGATCTATCGACCGCCGCTGACCGCGGGCAGCTCGATCTCTGGCCGAATGAGTGCGAGGGCATGTGCGGTGTATGAGGCCGGCTTTGCCCCCGTAACGTTCGGGCCCATCACACGCGAGGAGCTTAACGCCCATCTCGTTCTATAGGGTCACAGGATGGGCGAGATCCACCGCCCGACGCGCGGCTGGTCCTACGGCCTGCGCCACGAGGGCCGGCTGCTTGCCGTCGTCGCGACCGACACGCTCATACGTGAGCGTGTCGCCGGCTTGACGCGGCACGATGCAGTCGAGCTTTCGCGCCTGTGCGCAGCAAAACCGGATCTCTGCCGCGTGGCGCTGCGCCTCTGGCGATCCTTCGCCTTCCCGGCAATTGCTGTCGCACGCGGCTGCCGCTGGGCGGTCAGCTATCAGGATGCCGCCCTCCACAGCGGCAATCTCTTTCGGTTCGACGGGTGGGTTACACTCGGTCGATCGCGGAGCGGGACCGACTCCCGGTCCGGACGCCGGGGCCGAAGAAAGGTCATCTGGGGCTGGTGCGACGATCCGCAAATCAGGCGGAGCCGGGCCGTCGGTCTGGCGACGACGCCGACGGAGCGAAAGAGCGGACCGATTACCTTCAACGCCGAGGATGGCGTCGCGGCTGTTCCCTTCCAGATCGGCGATCTTGTCAATGTAGACGAGAATATCTACATTACTGGCAAGAACTATCTACATGGAGGCCCCATGCCAATCAATGTCAATAACCCGGAGGCTGATGCGCTGACGCGCAGGTTCGCCCATATGGCCGGCGTCAGCATCACCGATGCGATCGTCATCGCGATGAAGGAGGCGATCGAGCGCCGGCGTGATGCCGAGAGCCCGCTTCAGACGGCTGCACGGCTTCGTGAAAAGCATGGCGTGTCGCTGCGCAAGGCGGCGAAGAAGCCGCTCCCGCGCGAAGCTTTCGACAAGATGTGGGAATCGGAGTGATGTTCGTCGACGCGTGCGCGATCATCGCCGTGCTGTCCGATGAACCGGAAGCGGGCCGCGTCTCCGATGCCATCGCTTCCGGGAAGAATGCCTTCACCTCGCCGGTCGCCGTGCTTGAGGCGGTGCTCGGTCTTGCGCGTCCCGACAAGTTTGGTCTTTCGGTATCGGAGGTGGAGCCGATCGTTGCCGAGTTCCTCGACGAGCGCGGGATCGAGGTCCGGGATCTGCCGCCTGCAGCCGAGACCACCAGGCTGGCACTGTCGGCGGCTCACCGGTATCGCTCCGGCCGCCATGGCCTCAATCTCGGCGATTGCCTGCATTACGCCTGTGCGAAATATTTCGCGGTGCCCATTCTGGCGACGGCCGATGAGTTTCGGCAAACCGATCTCGCCACGGTTCCCTGACGGGCGCCAGGTCGGCCCCGGGACCCGGAGGCGCCGCGCCTTCCCGCTGTAGTTTGTCAGGTCCGCGATCGGAACCCCGCCTGTACGGTCGTCCCTGGCGGTTAGCCATTCAGCTTGAAACGAGAGCCAGGATAGGCAAATTGCCGGTCGCCTCTCCCGATAGCGCGCCATAGAAGCAGCGTCGGTTCAATGCATGGGTCAGCCTGGCGCGTAGCGTCGGGCGCTTGTCTCGCTGATCTCCCGGTGCGTCACCGTTCGAAGCCGGTGCGAGACAATGGGGCAACGGTCCCTGTCTTTGGGATCTGAGGCGCTGCGTGGCTTGACTGCGACCGCGATGGGCTCTCGACCGAACAGCCTCTGGCTCGTGGTATGACGCCGTCGACGGAAACGCCGGTCTTCATTCCGGTTTCCACAAAGGCCACGTCCATCTGCGTCCTCGATGTGACTGGTCTGACCGAAGGCCGATCCCGCTATTGCGGGCTCTCGATCTTGTCCCGGCAACGGCCTTCACGACTTTCTTCCCCTGACGGCTGCGCCGCCATTCCTCGCGGACCAAGAAAGCCGCTCCCGGCCGCCTTCCACTTTGTTCCAGCCCTGCGGGTGCCAGTCGATCGCCTCCGGTCCACCGACCGTCATCGAGGTCGCGATGGGCGCGGCCCGAGCAACAAAGGAATGAGACACATGGCTACCATCGGCACCTTCGCTTCCACGGGCAACGGCTTCAGCGGCTCGATCAAGACCCTCAACCTCAACGTCAAGGCCAAGCTGGTCCGCATCGAAAACCCCTCCGACAAGGGACCGCACTTCCGCATCTTCTCCGGCAATGTCGAACTCGGCGCCGCCTGGCAGAAGGTCTCCGCAGAGGGCCGCGACTACCTCTCGGTAAAGCTGGACGACCCGAGCTTCCCCGCTCCGATCTACGCCACCCTGATCGAGGTGGAAGGCGAGGAAGGCCTGCAGCTGATCTGGTCCCGCCCGAACCGGGACTGAGCATCCCGCCAGAGGACCCCGCCGCACAGGCGGGGTTCCTCTCAGCTATAGAGAAGCCGGAACCAGGCATCGAGCCTGGCCCCGGCTTTTTGCTGCCATCCGGTTGGGGAAGGTCTGCTCAGATCGTCCGAGGATGCCATGGCGTTCCGAAGGCCCCAAGGACTTCGTGGTACCCCCAAAATGCTGACGCATTTCGGCTCCCCCACTCGCCGGCTCCGCCGGTCGCGTGCCGCGCTCCTTGACCCCTCCGGCCCACCATGACCGCCGGTGTCATCTTTCACCAACATCAAGGAGATGAACATGTCGATCGATCAACACATCGAGGAGCTTCGGGCCGAGGCCAGAAATGCGATCTGCCGGGACGAGCGTCGCTGGATCGAAGAGGAGCTTGCCAGGGCGCTGGCCGAGCGTGAAGCCATCTGGGCCGAGCAGGAGGCGCTGATGAGCGCCGAGCCTCCTTTCTAGGGGGCTTTCGCCCTGACACCTAACCTCATAAGCCGGATCGACCGGCCTATGAGGTTCGCCGAGCCCGGCGATCATGCGGCCGGCGGCCCGTTCGTGGACCGTAACCGCGCGTGCGTTTGCTGCGCAGCAGCTCCAGAAAGAGCTGCACCGCGTCTTCCTCTTTGTTGAAATGATGTTGCATGATCTGCCCACGCGCGCCGATGCGTCCCCATCTGCGGGTCAGGCAGACGTCTCCGAACAGCGTCGCCTCGATCGACATGGCATAGAACCGGGCCATGTTCTTCGTGGGATCCATCCGCTCGACGTAAAGCTGGTAGGGTTGCGCGATCATAGGGACAGAATCGCGCTTTACGAATTCAAGGTCCAACGACTTCTATGAATCGGTTGCCCACGGCCGATTCATTCCGGTGATGGGTCAGCGCAGCGGCTCTGCCGTGGCCCTGCCATCGACGATTAGGCCATTCCTCGATCAACGTCGCGTCCTGACTATGGGCCGTACGTCCATATCAGGGCGTATCAGGAAAGTGGAAGATTCCCTTTCCGGTCGATGCTTCAACGATGCGCACAGGGAAGTTGGGCGAGCCCCTTCGGGGACGGCTCTACTCGCACCGCAAGAGCGGTGCTCCCGGAGCCGCAAGCGGTCTCCGCGCAGTCGCGTGACGATCCTCTCGCGGCCACGGGACCGTCCACAAATGATGGCTTTCGAAGCACCGCTTACCGAGGAAGATCAGGCATTGGTCCTTCCGCGATGTCCCATATCCAGGAGTCCATTTCACTCTCCGAGACAAGCAGATCGAGCGTCTCGCGATAGGCGCCATCCGCGTCATCGGGAACGATGTACATCGCGATGGGCTGGCCGCCTTCACGGGTCAGCACGACGCTCGCCATCGGCTGTGCCGGCGGCAAATTGTAACGCAACCCCTTCACGAATATGGAGCCGTGCTTCGTGAGCGCGTCAAGCAGCATGCCTTCGTATTGGCTCTCGAATGGAATCCACCGTTCGCTGACCATCATCAGCGCGATCGCCTCGATGGCTGCGATGCCGGATACCCCGACCCCGAACGTTGCCGCTGCGATGAGATGCGATTCCGGGCTTGCCTCCCAAAGCGCGAGTTCGCGAGAAAAGACCTTGTTCATGCGGCGGGTGACGTCGTCGGCCAGCATGAACGGATACCGGGGGGCGTGTTTGACGATCACACGCGATCCGGACCGAGACGGTTGTATCTCCTTCAACTCTCCGATCAGGATCGCGAGCGAACGGCGGTTGCCCTGTGACTGAACGGCTCTGCTCAGAAATGCCTGGCGGCGCTGAACGATTGCGTCGGCGCGCTCCGGATCGAACATCTCCGGAATATAGAGTGCGTCGGAAAGCGGCTTGCCCTTGGCGCTCGAGCTCGACGCCGCCTCGACGACGAACTTGCGCACCACCGCCCAATTGCGGCGGCCGGCCATCGCCGGCCGCCAGCGATTGAACTGCGCCCGGTCCCACAGGAAATGCAGCATCGCCTTTAACGACAATCGCGCCCCGTCGGTCCTGACGTCGCCCGGATCAGCGCTGTCCCCGATTGCAGGCGCGGTCCGTCCGCCGAGCTTGGACAGGCTGAACCCGAGCTTCAGGGCCGTTGTGCCGTCCTGCACATTCTCGACGATTGCCTCGCCCTCGACCGCGCTCAGGCCCGAGAGGTCGGATGGCGGCTCGTAGGACTCGCAGTCGGGCGCGTGCTGCGCCCCGGTGCCCGGCATCCGTTTCAGGATATGGCGGTCTTCAAACCGCGCGATGTACATCTGCACGCCGTCCGCCTGGCAGCGGCAAAGCGGATGTTCACGACGCGAATAGGCATCCGCCAACCGATCGTCGAACGCGGCATCAGCGATGTCGACATCAAGCCCGCCCATGCGGATATGCCGGCTCATGGTCTTCCGGTTCCTGCGGTCATCATCAGACTGGACTCCTCTTCACTTATTCTGTTTCCGTTTGCTCCCGCGGTTTCGCCGGCCTGCGGTTCTTTGCTGTTCTTCTTCCGTCAATTGAACTCCGCCGATTCTCATTCTTCCAATTACAGCTACAATGACGCTCACCGCGAAAGGACAACGGATGCGATCTCCCACAAACGGCATCACGACGCCCCCAACGCTGCCCCTGCCGACGCGCGGCCAACGTTGCGCCCGATGCCCTTCCTCGTCGCATTGCCCTTCAACGTGCTCGAGGCCATTGGCCGCGCCGGTTTCTACACCACCTGGCATCTGCTCTATTTCGTCGCCTGCGCGTTCCGCGCCTTCACCGGCTTTCTGTTCGTCGCCGGCATCGTCATGTTGCTCGTATCGATCGGTGTCTTCGTCAATCCGAATGCTGCGCCCATGCCGTGGTGGTTTTTCCTTTCCTCCGCGCTCGGCATGTTCGTCTTTGCGGTCGGCTACAATCTGTTCCTCGACTGGTTCGCGCCGCCCGGCGCGGAAGATCCGTTCGACCGGTACCGCCCTTCCGCTAAACGGCGGACTTGACGAAACGGTTCGGACTGGCCTGCGCATCCATGTCCTTTCTCCGGAAGTAGATCGCCCGCCCGCAGCGGATCGGGTCGTGGCCCTGTACGATGATGATCTGCTCGTCCTTGCGCATCTGCTGCGTGATTTCGTGCGGCATGATCAGAGGGCGGCGTTGCAGGTTGAGGCTTTCCGAGCGCCGCGACCCGCTGTTGGAATTACTCCACCCGACATTGCGGGATTTGCCCTCGACCTCGACGGTCATCTCGCCGCATTGCGCCGAAACGTTCCGCGCGGTCTCCAGCGCCTTGATCGCGGCATAGGAGGCGAAGGCGCATCCATCGATCCATGACGTCGCGCCATCCTTGCCAAAATGCCGTTCGAGCTGGCCGACCGACTGGTGCATGAGCATCAGCGTGATGCCGTATTTTCGACCGCGATCGCGCGCCTCTTCGAGAACGCGCATATAGCCAAGCAAATCGACTTCATCGAGCATGAACAGGGCCCGGCGCTGAAACGCGCCGTCGGCCTGTGTCATGGCATTGATCAGGGAACCGATGATCACCCGGCCAATGCCCGGATAGGAGCGCAGGATGGCGGCAGGGATGTTCAGGAACACGTCCCTCTTTCCGGCGACGAGATCGCTCGATTTGAACGATCGGCCGCAGACAAGCGCGGCATAATCGTCGAGCGACAGCCACTGCGTATCCTTTGATGCCGTGGAGTACACGCCGGAGAATGTCTGCTCGGTCATGTTGGTGAAGACGCCGAGCGTTTCGCGGATGAAGGCGGACGCCGATGTCTCCTGAATGTCGCGCAGCATGGCGAGCACGGACGGTTCCGGCTCGGAGACGATCTGGCGCAAACTGCGCAGGTTCCGCCGACCGGCATATTCCGGAGAGAGCACCACATGGGCGAGCAATCCGGTCAGAAGATTGTGCGCCTGGTTCTGGAAATAGCTGCCGGTCGAGGATTCGAACCGCGCGCTTTCCGACAGCAGCATGTGGGCTACCGCGACAATATCCTCCTCCTTGTGTTTTGACGTTTCGATCCAGTCGAGAACGTTGAACCCCGTCACTGGATTTGTCGGGTCGAGGACCATGCACTCTCGCCCGAGCGATTGCGTCCGGTGCTCGACGACCATAGGTGCGACTTCGGTCGACGGGTCGAGGCAGATCAATGGCCCGGTATAGCGCAGCGCCGTCGGCACCACGTTGCTGGTGGTCTTGAATCCGCCTGAGCCCGCAAAGAACAGCATATGGGTGGAATCGAAATCCTGCTTATAGGTGAGCAGCGGCGCGGTGCCGCCGCTTCCCCATGTCTCGCGGTCGGCCGGATCGAACGGCACGTCGCGGATCGTTTCCTTGTCGACGCGGTAACGTTCGCCGACGACGATCTCGCCGTCTGGCGGAAACAGCTTTGCGGCGGCCGACATGGTGAGCCAATCGGCATCACCGAAGGTTCCGCGCTTGGCGCGCTTCACCGGATCGGACACGACGACCGATATCCGCGCCGATATCGCGACGATGACGAAACCGACGGCCGCAGCAATGACGGCGAAGAAGTCGAGATAGGACAGCACCTCGTCCCAGGTCACCGAGCCGCTCTCGACGGATGGGGACAGCCGCGCATATTCGCGCAAAGCGTAAAAGCCGGCGACCCCGAGAAAGCAGATCAGGCTGACCATCGCCACCGGCCGGCGGCGGTGCATCGGCAGCGCGAAGACAGTGATCAATCCCGCGATCGGACCGAAGAGCAGATTGGGAACGGGTGCTGAGCGTAAGAACCAATAGGCATTGGCAGGCGAGAACCCGCCCGCCATTGCCTGCCATCTGTACGATGTGATCGCCAAGGTCATCGCTGTCACGACGGCAGGCACGATTGCCCATAACAGCGCCGGCTTCAGTTTCGTCTTTCCCGCCATGACCGGCTTCCTCTTGCTGGCGCTTAGTCGCCGTTGGCCTTCTCGGAATCGTCGGAGACGGGCGATCCCGCATCCGCCGCTTCGGCGTCCTT
Organism: Nitratireductor sp.; assembly: GCA_020441855.1. Taxonomy (GTDB): domain Bacteria; phylum Pseudomonadota; class Alphaproteobacteria; order Rhizobiales; family Rhizobiaceae; genus BOKV01. The sequence goes on from JAGRLL010000045.1 coordinate 15,213, forward strand.
CATGCGGTCGCGTTGGAACGCCATGCCGCCTTTTGCTTTCAGCCGATGATGCTCGGGCGATCCGACGCGTACGGTCGCGGCTTCCAACAGGACACCGAGCAGGAACGCCCGGTCGGCCTGTCGCAGCCCGGCCTTCACCACCAATCCGCCGAGCGTGATCTTCTCGCGCGCGTCTTTCTTGCGATCCTCTGTCATCGTCTGCCGCCGCTTTCGTTCCAGGGCCACAATCCGCCGATCGAGGCGCTTAAGCAGATGCGCCTGAAGGCCCCTTGGCGCTTTTGCGAAATCGCGCGGCGATCTCCTCGAAGACAGCGTCGAGCTCATTGTCGGGAATATCCATCTCGGCCAGTCCTGCCTTGGCCGCCGCGCGCGCGAAGCGCTCATTGGCCTTGGCGAGGATTCCACGGCGTTTTTCGCGTAGTTTATCTATCTGGGCGTCAATCTCTGAAATCGATGATTTAGCGCGCATTTTCTACCTTATCCTTTCCGGAAGCCTTCCTTTGCACGGCGATTATACCGTGTAGAAACGCATAGTAAAAGATGCTAGTTTGCGCCGAGCCGTGAGGCTCACTTTTGGTCTGCGCCCGCAAGGGCGCATCCCGAGAAGCGGCATCGGTCCTGCGGCCCGATCTGTTCGAGGGCGCAATATACGTCGCGGAACGCGACATGCTTGGGAGAGGGTCTGATCGCATGGCGATCATGTTCGTACGGGCACAGGTGATCAGCCGGGGAGCGGGACGCAGTGTCGTCTCGGCCGCGGCCTATCGCCATCGTACGAGGATGGACGAAGAGCAGACGGGGATGAGCTTCCGGTATGAGGGCGGCAAGGCCGAGCTCGTGCATGAAGAGCTGGCGCTGCCGGATCAGACGCCGGCATGGCTCCGCACCATGATCGATGGGAGGACGATCGCCGGCGCCAGCGAGGTGTTGTGGAATGCCGTCGATACCTTTGAGAAGCGGGTGGACGCGCAGCTTGCCCGCGAGATGATCTTCGCGCTGCCGGAGGAGCTGTCGAAGGCGGAGAACATTGCCCTGGTGCGCGAATTCGTCCGCGACCATCTGACATCAAAGGGCATGGTCGCCGACTGGGTCTATCACGACAAGGACGGCAATCCGCATATCCACCTGATGACCACCTTGCGGCCTCTGACCGATGATGGTTTTGGCAACAAGAAGGTCGCGGTTCTCGGCGATGACGGCAAGCCACTGCGTGTCGTCACCCCGGATCGGCCGAAGGGCAAGATCGTCTATCGGCTGTGGGCTGGTGACAAGGACACGATGAAGGCGTGGAAAATCGGCTGGGCGGAAACGGCCAACAAGCATCTTGCGCTTGCCGGTCACGATATCCGCCTGGATGGGCGCAGCTATGCCGAGCAGGGCCTCGACGGCATCGCCCAAAGCCATCTCGGTCCGGCAAAAGCGGCCTTGGCCCGAAAGGGCAGGGAGATGTACTTCGCACCAGCCGCCCTGGCGAAGCGGCAGGAAATGGCCGACCGCCTTGCCGATGAACCCGGCCTTTTGCTGAAGCAGCTCAGCCGGGAACGTTCGACATTCGACGAGCGGGAAATCGCCAAAGCACTGCATCGCTATGTCGACGATCCGGCGGTCTTCGCCAATATCCATGCGCAACTGATGGCGTCGTCGGATCTGGTGACGCTGAAGCCGCAGCAGATTGATTCGGACACAGGAAAGGTTGCCGACGTCGCCGTGTTCACCACACGCGCCATGCTGCGCACCGAATACGATATGGCGCAGTCGGCGCGGGAGCTGTCGCGTCGATCGGGCTTCACGGTGACGTCCGAAAAAGTCGGTAACGCCATTCGCCTGGTGGAGAGCCGCGATCCGGAGAAGCCGTTCAGGCTCGACGCCGAACAGGTCGACGCCGTCCGGCACGTCACCGGCGATAGCGCTATATCCGCCGTCGTAGGGTTGGCCGGTGCGGGCAAATCCACCTTGCTCGATGCGGCGCGCATTGCCTGGGAGGCGGACGACCGTCGCGTCGTCGGAGCGGCCCTTGCCGGTAAGGCCGCCGAGGGTCTTGAAGAGAGTTCCGGGATCAAATCACGCACGCTCGCCTCATGGGAACTGGGCTGGGCGGACGGTCGGGACACGCTGCAAAAGGGCGATGTGCTGGTTATCGACGAGGCCGGCATGGTGTCGTCGGAACAGTTGGCGCGTGTCTTGAAGATTGTCGAGGACGCTGGAGCAAAAGCGGTGCTGGTCGGGGATCCGATGCAGCTCCAGCCGATCCAGGCGGGCGCGGCGTTCCGGGCGATTGTCGAGCGCATCGGCTTTGCCGAATTGACCGGTGTTCGTCGCCAGCGCGAGCAGTGGGCGCGCGGTGCCTCCCGCCTGTTCGCGCGCGGGAAGGTCGAGGAGGCGCTCGACGCTTATGCGCAACATGACCGCATCGTCCAGCTTGAAACCCGCGATGCGGTGATCGAGCGGATCGTCGAGGATTGGGGGCAGGCGCGGGCGGATTACCGGAAGAAGGCGGAATCGGAAAGCCGCGTTCTCACCGGTTCGGAACTGCTGGTTCTGGCGCAAACCAATGATGATGTCGGAAAGCTCAATCATGCGATCCGCACCGTGATGCGTCGTCAGGAAGCGCTTGGCGAAGACCGCGCGTACCAGACCGAGCGGGGCGCGCGGCAGTTCGCGATTGGCGACCGACTGATCTTCCTCGAAAACGCCCGCTTCTTTGAGAAGCGCGCCGAGCATCTCGCTGTTCAGCAAGTGAAGAACGGCATGCTCGGAACCGTCGTTCGCACGACGAACGAGCGGGGCGAGACGCTGCTCACGGTAAAGCTTGATGCGGGGCGGGAGGTAACCTTCGGCCAGGACACCTATCGCAATGTCGACCACGGCTATGCGGCCACCGTGCACAAATCTCAAGGCGCGACCGTGGACAGGACGTTGGTTCTGGCCACCGGCATGATGGATCAGCATCTCGCCTATGTTGCGATGTCGCGACATCGCGATCGGGCCGATCTCTATATGGCGCACGAGGATTTTGCGCCGCGCGAGAAATGGGGCAGGGCGCAGCGCGTCGATCACGCCGCCGGCGTCACCGGTCAACTGGTCGAAACCGGCGAAGCGAAATTCCGTCCAAACGACGAAGATGCAAAAGAGAGCCCATATGCCGACGTCAAAACCGACGACGGCGTGGTCCATCGCGTCTGGGGTGTCAGCCTTCCGAAGGCTATTGAGAAAGGCAGCGTCGAGATCGGCGACACCGTCACCTTGCGCAAGGACGGAGTTGAGCACGTCACGGTGAAGATACCGGTCGTGGATCCCGAAACCGGCAAAAAGACCTTCGAGGAGCGTGAGGTCGAACGCAATGTCTGGACCGCAGAGCGGGCCGAGACCGCGGATGTACGCCAAGAACGTCTCGCGCAGGAAAGTCATCGTCCGGAACTGTTTAAGTCATTGGTCGAGCGCCTGTCCCGCTCCGGCGCCAAGACGACGACGCTCGATTACGAATCCGAAGCGGGCTACCAGGCACAGATTGTCGACTTCGCCCGCCGCCGCAACATGGATCATGCCATCGAGCTTGCTGCCGGAATGGAGCAGGGGATGGAGCGGCGCCTGTCGTGGATTGGTGCACAACGTGATCGCGTGGCGCGGCTTTGGGAGCGCGCCAGCGTCGCACTCGGCTTTGCGATCGAGAAGGAGCGCAGCGTCTCCTACGACGATCGGGCGGTTCGGACGCAAACGGTGGATCCGGCATATGTCGGTGTATCTGGAATTGCGCCCGCGCAGATTGGGGCGGCTGCCGAACAGACGCGATATCTGCTCGCGCCACAGGCGAGTTTTATCCGCTCGCTGGACGAAGACGCGCGGATCGAGCATCTTGCGTCGACACGGTGGAAAGAGCGCGAGGCGATTCTGCTCCCCGTGCTCGAGCGTATCTATCGCAATCCTGCCGCTGCCCTCGATCGTCTGAACGCGGAGGCGTCGGCCTTTGAAGTCGAGCCACGGCAGCTCGGTGAAAAGCTTGCTCGCAGTCCCTCGATGCTTGGGGCCATGCGTGGCAGCGACAGCCTGGTCGACGGCCAGATAGCGCGGAAGGAACGGGCTGAGGCCGTCGCCGCTGTCGCAGAGCTCGGCCCCCTGGCGCGCAGTCACGCCGAAAACTTCAAGCATGACCGGGCCAATTTTGAGAACCGTGAGCATGCGCGCCGCGCCGCCATGGCGCTTTCGGTCCCGGCACTGTCCCCGCATGCGGTGGCGCGGCTCAATGAAGTCGAGGCGGTTCGCGAGAAGGGCGGCGAAGGCGCCTACAAGACGGCCTTTGCCTATGCAGCGTCAGAGCGCTCGCTGGTGCAGGAGATGAAGGCCCTCGGCGAAGCGCTGACCGCCCGCTTCGGCTGGAGCGCCTTTACCGAAAAGGCCGACCAGTATGCCGAAAAGCAGATGGTCGCGCGCATGCCCGAAGGAATGCCAGAGGCAAAACGGCAAGAGTTGACGACGCTGTTTGCGGCCGTGCGCCGTTTTAACGAACTGCAATATCTGGCCGAGCGGCACGATCCATCGCGGGTCATAGCGCCGGCGGCCTACGATCCGGCCACGGCTCCAGAGATGTCCAGGCCACCCGCCTTGCCGATGCTCGCGGCGGTCACCGAGTTCGCGGCAACTGTCGATGATGAAGCCAAAAAGCGTGCGCTGGAGGTTCCCCGCTATAGGCAACAGCGCGCAGCACTTGCTGAGGCCGCGCAGCGCGTCTGGCGCGATCCTGCGGCGGCCCTTGCGACGATTGAGGCTCTGGTCGTCAAGGGCGTCGAGCCCGAGCGCATCGCGCGTGCCGTCGCGAACGACCCCGCGGCTTATGGCGCACTGCGCGGTTCCGACCGCGTTGTGGATCGGCTCATGGCCACCGGGCGGGAACGCAAGGCTGCGGTCGAAGCCGTGGCGAGCGCAGCCGCCAGCGTCGTTGCAACGGGCAAGGCCTGGCAGGGCGCGTTCGACGCCGAGAAGGCGGCCATTGCCGCAGATCGGGAGCGAATGAGCGTACCGGTGCCCGGACTGTCACCACGGGCGGTATCCGAGCTGGCCCGCGTGACGGCCACAGCCGAGAAGTCTCCCAAGGACATAACCCGGCTCGTCCGTTCTCTGGATGCAAAGGTGAGAGCGGAGTTCGCAGCCGTCAGCAATGCGCTCGACAAGAGGTTCGGGCCGAACGCGATTGGACGTGCGCAGGCAAACGTCATCGATCGGGTGCCGGCGGCGCAGCGCAAGGTCTTCGAGGCCATGCAGCCCCGCCTCAAGGTGCTGCAGAATGCCGTTCGCGCCGACAAGGCCCAGGACATCATCGCCGAGCGCCAGATGCGGGCACTCAACCAGACCAAAGGCATCACGAGATAGCAGAAGGGACAAGACAATGGCCGGACAGATAACAACGCTCGACGCGATTGTGCGGGCCGAGCTCGCCATCGAAATCATGAATCAGGCGCGTGGGTTGGTATCGGAACGCGTTGCCGCCATCGAGGCGAACGATCCGGCCGGCGCCGAAGCGCTGCGCGCCAAGCGGCGGGAGTTGCTTGCGGTGCAGAACCGCATTCGGGTCGGCGATCCCGAGCAGATCGAAGCCGTGATCGCGGAATGGGGGCCGCGGGTCAAAGACGCGGCCGCGTTCTGGCGGGAGCTCTGATCCATGGCGGACGAAGCTACCCTCGGCCGGCTGTCGGAGGCCCAGAACGAACACATCTTTCGCACGGAAATCCTGCCCGACTATCTCCCCGACGATATCGGCAAAGCGGACCGGCCGACCCTGATCGTGCTCGGCGGCCAGCCTGGTTCCGGCAAAACAGCTCTGCTGACGGCGAGCCTTACGGAGCTGGAGGAAACGGGTCCCTCCATCCGCGTCGTCGGCGATGATCTGCGATCCTATCATCCGGGTTTTGTCGCTCACCAGAACGCCGATCCGATGACGGCGTCGCGCTTCACGCAAGCCGACGCCGGTATCTGGAGCGAGAAGCTGCTCACCGCTGCCACCGGTCGCGGTGTCCATGTCGTGTTTGAAACCACGATGAGGACGCCCGACAATGTCGAGAAAATCATGACGGCCGGACGATCGGCCGGCTATCGCATCGAAGCGCGCGTGCTGGCCGTCAGTTCGCGAGTCAGTTGGCAGGGTTGCCACTACCGCTTCGAGGAATTGCATCATGCCGGCGCAGCGGCGCGGATCCCGCCGCGCGCCGTCCATGATGCCGCCGTCACCGGCCTTGCCGAAAGCCTGGAGCGCATTGAGCGCCGCAAGCTCGCCAGCCGGGTCCTGATTCAACGGCCCGATGGCGAAGCGGTCTATGACAATGTTCTGTCCAATGGACAGTGGCGGGCGGCCGCCATGGCGCGCCAGGTGCTCGAGGAGACGCGCAGCCGACCTTTGTCCCGCGAGGAAATCGACGCCTTCGCGCTTGTCTGGGCCAAGGTCGTGGATCGTATGGAGGCTCGTAGCGCGCCGGCGTCCCTGCTCGATGAAGTCAAGGCCCACTCACGCGATGACCTCGCCTGGTTTCTGGCGGATCGGCGTCGCTCGGATGATGACGATGCCATGAAGACCGCCCGGGAGGTCAAGCAGCGGATCGGCATCGACCGGAGTCCCATCATTCCAGGCGGCGAAGACCCTCTGGCGCGTCCCCTGGTCCGTGATCGTGAGGAAGAGAAACCGGAGCGGCAGGTTCGACCGGGAGAGGTCCTCATTCCCGGGCGGGACGTGCCCGATCTGAGCGAGGCCGAGATCGGCACCAAGCTGCGGCAATCCTCACGGCTGGAGCAAAAGCGTTCTGAAATCGAACGGCTATCCCAACTGGTCTATGGAAACGCCGCTGCTACATCGGCGACGGTCGAGAGCATCGATGGCGCCATGGCGGGCTCCGTCGCTGGACAGGATATCCGGGCTGGAAAGCTTGGACCCATGGCAGGCGAGGGCGGTCGGTTCCTGCGTGCCGAAAGCCCGGAACGCCAGACCGCGAAGGCACATCTGCCGCAGCTTGCCGCCGCAATGGAGGATTATGGCCGCACGGTCGATTTCGAGCGGCATCAGATCGAGACGAAGCATCGTGAGGAGCAACATCGCCAGCGTCAGGAAATCCGAGCGCCATCGGTGGGATTGACGGCAATCCTGCAGGCGCCGGCGCACGAGCAGGCCGCGAGGCTGCACGCCGCCCCGCAGTTGCGACGGGAGCTGGACGGCATCGCTTCGTCAATCAATCGGCGGTTGACGCCCTCTGACCGAAATGCCTTGAAATCAGGGGATCTCGATCGACTGTCACGAAACCTCGCTGTCCCTCATGAGCGTGTCGCCACGCTCGCGCGCGTGCAGTCTCAGGTGCAGGCGGTGCATGGTCAGACCCAGCTGCAGCGACAGCAATTGGAACGCGGCCGCAATGCTGGGATCTCGATAAAGCGATAAGCTTGCCTGGCGGGGTCCCGGCCACCACTGGAATCGCTGGGATCAGGAAATCAGATCATGCTATCGCGTCGCCTCATCGCCTCATCGCCACGGCGAGCGCGCGGCTCTAGTAGGCGGTGATCTGGCCGGACTGGATGACTGCCCGGACGGCCGCAAAGGGCTCGTGCTCCGCCTGCACCCACAGAACATGTCTCGGCGCATCCTCTCGAGACGCTCTCAGGGCAGACTCGAGTAACATCTTCGTTCCAATGCAGGTCAGCAAATCGGACGCGTCAACGCGTAGCCACAGCATTCCCGGAACGGGCCGGATGATGGCACGGGAAGAGTCGAGCTCGAGAATAAGATCGTCACCCTCTCTCATTTGTTCTCTACAGTAACACGCGAGAGCCAAATTGATGGATTGAGCGAGATGCTCCCCTTCGGAGACGGTCAGACATGCTTCGTTCGAGGTGCGCATACGAAGACACCTTTCTGCAGACCTTGCGGTACCGCAGGATAAGTTTGTCGCAAAATGTACGGGGAGACTGGCGGATCGCCGACGGCGCGCTGTTTTCATAAGATGGTCCAACTTTCTAAAATGCGGATCTTGCCTAGCCCGCACGCTATGGATTATGGCGCGACCCCTCCAGCTGAAGAGATGCGGGCGGTCGGGGCAATGGCGTCAGCGAAGTAAATCTCCGTCACCCGGAACCTGCCGCCGACCCTCTTGCACTGCACGATCACGTCGATCGAAATCTTCAGCAGGTTTCGGATGTCTTCCCGGTCGAGGTCCTGTCCCCCCTCGGATTCTTTGACCAGGAGTGTCAACTGCTCGAACGCCAGGCTTGGTGAATCCGCATGGACGGTGGTGATCGAGCCGGGGTGCCCGGAATTGATGTTTCGGATGTAGTAGAACGCAGTGCCGTCACGCAGCTCCTGCAGGAGGACCCGATCCGGGCGCATGCGCAGGCACGATTCAAGCAGATCCTTCGCGCCGAGCTTTGCCAGCCCCTGCCCGCCCTTGGAATAGAACAGCCGGACATGGTTCGGCTGCGGGATCGTCAACTCCGGTGTGTCTTCGATGCTGATGAGCCGTTCGTCGTCTGGAATGTGCTGGATTAGCGCCTTCGAGATCGTGGTCTTGCCGGATCCCGTGGCGCCAGAGATGATGATGTTCTTGCGCGCAAGAACCGCACCTTCGAGAAAGACGCGATACTGTCCGCTGCGGTAGCTCGCTAACAACGGATCTTCACGAGAGGTCTGATCGGCGCTCGCAACGACATTCTCGAACAAGCCGCCCTCCTCCAGATCAGCCGTGGACAGCGCAACAGATGAGGGCTTGCGGATGGTGATGGAAACGGTGTCGCGTGTCGTCGCCGGCGGGATCACAATCTGGATGCGTTCGTCGTCCGGAAGGGTGGCAGAGAGAAGCGGGCGCGTCTCGTCGATGCCCTGATTTGAGTAACTTGCCACCGCGCGGGCCAGCCGCATCAGCTTGTCAAACGACAGGTCCGGCAGCTCGTGGCGTTTCCAGCCAGCCGTTCCTTCCGTCAGCACTTCGCCGGGTCGATTGATGACGACCTCGTAGAGGCTCTCGTCTTTCAAGAAGCGATCGAGCGGCAGAAGCAGTTGGCGGACGACGCCAGCATCGGAGTTTTCCGCCATCCCCTGCCCTATTTCGTGACCAAATCGGATTTTGGATAGAAGTCGCCTATCACGGCGCGGTCGTAGATCGTGTTGCGCGGCTCGGTGACCCGCAGACCATAGATGCTTGAGAAATCGAGATCGCGCGCCACGAAGATCGAAACGAGTGACCCCTGGTGCTTCATGAGCGTTGGCGGAATGTTGATGGACTGCTCGACGGCGATCGCGGCGGCGTCTTTGCCGGCGCTTGTCGTGCCCTGCGCCTGCACATCACTGCGCTGTAGTTCCTGACCGGCATAGGTGGCAATATCGCCGACCACCGACAGAAGTAGCGCGCTTCCGAAGCGCTCCCACCAATGCGTATCGACGTAACCATCAAAGCCAGCCCGGCCGATCGCATCGGTTGCCGGCGAGGCCAATGTGATGATGACGCCTGTGGGCGTCTTGGCTCGGTTCCAGAGCACGAACAACCGGCTTTGGCCGCGGCGCAGTCCGCCACGATATTCGCCCACGACCTGGGTGCCTTTCTCCATCAGCACGACCCGGCCGTTGTCGGAGAGAATATCTCGGGTAATCACGCAACTGGTGAATCCCGGCTGATCGGATGACAGCGCGGTTTCGAGCGCGCAGGGGATCGAGGTCCCCATCGCCACGATGAAGTTCCGGTTGCCGAGATGTCCGGCCTTCGATCCTTCCAGGACAGTTGGCTTCAGCATCCGGTTGAAGCGCTGATCCTCGTTCTCGCCCTGCCCCCCTCCTCCCAGGAGGCCGTCAACCGGGACGAAGTTTGGATCGGTCGTCGCGTCGCCCGTATTGGAAGGCCTGGCATTGTTGCCGGACTGACCGCCGCCAAAGGCCATCACCGGCGCCCGTCTTGCCGCATCGAGCAGTTCATCGACCGGGGGCGTCTCCGCCGTCTCGACGGCCGGCGTCGGTAGTTTGATCTCGGGAACTGGCAGGGCCACGGGCTCGGGTTCGGCCCGGGCCGGTTCGAACTCCGTCGTCTGACGGATCACTCCCGATCCCGGCTGCTCGACGTCCTCCTTCGGCCCCTGGCGCATCGACCACATGGCGAAACCCATGAAGGCGACGACCGCCAGCACGACCGCGCCTCGCTTGAGCAAGGGATTGCTGTCGACCTTGCGTGCCGCCGAGGTCTGACCGCGTTCGCCGGGGATCGATGTTTCTGGCGTATCTGTCATGGCGGCTCCCTTATTGTCCGGCGGCCGGAACCTTCACCACTCGTTCGACCGAGGGCGAGGTGGTATTGGTTCCCGGATCGACGCCTACCGGCGAATAGGCCTCGTTGAAGATGCAGAGCGTGTCCGATCCACGCCGCAGGATAAACTTGCGGCTGATCGCATGGACCAGAACGAGGTCGCCCTGAACCGTCTTCGGCACCAGGCTTTCCGTCCCGTCGGAATTCTCTATGTAGATCGCGGGCATCTCCTGATTGCCGCTGAAGGCAAAGGTCGTCACCTTGCCATTATCGTAGACCGCCTGCGGTTCGATTGCGGCGGAGCCTTGCGCCGAATAACGCCAGTTTCGTGGGCCGTATTGTTCATGGATGCCGAGGACCTGATCGGCATAACCAGCCTCGGCCGCACGCTTCTTCGCCTCATCCTCGAGGCGTCGCCGCTCTGCTTCATCGGCTGGATAACGGTACTTCACATAGAAATAGGTATTTTGCCCGGCATCGACCGACCCGTCTCGAACGACCAATTCCATCTGATAGCTGCGCTTGGAGCCGTCGCGCCGTGTCGTCACAACCGAGATGTTGGTGGCGGGTTGGTTCTCGCGTGGTTTGAGGAACAGGATGTGGCCGGCAGGTGCGACTTCCCAGGCAACGGTATTGCCGAGTGCCACATGAGCGATTTCCTCGTCTGGCGCGAACTCCACCTGGACCGAAGAACGGATCGTGCCGACGATGCGGGTGATATTGTAGGGTTGGTAGCTGACGAAACGCACGCGATTGTCCTGCTGCGCGCTGGTCGGAATCTCCAGGGCCTGAACAGGGAATGCGGCCAGTGCCGCGATGATGGCCACGGCAAGGAACGATCGTTTTCTCAATTCAAGGCCTCCGGATCGGCCCGGTACTCGCTCACCACGAACCCAAGCGGGTTCACCAACCGGTCGCTGGAGGATATTGGGGCATTGGCATAGGAATAGGTGATCGTTGCCACCCAATGGGTTGTGCGGACATCTTCGCCGCGTGTGATTGTCCGCGTGTAGCGGACTGAAACGACATTGCTGTTGATGAGTGAGATTGACTTGATCCCGATACGGGACGTCGCCGAGCGCCCATAGACATTCTGCGGAGATTCCGGATTGCCGCCGCGATACGCGGCCGCAAAGCGCTGCTGCTCAGCCGCGTTCGACATCAGCGATGCGGTCCGGAAATTCTCTTCCGCTTCCGACCAGACATAGCCTTCGCGTGCCCGGACGTAACGGGCGGCGAAATATTTGGTGACCTCCTCGTCATAGTTGCCGGCGGTCGACGCCATGGCTGACACGACGTCGACGATGCCGGTCGAATTGTCGACGCGGATGACAAAGGGTTCGACCGTCTTGAGCGGCGTCAGCGCGACCACGGCGGCAACCGAGACGCAGGCCAGCACGCTGGCGACGATGGCGACGAACCAGGCGAGTCGTTTTGAGCGCTCGGCGGAGACCATCCGGTCCTGATCGAAGCGGCGCGCCTTGTCGAAATATTCCTTGAGACTGTCTGTCGTCACCATGCCCCCTACCCTGCCCGGCAAGCGGCGTGAGAGCCGGCTTCGTCGAATCCGGCGAAGGCTACGGTCGCGACGGTTGGTTCATGCTCGGCGAACGCCAAGGCTAACGCGTCGCCACCAGCGCGCGAGGATTGCTGTTGCGGATTGCCCTGTGCTTTCCCGGCATCCCAATCCCACATCGAACGATTGAGCGGACGCTTCGCGTAACCGTCGCATTTGGGCAGCGGGTAACTTAGCGTCGCGCAGCCGGAGACCGCCGCCAGCAGCCCCATCATTGTTACAACTCGAACTATATGCACGCTGAAATACCCCTCATGGTAATGGCGTCAGGCTCCTCTGCCGGTCAGCCTGCGCCAACTCCAACCGATCGCGCGCACTACGGTGTTGTTGTGCCCATCGCGCGCCGCGGTATAGCCATAGGTCAGCGAGGCACCGCCGGAGGCGAGCGCCGAGGCAATACCTGGCAGCTGATAAAAGACGTACAGTGACGCAAGCCCGATGGCGCCGACGGCGATCGGGCGCATCAGGACGTCGCTGTAAGCCTCGACAGTCGTAAACATGGTCGCGAAGCTGGTGACCAGCAGCGAGCCGACCGCGACAACCAGAACCTGCAGAATGACGAAGTTGGCGAGCTGCCCGATCCACGCCTCGGTGAAGCGGCGTGTCGACTGGAACATGGCCAGTGCGATGAAGATCGGTCCGATCGCGAGAACGATCGCAAGGGCGACCCGCGCATAGAGTGAAACAACATAGCCGATCGAGGCCACGACAAAAGTCACAAACACGACGACAAGACCGGCAAAACCGGTCAGCGGATCGACCGGCCATGAGGCCTGTGCCCAAATATCATTGGCGGATTTCTGACCCTTGTCGAGCAGACTGTCGAAGGTCGTAGCGCTCGGCGCGCCGCCGGTATTCAGTGCTTCGGAAACTTCCCTGGGCAGAATCTCGAAAAAGACGTTAGTCACATAGGTCTGATATTCGCCGGCGTTCCTCACCAGCATCAGTATGATGGCGAGCTTTATCGCCCGGAAGGCAAACTCCATGATCGGTTCCTGCACCGATCCGCGCAGGATCAGGAAACCGTAAAGGATCACGTAGAGTGTCAGCGCTGCTGTCAACGGCCCCGTCACCCACGCGCTGATCCCGCTTGTACCGGAACTGATGAAGTTCTGGAGCGGCGTCGTGAACTGGCGATCGAGAAAGTCGAAGACGGTGTACATGGCGCTATCCCCCCAGCGCCCTGTTCATGCGCTCGAGCCGGGCCTTGCCTTCCGCCTCTTCGGCATTGCGGCAATTGGGCGTCTCCCCGAGTTCACCGGGGTTCTCGCGGCACTTTCCGATATGATCAGCGCGCAGGCTCTCGTCGGCGAGAAATTCGCTGACGGTGATGACCGTAGCCGGAGGCGGTTCCGAACACGCCGCCAGCAATGCCATCATGACGAGAGCCGCGACATGCTTCATTGCGACAGCGCCGTGTTCATCGTGTCGATGCGCTTGCGCCAGTCTTCCGCCTTGCGCTGATCCTCGACCTGGGCCTGCGCCTGCTGGACCATCTGCAGCCCCTGCATCCTAAGGAGATCGGTCTGCAGGAAGGCACTTTCGGCCTGAATGCGCGCCTGGAGATCGGCGATGTCCTTGGCATCGCTTGCCGACGATATCTGCTGGCGCAACTGATCGATCCCATCGATGCGCTTGGTGGCGGCATCGTAAATCTGCTGGCCAAGGCTCATTTGGCCGGCATTGCGGTTCTGAACGCGCGCCAGTTCCTGGGCGTAGAAATCGTTGGCCGAGGTCTGGTAGGTCGAGTTCTCGCCGAGGAATTTCGAGGCGGCATCGCCGAACGCACCCGAGCCGTTGCCGCTGAGCAGGCTTTCGATCGCCGCAAAGTCTTGCGGTAAGGCTTTGCGGATTTCCGGCTGGTTCAGGAGGGAAACAACATCGGCCATGTTCGTCAGCTTGTTCAGCGATCCGAACAATTGCTCGGCTTGGGTGATTTGCTGATTGAGCGCGTCAAGCTGCGACTTGAGCTGGGTGATGCTCTCAATGTGCTTCAGGATCGCCGTCTGGTCGATCACGGGAATCCCTTGCGCGCCGGCGCCGCTGGCCGACAGGACAAGGATGGCGGCAGCCATCATCGATTTGCGCATACGCATCAGCCTGCACTCCTTTGCTGCTGGAAGAGAGGAAGCCATGCTTCCGGATCGTCGCCGGTCTCCGCCCGGATCGTATCGGCAAGTTCGACGTTGGCGGTGCGACCGGAGAGCACGGCGAGTTCGTCGTCGAAGCCGCCGAGATTGAGCTCGGCGACGACGCTGTTATGACCCTGCTTGACGATGAAGCGGCGGCTCTCGTTGGAGAGCTCCCGTGCGATCAGCTCATATTCCCGTTCGGTGAGCTTGAAGCCGTCGACGTAGTCGGCTCGACTGCCACGCGAGTTGGGCATGAAGACCTGGGTGGGGCACTGCTCGATGATGGTGTGCGCAATCGGAGAGTTGATCGCATCGCGCGGGCTTTGCGTGGCGAACAGCATGAGCCCATTCTGTTTGCGGATGGTCTTGAGCTTGTTCTGGGCGAGATCGCGAAAGCCTTCGTCGGCAAGCGCCTTCCAGAACTCATCGATCACGATGATGATGCGGCGGCCGTCGATCAGCTGCTCGACCCGGTGGAAGAGATAGGCCATCAGCGGCGTGCGGATTTCCTCATTGTCGAGGAAGTCGGTCATGTCATAGCCGACGAACTTGCCGCCAACACCGAAGTCTCCAAGGCCAATGTCCTCAATGACGTTATCGAATACCCAACCGAGCGGCCCTCCCCTCTCCCAGCGGCGCAATCGAGATGCGATGCCTTCGGGATCGGTGTTGTTGAGAAAGGTGCGCAGCGCGCCGATCGTGCGCCGCTCTACCGGCAGATCGGCGAGCCCATCGATGGCATTGGCGATGTCGCGGGTTTCCGCGACGGAGAGTTCTCGCGTTTTCGAGCCGACAAGCTTGGTCACCCATTGCGCCAGAAACACTTTGTTCTCCGGCGTCAGTTCCATGCCCTTCAGCGGGGCACAGCCGGTCGGCCGGCCATTTTTTAGCGGCAGGTATGTGCCGCCGGCGGCGCGCACGAAAAGATCGGCGCCGCGGTCCTTGTCGAAAAACACAATATTGGCATCAAACTTCTCGCCCTGCGACAGGATGAAGTTGAGCAGCACCGTCTTGCCAGAGCCGGAAGGTCCGCCGATGAAGGTGTTGCCGAGATCGCCATAGTGAAGATTGAAATAGAGCGGAGATCCCGACGCCGTCTTCAGCATGGCAACGGCAGGTCCCCATTCGTTGCCGTCGCGCTGACCGACCGGATAGGAATGAAACGGCGAAAAGGCCGCGAAATTCTTCGAGGTGATCGCGCCGGAGCGGACGCGATAGCGGAAGTTGCCGGGAAGCTGCGCCCACCAGGCCGCTTCCAGCCCGAGATCCTCGCGCGCAACGACCGCGCCGCCGTTGGTCAGATGGGTTCGGCTCTTCGCCAGATTGTCCGTTAATTCCCTCACCGTTCCGGCGAAGACCGTAAGCGTCAAGTGATGGTTACCCAGCACGAAGCGGTTGGATTCCAAATCGTCCAGCGCATCATCGAGCTCCTCGAGCTGCGACCCGGCCTTGTCGCCGGCGCTGACCATCTGGTTCTGCTTGCGTCCCATCACCGTCTTCGCATCTGACTTCGACAGGAATGAGAAGCTCTGGGTCAGGATCAGTTCATAGGGGACGGTCAACAAGCCATCGAACATGCCGGGCCGCGTGCGGGCCGGATATTCCTTGAAACCGAACATGCCTGCATAACGGCTCGATCCTTCGTGACGGATCTCGACCGTCTCGCGTCCGACAATGACGCGGTCGGAATAAATTGCCGATGAAACGCGGCCCTCGGTCAGCGGCACGGCTTCACGGCGGCCGCCCACCAGTTGGTGCAGCACTTCGCTCGGCTCCGAGAAGACAAGGCCGTCGCGCTCTTGAAGGGTGAGAACGCGCGGGCCGAAACGCTTCAGGCCGGCTGTAACGTCGACGATGGTGTCGTCGAGACGCTTGAGGGCATCCACATCAAGCTCCACCCCGCGTCGCCGCGCCTTGCGCAATCTCGACAGGAACGCTGCCACCCGCTCGGCTGCATCCTTGCCCGGGTGCCATACGAGGCTGAGATACAGATCGTTGCGGAACAAGTCCTCGCCGATCATGCGGTTGCGGTACTTGTCGTTCAGCGTGCGCGAGAAGGCGTTCGCGAATTCGCCGTCAGGATACTCGTTGTCGCGTCGCCGAACGACATGCGTCCACAGCGCCAGCCGCTCATCCGCGATGTTGCGGTAGAGCGTGTTGAGGTCCCGGTGCAGCGCATTGAGGTCCAGCGTGTCGGCCGTCTCGAACGACACGCCTTCGAGCGCGATGACCACCATCAGGGCACGGGAGTCAAGCGCGATCACCCGTTCATCGATGTGGCGGACGTAGGGGATGAAGGTCTCGGGTTCGAGCTCACGGCTCCTGACGGTCGCGGTACTAGGCAAGGCCGAGATCCCTTTCGTCATAGCGCCGAACGAGCTTCATCGGAGTGAGACTCGATCCGCCCCAGAACCCGCTGTTGCGGGTTCTGCCCCGCGTCTCGATCCAACCGAGCAGCACGCGGAACATATTGTGGTCGTGCTTGACGATGGCCTTGAAGATGACGTGGAACACCAGGCCCACGAGCGCGTAGGCCACGGATCCCGCGACTATGAAGAGGATCGTCGTGAAGATCATGTTGATCCCCATCGCCTCCATCGTCACGCCGCCAATCATCGCCGGCCTGGTGCAGGCGAGAAACAGCGTGTCTTCCTCAAGGGCAATCCGTTCGGTCACGCACTAGCCTCCTGAGATCATGTTGACGATCTCGGTCGCACCGAAGATGATTCCGATGCCAAGCACGACAAACGCCGCCTTGCGAAGATCGAGGTAGCCGAACATCCATGCGATCCCGACAATGATCACGGCGATGATGGCCAGCAGTCTGGCGACATTGCCGGTGAGCATGTTGACGATATTCTGCAGCACACTTTCGATGCCGCCCGCCTGGGCGAAGCTCGGCTCGACCAAGGACAGGGAAAATACCGCCGCCATCGTCGCGGTCGCCGCGAATGGCCTTATGCGAGCCGATAGGTTCATGGGCTCATCACTCCTTTTGCTCGTTGGAAAAGACGAGGACGGAGGATTGCCGCCCCGCGTTATAGACGTCCCATCGCGGCACTGAAGCCTGCGACCTCTGCTGGCTCTTCTCGGCCTGATCGCCTTCGGCCGTCGCGGCAGACGACTCCCCTGCCCTCTCGCGTGCGGGCAACGCCTGCGCCTTCGCTTCGACAATCTCGATACTGTCGAGTTGGTTGGACAGTCGCGCGCGCTCGGCCAGCACTTTTTTGTCGTAGCGCACCATTTCGCCGACTGAGGGGTCGCCATTGCCGAAATAGCTTCGCAGCATGACGGCTTCGGCCTGCGCCGTCGTCGCGCCGCCTTGGAGCGCTATTTGGTAGTAATGCTCAAGGAGCGACGCGCTGGCCTTGATGTTGAGGCAGAAGTCGAAGGTATCGCTGACGGAAAGGCCGAGCCGGCCGAGATTGCCGGAATTGATCCCGGCAAGTCCGAGGTCAATATCGTGGCCCTCGGCAATCAGGGTTGTCGCGGTTTCGATTGCCTCGGCTCTGGTTTTGGGCTGCTCGGCGAGCGGACGATCTGTGTTGATGCGGATGGCAAAGGGTTGGAAGCCGCTCTCGACGCTCACGACAGCCGCGATTGTTTCCGTGGCGATCTGCGGCGCGCAGTTTTGAGCGAGATCGAGGAAGGCAACCGGCATAGGTTAGAACCACACGCGCTGGCGGCCGGCGCCATCGATGGTAACGTCGACGTACCTCGGCTGCTCGCGCACATAAGGATGTTGGGTGACCAGTGCCTTGCAAACCCGCTTGCCGTCCTCGAAATGCCAGCGTCCCGAGGCGCCCCCATTGTCACGATAACTGCACATGGCGCTGCTAACGACTTTGGGTTCGGTGGAGACGCAACCGACTTCATTCCGACGATCCCCCGAACGCGTGACGAGACGGAACCCGGCATCGCAATAGTACGGCTCGTAACGGGGCTTCGTCGCTGTGAAGCCGACACCGCTGCAAATCGGGAAGGAACGGCCCTTCGCCAGATGCGACCACAACCGCTCAATCGGGGGGCGGCACTCGGCGTACTGCGTTGCGCCACCGGGATTCGAAAGGCATAGGAGAACCTGGCAACCCCAATCATCTGCCCGCGCAATGGAAGACGAAAACGTGTACAATGGAACGCAGAGTAAAAAGGCAGAAAGTGCCCGAATGACCGCATTTTTCATGCCCAAACTCCCGTTTGTCTCTCCACTGGCTCGCCGTCCGTGAGGCTTCACCACCTTGTCATACTGCACGTTAACGAATAGATAAGAAGATGCCAAGCCCATTAAACCAACGCTGGCACAACACGGTTTTTGCGACCTTGGCTACGCACGAGATCATGTCAAAGCCCCTGCCCGACGAGACGCCGAATTCGCGTCTGCGCCAGCTCGGCATGATGAATCTCCTGTACACGCTGCAAAAGGCAGATACGGCGCTGACCATAACGAACGTGACGGAAGTCACTGGAATGACAAGGAAAGCAGCGCAGGAAGCCATTGATCCGCTGGTCGTGCGAGGGCTTTTGAAAGAGTCCTGGGGGCGCACGTCAATCGGGCGTGGCAAGGCCCGGCAGTACGAGATCGCGCCGGAAATCTTCGAGAGGCTTCAGGGCGTTTACGGCTCCTAAACCGCGCTACGTGATCCTCAGTCGTTTGAAAAGTCGTCTTAAAAAGACTTCCATCACATGATGAAAACGCACAGTATTGCTTGCGCATAAGCGCGCTAGCATACTTCGCGCAACGACTCACCTGCTCTCACGCGCAGACTGATTCGTTTCGCGTAGACAAACCGTGTGATGGAGAAGCTATACGGCAAAAAAGGAACGGCCCCGGAAGTTGACGCTTCCAAGGCCGGTTCACTGAAGATCGAAATTCTTTGCTGGGGCTCTTTGGCGAGAACCGCAACCTGTGACGGGTCGAATAATCGCAAAAGCCCAAATTTGTGTCAAGGCAAAACGCCACTTCGGCGAACGATCCTGCTTGCCGTTTCGGGAGGTACCGGAATGAGCACTACTGAAGAATTTGCATCGGCCGAAGGATTGAAACCAGTGGCCGGTGTTCGTCGGATCACGCCCGCCGGCCTGGCCGCGCACCGGGCAGCTCGGGACTATGCTGGCGATCGGACACTGGCCGTAAAGCGGATTGAGGCATTGCAGTTGGCTAAGCGCGCGGCCGCCGCGTTGGGACTGAAGGCGGCGAAGATTGCGATGATAGACAAACTGTTCGGCTATTCGCCCGCGGCCGACTGGACCTGCAAGGACGCCAGCCCGATCGTCTGGCCCTCTAACGAGGCCCTCGCGCGGCAACTCGGCTTATCCATCTCTACGGCCCGACATCATCTGCGCGGGCTGGCCGCGGCAGGACTTATCGCGCATGCATCGCACCCCACCTACCAGCGTCGTGGTGTTCGGGACGACCAAGGCAAGATCGTGGAGGCGTTTGGGATCGACCTATCGCCGATCATCATGCGTTATGACGAACTTCTCGAGATCGCCCTTGCCTATGAGCAGGAAGGACGCGAGCGCAGGACGCTCTCCTATCAGCGTACACAGATCCGCAGAGAGATCGAGGCTGTCCTGGTGGCGGCGGAACGCGATGGGCTCGTGGGCAACTGGCAACACTTCCACGCGAGGCTGGATAGGCTGCGGGAATGCGTGCCGGGTGACCTGGGCCAATTCCGCGAGTTGATCGAAGAGTTGACCGTTCTCCGTGAGCAGGTTGAAGAGGCGTACCGAAGCGCGTCGCAACGCTCAAATTTAGACACCGCGGTGACGAGTTTTCGTCAGGTACAAACTACAGCGGATCTTCCCTGTGTAGAAGAAAGTAGAAACTCGCCCCCCGCCGTAACGGACAGACTTATTTCAGGCGCCCCACCCCGCCCCACCCCACTGACTTCCGGAAGAAGACTGGCAGATGCGCTAGCGGCCGCTGGAACGGATGGCAGGCCGGCGCTGAGCCCGGTTGACGACATCGGCAATGTATCGCTCGGACTGGTGCGAGCCGCCTGCCCTGCCCTTCAAAAGCACGTCCCCGAGGTCTTCGACAGTTGGACAGCGCTGCGGTCATCAGGCCGCCGGCTGTGCGCCGCCGCGACAATCAATGCCCAGGTATGGACCGAGGCGGAAAACGATCTGGGACCGGACGCGGCGATCGCCGCGCTTGCTGTCACCGTGCAGCGCGCAGATGATGGTCAGGTCGCCAACCCCGGCGCGTATCTTCGGAGACTCATTCAGCGAGGCAGAAACGGGCAGTTGCGAATTAGCCGGTCTTTGTTTGCGCTTGCCGGCGCGAAGGGCGGCGGCGTCGCAATTCATTCCTCGCGCCCGGTACATCCCTATCGCGGCTTTCCTCAGGACCGCATCAACTGGTCCGGTTGGGCGGAGCTGGTTCGCGAGCATGCGCCCAAACCGACGCCTGATGTCGAGACCGTGGCGGATGCCTTCAGGTCCTGGTGCCGCAAGGGGAATATCGATCTCGCCCAACCGAGCATCGAAAAAGCATTTATTGGGTTCTGCAAGAAGTGGCGGATGCGTTGATGAAGGTTCGGACGAGATATGTGGAAAGCCGAGTCTGCGGGTGGGGTCCGGCAGCCTATGCGATCGCCATTGCATTCAGCTTGTTCTCGACCGCCGGCGGCGTCGCCGCCCAGGGTTTGCCGGAAACGGTCATAGGCAAAGCGCAAATCTACGATGGCGTCACGTTCGATTTGATTCAGGACGGAGGACGATATCGTACTGCGACCCGAATCCGCCTGGAGGCCGTCGATTCCTGCGAACTCCGACAGAAGGCGCGTCTTGGAAATGTGGACTGGCCATGTGGCGCAGTGGCTACGGCGTGGCTCGCGTCTCGCACATTGGTCAAGGAGGTCGAGTGTCGGCCGACCCGCGTTATTCCAGGTGGAGGGTATCGAGCGCAGTGCTACGTCGACGCGATCGACATAGCAGCTTTGGGTCTCGGGCAGGGGATGTATGTCCTGGCTGTGTCAAAGCATGAAGATCCGCTGCCCGGCTATGCGGAGATCGAGGCGAAGGCAAAGGCCGCGAGCGCA
Source organism: Nitratireductor sp. (assembly GCA_020441855.1). GTDB lineage: Bacteria > Pseudomonadota > Alphaproteobacteria > Rhizobiales > Rhizobiaceae > BOKV01. Next base: position 36,223 of record JAGRLL010000045.1, read on the forward strand.
GGGATTTGGTCGAGTAATTTCATGACTCCTGCGGATTGGCGCCGCGCTAATGGCACGTATAATCCTCTCTCGCCACAACGATGGTGATTCTCGTAGGCGCCATCGCGGTTGGGCTCCGTCGACACCGTGCGTGGCTGTGGCCCTGGGGCGGACCGAGATTACCAGTTAGCCGCGGCTAACTTCCCCGACTGAATGCTGGTACCCCGGGGCATTCATATCTCGTTAACCCTTATTTTGTTGCAGAACAGAAAGAATCGGGCATAGTTCGCTCACCTGCGGAGTTTTTCGCAATCTCGTAAATTTTCCGCAACTACCGCAGGAATGGAAGAACCTGATGGAGACCACTGCTAAACCGCCAGCGTCAACCGACGTGACCAATGAGCTCAAGACCCTCATTCAGCGTCATTCCGCGGCGCTGTCGTCCGAGCTCCAAGCACATCACGTTAGCACATTTCAACCAGACGCGGAAAAAGGCATTCGCAATTTTTCGCCGGCCGAAACCGCGAAGCTGATCGGAATCACTGAGGGTTACCTCCGACAGGTCGCTAGCGAGATGCCGGACGTTAGTAACGTCTCGGCGGGGGGGCGCCGTACATATTCGGTCGAGGCGATCCATGAGATTCGGAAGTCACTGGACAGTGGGACTCGAGGAAACAAGCGATACTTACCCTGGCGCACCGGCTCCGAGCAACTCCAGGTCATCACTGTGATGAATTTCAAGGGGGGGTCGGGAAAGACAACGACGACGGCCCACCTCGCTCAGTATCTTGCTCTTCGCGGCTACCGCGTCCTAGCTATCGACCTGGACCCGCAAGCAAGCCTCTCCGCGCTGTTCGGACACCAGCCCGAGCTCGATGTCGGGCCCAACGAAACGCTCTACGGAGCAATCCGGTATGACGAAGAGAAGCGCCCGATCGCCGAGATTGTCAGAGCAACGTATATCCCAGATCTCCATCTGGTGCCTGGCAATCTCGAATTGATGGAGTTCGAGCACGATACGCCAAAGGCCCTAATGACGCGTGCGCCGGGCGATACTCTGTTCTTTGCGCGCATTGGACAGGCGCTTTCTCAAGTTCAGAAGCTGTACGATGTCGTGGTAATCGATTGCCCGCCGCAACTAGGTTTCTTGACGATGTCAGCGCTTACCGCCGCGACGTCGGTTCTGATCACGATTCATCCGCAGATGCTGGACGTAATGTCGATGAGCCAGTTCCTGGCGATGACGGGAGATCTGCTCGAAGAAATCAGTAGGGCAGGGGCGTCGTCGCAATATCTCTGGATGAAGTACCTAGTGACTCGCTTTGAGCCAAGCGACGGCCCGCAGAACCAGATGGTCGCCTTTTTGCGCTCTATTTTTGGCGATCACGTCCTCAATCACCCGATGCTCAAGAGCACCGCGATTTCCGATGCCGGTCTCACCAACCAAACAATTTTCGAGGTGGAGAGAAGCCAGTTTACGCGGTCGACCTACGACAGAGCGTTGGAATCTGTTGACAGTGTCAACGCTGAAATTGAGGCGCTGATCAAGAAAGCATGGGGTAGGGCCGCATGAGCCGGAAGCAGATCTTTGGCAACCTGTCGCAAAAGCCGACGGATCAAACCCGCGATACCGTGCCCGCAGTCTCGCAGGAAGACCAAGGCCCACGCCGGCCATCAAGGCTGCGACCTCTTCTAGGTTCACCTGATTTGACCGATCCGAGCGATGCCACGCCGGTTGGTGCCCTTGGGCAGTCGCTCGGGGAGCTCAGTGAGCGTTCGAAGCGAGCGGACGAAATTGAAAAGAAGCTCCTATCGGGCCAGATCATAGTCGAACTCGACACTGCCGACGTAGAGCCTTCATTTATCCCGGACCGAATGTTGTCCGATGATGAAGCTTTTCGCGGTTTTGTGGACTCGATCCGGAACGAGGGGCAACAGGTTCCCATCCTAGTTCGGCCCCACCCCGACGACCCAGCGAAATATCAAGTTGCATTCGGACATCGCCGACTGCGCGCTGCGATCGCTCTGGAGCGGCCGGTAAAGGCCGTCGTTAGGACGATGAGCGACCAAGAACTGGTCATTGCGCAAGGGCAGGAGAACAACGAGCGGCAGGACCTCTCCTACATCGAAAAAGTTCGCTTCGCGCAACGCCTCGAAAAGCAGTTCCCTCGTGACGTCATCATGTCAGCCTTGGCGATCTATAAGAGTGATCTTTCAAACATGCTGGCTGTCGCGGCGAAAATTCCCGAGGACTTGATTGAAGCCATCGGCCCCGCGCACGGCGTAGGCCGTCGCAATTGGATGGCATTGGCCGATATGTTGGCGTCAGACAAACAGCGCGCAAAGCAGGCGCTGAACGTCGCCAATCGTCCTGGGTTCGAGCTGCTTAAGTCGAAGGAGCGCTTCGAGGCAGTTGCGAAAGCTCTCAAGGACGGTGCGCTCGCTCCGAAAGACGAGGTGCCTGTCACTCACCAGGGCAATGAAGTTGGTAGAATTTCTCAGACGAAGCAGAAGGTGACGCTCAGCGTCGATCGGAAGGCTTCCCCCGAGTTTGCGGAATTCGTCTTGAACGAGGTCCCCCGACTCTACGCGGAATACCGCAAGAGCGTCGGATAGCGGCGAACTGAACACGAAGCAGGAGATCGAAACGAAGCAAAAGAAAAAGGCCCCCAAAACATCGTTCGGAAGCCCTTCTCCAAGTTAGCACCCAGAGAATCGCACTTCCGCGAATCGCAGTCAAGAGTCCGCGACGGAAAACGTCGTTTCGGCGAGCCAATTTCTTTTGCCTAGCGATAGGTGAAAGACAATGCAGATACATATTTCAACGACGCCCTTCGGGCGGCGAGCGCTGACGCTTGGCCAGATCGCCAGCCAGGCGACCGCAAAGGCAATGCCCAAGGAGGCAGCCGCCAATAAGTGGCAGGTCTTCCAGCATATCCGTGAAGCGCGCGAGCCGCTCGGCGCGACCGATCGCTCTCTGGCGATCCTCAACGCGCTGCTTTCATTCCACCGGGAAACGGAGCTCTCGGCCGTGGGGGAACTCATCGTCTGGCCGTCGAACGAGCAGCTCATGGCCAGGGCCAATGGCATCTCGCCGGCAACGCTTCGCCGCCATCTGGCTGTGCTGGTGGAATGCGGTTTGATCATTCGTCGCGACAGTCCGAACGGCAAGCGCTTCGCCCGCAGGAGCAGGGCAGGGGAAGTGGAGCAGGCCTATGGCTTCGACCTGTCGCCGATCGTCGCCCGCGCCGAGGAGTTTCGTGATCTCGCTGAGACCGTCCAGGCGGAGAAGAAGGCGTTTCGCGTTGCCAGGGAGCGTCTGACGCTGCTGCGGCGCGATATCGTCAAGATGATTGACACCGGGATCGAAGAGGGCGTGCCGGGTAATTGGGGCAGGGTGCTTCAAGCCTATCAAACGATCATCGCAACGCTTCCGCGCACGGCGCCGAGGCAACTTCTCGAGGACATCTGCGGGCAACTCGCGGAACTTCACGCCGAGATCAGTGACATATTGGAATCCTTCACAAAAACGCAAAATGCGAACGCCAATGAGTCTCATTTTGAGCGCCACATACAGAATTCAAATCCCGAATCCATATCTGAATCTGAACACGGCTTTCGAGAAAAGAATGAAGCGAGCGGCAGCGCTGCGGAAACCGACAACGTGCGGAGCTTGCCGAAGCGTGATTTGCCGTTGAGTATTGTGCTGGATGCCTGCCCTAACCTGCTGGAAATCGTTCAATCGGGTGAGATCCGCCACTGGCGCGACTTGCTTGCGGCCGCAGAACTTGGACGAACGATGCTCGGTATCAGTCGGAGCGCCTGGCAGGATGCCCAAGGCGTCATGGGCGAGGTTCAGGCCGCGATTGCACTGGCCGCGATTTATCAGCGATCGGGTCAGATCAACAGCGCGGGCGGATACTTGCGGAGCCTGACAGACAAGGCGAGGGAAGGGAAGTTCTCGACCTGGCCGATGATCATGGCGCTGCTGCGGGCCAAGCTGGATGAGAACAAGCGGCGGCAATCAGAAGCCGCGGGCAACGCCGGCGGAGCACCGCGACTTGAGTTCTCGGATTCGCTCGTGAAAAGTCTGCAGAAGTTAAAGCCGCTGCCATGATGCCGCTCGTTTGGTGTCTCTCACGATCGGGCACTGGCTGTCACCGCCCAGGCATGGTCACGAAGTTTCGCTCGCCAGCAGTCCAGAGCGCCGGGCGCGGTCGAGCAGGTTCTTCACCGATGATGGAGACCACTTGGCTCCGCCGCGCGGTGTGCGCTCGTGAAGTTTCTCGAGCTGCGCCCCAATCTCCCGGAGCGTCAAATCCGGGTTCGAGGCGTGGATACCAGTGACCAGCGTCATCAGCCGGTCCTCCGGGAGGCGAGGCGGCGATTTCCGAAGCAAGGCGGGGTCTGCCATGTGCTCGGTAACCAGCCATCTCACGGCGCGACGAAGCCGCTCGGGCGTCCAGTCCTGCCCTCGTTGCTGCAGTACCCGCGCGATGTCATCCCAAGTATGATCCGGGCGCATGCGCTTCACAGTCGGAAGCCACTGGCTGGCAGTTGCCTGGATGCGTGCGCCGTAAGCTGCCTTCTGGGCGGCTGTCATCATGGCGAGCGTCTCCGGTCGGCGTTCGCGGATCCCAGGGTTTCCGGAGAGCTTTCCCCTCGCCTTCGCCGCCCTTATGCCGGCCTTCGTGCGTTCGGAAATCAACGAGCGCTCCAGCTGCGCCACGGCGCCGAGCACTTGGAGAGAAAACATGCCCTGCGGCGTCGTGGTGTCGATCGGATCCCGCAGCGAGCGAAAATGCACCCCTCTTTCCGTCAGGTCCTCAATCACCTCGAGCAAATGGCTGACGGCGCGCGCAAGGCGGTCGATGCGGACGACAACGAGGGTGTCGCCGGCGCCAACGTCGCGCAGCAGCTTGCTGAGAGCCGGCCGGGCGCGCGATGCGCCGGAGCCGTGCTCCTGGACGATCACATCGCAGCCGACAGAGCGCAGTTCGATTTCCTGCGCTTCTGTCGCTTGTTCATCCGTAGACACGCGCGCATAGCCGATCAGGCGGCCCTGTGGTCGACGGGAAGCTCGTTTTTGCGTCTCAGCTGCCATTTGGAGCGCCTCCGAGCTGCCCATCGTTCCGTTTTCCAAACATAGAAGATACGGATAAACGATCGGATGTAGACGCGTTTTAGGAAGCACGTTCCGCACCAGTGGTTGGCCAAAACTTGCAATGCACACCTCAGAGCCATATGTTCTGCACAAGAAATGTGCTATCAGATGTGGCAAGGTGGCAGCAATGGCTGAGGCCCTGAAGGTTCCGGTACAGAATGAATCCTTGGTCCTGACGTATATGGACCGGACGGGCAGGATCGCGATCAATCAGCTCGCGGACGGGTTCGGCATGTCCAAGACCCAGCTTGCCGAGACAGCGGGGCTTGCACGGGAGACACTCTATCGGGTCGAGCGCAGCCGCGCCCCGAGGACACAGGGGCGGCTCCGTGAGATGCTGGAAATTATCAGCCGCGTGACGGAATGGGCCGGCGGCAAGGAGCAGGCTATGGCCTGGTATCGCGCTCAGCCCTTGCCAGCGTTCGGCGGACGAACCGCCGAGGCGCTCGTCAAGGAGGGCAAGGCTGGGGCCGTTCGGGACTATCTCGACCATATGGCTCTCGGCGGCTTTGCGTGAGGTTTGTTGGGACCTGCTATCGAGCGCATGATCCGCGGTGGGCCTTCAAGCCGACTTCCGGTGATGGCGCAGCGATAAGGGGCGCGCGCTTCAACCCGAAGGGTGTGCCCGCGCTTTATCTCGGCTTGAGCATCATGACGGCGGTCAAGGAAGCCAATCAGGGCTTTGCGCATCGGATAGATCCCTGCGTGCTGTGCTCTTACGAAATCGACTGCGAGGATGTGGCAGACCTGACGACGGAGCGGGGGAGGAGAGAACATTCGGTCGAACTCGACGAGATGGCTTGTCCATGGGCGACGGCGCTTGCCGACGGTGACAGCCCGGCGTCGTGGTCGGTGTATGACCGGCTCAAAGCTCAGGGGACTGCCGGCATTCTCGTGCCGAGTTTTGCGCCGGGTGCCGGGATAGAGGACCAAAACTTGGTCCTCTGGGAGTGGGGTCCGGATCTGCCGCACAAGGTCACGGTGATCGATCCGAGCGGCCGCCTGCCGAAAGATCAGCTGTCATGGCGCTGAGTTCCACGTTGCGGACGCTTCGCAGGGCAGGGGAGGGGGCTTTTTGCCGCCTATAGCCCTGACGCTTTGGTGAGGTTGACGCGGAAACGGTCCCGCCGACGTTGATATTTGCGAGTCATCTCGGCCGAGGCGTGGCCGAGCTGCTTCTGCACATAGCGCTCGTCGACTTCGGCCGAGGAGGCAAGGCCAGCGCGCAGCGAATGGCCGGCAAACATCATCCCGCGTTGGCCTTCGGGCAGATCCCCTCGCACTCCGGCCGCCAGCGCCGTCCGTTTGACGAGGCGCGCGACCTCCTGGTCGTTGAGCCGCTTGGCGCCGACCGCCTTCCCCTGGCCGGTGACGCGCCGGAACAGGGGACCGTGAGCGATGCGTGCGAGCGTAAGCCAGGTCTCCAGCGCAACCACCGGGCAGGTCGCGTCGGACGAACCGCGTCCCACCTCGACCTCGCGCCAGCCGGTCTTTCCGCGCAGGCGCAGCAGCATGCCCTTTTCGAGGATCTCCACCCAGCCGGAAGAATCCTCGCTCTGGTCGCGGCCGCAGTCGAGGCCGACGACTTCGGATCGGCGCAGGCCGCCGGCAAAGCCCAGGAGCAGCATGGCGCGATCGCGCAGGCCGCGCAGGCTGCCGCGGTCGAGCGTTTCCAGCATGCCAACCAGGTCCTCGGGCAACACCGCCTCTTTCTGGCGAGGCGGGGCTGCGTGCTTGTTGCGGATGCCGGCCATGACGGTGGCGATGTGGCGGTCCTTTCTGTCGAGCGGCTGGCCGCGCTGGGCATAGTTCCACGTCAGCGCGGAGAGCCGGCGCTCGATCGTCGACACCGAGTTCGGCGTCTTGTCGCCGGTTGCCTTTCCCGAGGCGCATGCGGTGATGTAGAGGCCGACCACCTGGGGATCGGGCGGAAACATCTCGACGC
>JAGRLL010000360.1 GCA_020441855.1 Nitratireductor sp.
CCAGGGCCATTTCGAGCTGAACGTGTTCAACCCGATGATGTCCTACAATTTCCTGCAAAGCGTGCGACTGCTGGCGGATGCAGCGGTTTCCTTCACCGACAATTGCGTCGTCGGCATCGAACCGCGCCTGGACAACATTCAGCGGGGGCTGGAAAACTCGCTGATGCTCGTTACGCCGCTGAAGGAAAAGTACGGCTACGACCGTGCCGCCAAGATCGCGAAGACCGCGCACAAGAACAACACCACATTGCGCGAGGAAGCGATCAAGGACGGCATCCCGGCCGAGGATTTCGACGCCATTGTGCGTCCGGAAAAGATGATCAGCCCGGGCTGATCCATCGCCCTAAAAGGACCGACGCAGGATCGGCCGGCAAATACGGACCGGACGAGTGAAAGGCAGCGTAACCGGCTGCCTTTCCGTTTCGTGGACAACAATCCGCGATTGTCCATCATAGGTGAACGATAAGTCGCCTTATCGCGGCATTTCGTCCGCGGGCATGGCCGCCTAGATGATGGTCACCTTTTACCACCCATCCCGGAGCGACCCATGTCCAACAATCTCATCCTGCTTATTGCCCGCATCCTGCTTTCCGTCATCTTCATCCTGGCCGGCGTTACCAAGTTCGGCGCGATCGACGGAAACGCGCAATACATCGCCTCTGTCGGCCTGCCCGCGCCGACGCTGCTCGCATGGGCGGCGGCAATCTTCGAAACCGTCGCCGGCCTCTTCATCCTGGCCGGTTTCCTGACCCGCTATACATCCCTCGCGCTGGCGGCTTTCTGCGTCTTCACCGGCTTCATGTTCCATTACGCACCCGCCGACCAGATGCAGATGGTCATGTTCATGAAGAACCTCGCCATCGCCGGCGGCTTCCTCGTGCTGTCGCTTGCCGGTCCCGGCTCGATCTCGGTCGATGCGCGGCGCGGCGCGGCCAGCCCGGCATTCGCCTGATCCCTTTCGAGTCACAGTCTGTCGGCGCGGGGCTTCGGCCCCGCGCCTTTTTACGTTCAGCCGCCCGGCAAACATCGGACTGCGACATATTCGGCATTACGTATTTGTAACGGGACCGGCGGCCGGCGCGAAATTAGATCAAGGGTGTGTGACGCATACTTCCAAGATGGATCATCATGCCCAGTATTCTTTCGCGCTATGCCACGCCGCTTGTCACCGGCCTGTTCGTCGTCTCGCTCGTCTCGGGTGTTGCGTTGTTCTTCCACTATGGAACCGCCTACTTCCATTCCATGCATGAATGGCTGTCGATGGTGCTGATCGCACCCTTCGTGCTGCATATCTGGAAGAACTGGCGTTCCTTCCTCAACTACTTCAAGCGCCCCGCCATGGCGGCATCGCTCGTCGCCTCGCTTGCCGCTTCGATGATCTTCGTCGTGCCGGTGCTGACCTCCGCCGAAACCGGTGCCGGCCGGCCGGATCTCGTCGTGTTGCGCGCAGTTCAGAACGCGCCGATCTCCGCTGTCGCGCCGGTCTTCGGCCATGATGCGGATTCCTTCGCCGAGGCGTTGCGCGCCAAGGGGTTCACGGTTGTATCCGCCGAGCAATCGCTGCTCGACGTCGCCGAAGCCTCGGGCAAGTCGGCAAGGGACGTGATGTTTTCCCTGCCGCGCAATTAGGCAGGAGGATCAGAAAGCTTCCGTGATCCGCGCGAGCAGGGCCGCGTCGCCGGCCTCGCGCTCGCGGATCGAGCCGACGAGGCAGGCTTCCGATTTGAGGATAATGCCGTCGGAAAGCACGCGCAGATGGTTGGCGGTGAGCGTCGATCCCGTCGACGTGATGTCGACGATGATGTCGGCCTGGCCGGAAGCCGGAGCGCCTTCGGTGGCGCCCATCGATTCCACGATGCGGTAGACCTGGATGGCGTGGGTGCGCGAAAAGAATTCCTGGGTCAACCGCCAGTATTTGGTGGCGATGCGCAGGCGCCGGCCATGGCGGGTGCGGAAATCGGCGGCGACGTCTTCCAGATCGGCCATGGTGCGCACGTCGTACCAGACCTCGGGAATGGCGACGACGACATCGGCATGGCCGAAGCCGAGCCGTGCCTCCACCTTCACCCGGTTGGCCCAGTCGGGGATGTTCTCGCGCACCAGATCCTCGCCGGTCACGCCCAGATCGATGAAGCCGGCGGCGAGTTCGCGGGCGATTTCTCCCGCCGACAGGAAACGCACCTCGATATCGGGTTCGCCCTCGACATGGGCGCGGTAGAGCCGCGCATCCTCGGGTTCGATCAGCGGAAAGCCTGCCCTGGCGAATCGTTCCAGCGCCTTTTCGCGCAGGCGTCCCTTGGACGGCAGGCCGAGTATCACGGTCATGACGCGCCCTCTTGCCTTGCGCCCTGTCGAGTGATCCGGGCCTCATCCAGCCGGTCGATCCAGACCGAGAAGCCGACGCCGGGGATGGGGCTTTCCGCCCCGAGCAGGGTGAGCAGGCGGTCGTAACGGCCGCCACCGACCACGGGTGCTACGCCGGCATTTCTTGGGCTGTCAGCAATTGCGGACGGAATACCGGCTTCCACTTTTCCTGTAATTACGCGTGGCGCGATCTCGAAGACGAGGCCGGTGTAATAGTCGAGTGGACGGCCGAAGGCGGCGTCGTAGATGAAACGGTCGAGCGCGACGCCGCGTTCGGCGAGCCTTGCCACACGCTCGGCAAAAGCGGCGATGACATCTCCCATCGTCTCGCCATCGCCGTCGACGAGGCGCCCGGCAAACGCACGCAAGGCCCGCTCGGCCTCGGCCAGCGGCACGCGGATGCCAAGGAAATCGCGCAGCACGGCGACCTCGTCCGGCGACAGGCGGGCGCGGTCGAGAATGGTCTGCTCGATCAGTCGGGTGGCGATCTCGCCGGCCGAACGGCCCGAGGCGGCGGTGAAGCCCAGTTCCTCCATGCAGCCGGCAACGGCATCGAGCAGGCCGCCGGCGTCACCATCCTCCAGCGCATCGGCGACCGGCTTGGGCAGGTCGCGCGGCGCGGCGCGCGGACGGCCGAGCGCGGCGATGAGCGATTCGATCTGGCCCTCCGTGCCGAAGGCGCGGGCGAGCTTGCGCCGCCAGCCGCGCGGCAGGCCGAGCGCGGAGACAACCGCCTCGAAAATGGCCTGGTCGCCGACCGTGACGCGCCATTCGGCGGCGGGCGCGATCGTGGTCACCAGATCGAGCGCGTCGGCAAGCGAACGCGCGTCGGCGGCGGCATTGTCGGTGTCGCCGATATCCTCGATGCCGGCCTGGAAGAATTCGCTGCCGCCGGCGCGGCGCTGGCGGAAGACTTCACCCAGATAGGCGTAGCGGCGCGGCACGGACACGCCGCTCGCGACATGGTCGCGGCAGACGGGAATGGTGAACTCAGGACGCAGGCAGAGCGAATCGCCGGTCTCGCTCTCGGTCAGGAAGATACGCCCGCGCAGCGATTCGCCCGCCATGTCGAGGAAGGGGTCGGCGGGCTGCAGCACCGGCATGTCGATGCGCTCGGTCTGCTTCGCGTCGAGGAAGGCCAGCAATTGCGCGGCGAAATCGGGCTCAAGCGTTGCCAAGGTCAGCGTTCCGCTTCCCGGTCAGCCGCCTGTTCGGCGAGGCGCTTTTGCACCTCGGCGACCAGATCGACCTCGTCGATCTCGAACTGGCCGGGGCGGGTCTCGCGCCATTCCTCGTTCGATTCGATGGCGGCTGCCTGGCGGCGGCCCTCGATCATGTCCTTGATCTGGAGCTTGCCGGCGGCGCGCTCGTCCGAACCCTGGATGATGGCGATGGGGCAATGGCGGCGGTCGGCATAGCGAAGCTGGTTGCCGAACTTCTTCCAATTGCCCTGATACATCTCGGCACGGATGCCGGCGGCGCGCAGATCCTGCGTGAATTTCTGGTAGCGGCCGAGTGCTTCGGTGTCGCCGTCCATGACGGTGACGAGGACGGGCGCGACGACATCGGCATCTTCCAGCTTGCCGAGGTTCTTCAGCGCCGTCATCAGGCGCGAGACGCCGATGGAAAAGCCCGTCGCCGGCACGTCCTGCCCGGTGAAGCGCTTGACGAG
>JAGRLL010000361.1 GCA_020441855.1 Nitratireductor sp.
CGATCTCGTCGATCAGCAGCACCGTGCCGGTCGGGTCGCGCAACGCTTCCAGCATGGGCCGCGAGATCAGGAATTCGTCGGCATAGATGTTGACGTAATTGTCCTGCGCCTGGCGGATCGCCAGCATCTGGCGCGGATAGTTCCACTCGTAGAGCGCGGCCGAAGCGTCGATGCCCTCATAGCATTGCAGGCGCAGCAATTCGCGGCCAAGCACCGAGGCTATCGCCTTGGCGGCTTCCGTTTTGCCGACGCCGGGCGCACCTTCCAGCAGCAGCGGCTTTCCCAGCGCCAGCGCCAGATAGGCGGAGGTCGCCAGTTCGTCGCTCGCGATGTACTGCGCCGCGCCGAGCGCGCTGCGCAGCGCGTCGGGACTGTCGATGCCAACAATTTTGCGCTGGACCGGCATCCCCTCACCTTCTCGCCTGCGGCTTCGCGCCACCATTGGCCAGGATGCCACGCAGGATTTTCTCGGGCGTGATCGGCAGTTCGTCGACGCGCACGCCGACGGCGTTGTAGACCGCGTTGGCGATGGCCGGCAGCACCGGGTTGGCGCACATCTCGCCCGGTCCCTTGCCGCCATAAGGGCCGTCCGGCGCGGGGCGTTCGAGTACCGCGATGTTGTGGGGCGCAATGTCGCCCGGCCCCGGCATGACATATTCGTTGAAATCCACCGGCCCGTGCTCGCGGCTTGGATAATAGGGTTCAGTCGTCTCCCACAGCGCATGGCTGGTGCCCATCCAGGCGCCACCCACCAATTGCTGTTCGATCAGTTTCGGATTGAGGGCACGTCCGACCTCGTAGGCGGAATTGATCTCGACAATGGCGACCTCGCCGGTCTCGTCGTCGACATCGACCTCGGCGATCAGCGCTGCATGGGCGAAACACGAGACTGGCGTCATCTCGCCGGTATCCGGGTCGACCTCCGACAGTGGAATGAGGAAGATGCCCCTGCCCGAAACCGTCTTGCCCTGCTTGAACTGCGCCGCGCCGGAGGCTTCGGCGGTCGTGATCGAACGCGAAGGCGCGCCTCTCACGTGGATGTTGCCCTTGCCGTCGGTGACGAGGTCCTCTGCATTGACTTCCAGTTCCTCGGCCGCCGCCTCCAGCATCACCGCACGCGCCTCGAGCGAGGCCTGGATCACGGCATTGCCGACACGATGGGTGCCGCGCGAGGCGAACGAACCCATGCAATGCGGGCCCGTGTCGGAATCGGCGGTCTCGACATAGACGTCCTCGACCGGCACGCCGAGCGTTTCGGCGGCAATCTGCCGGGTAACCGACTTCATGCCCTGGCCGAGATCGATGGACGAAAGCGCGACCATGAACTTGCCGTCGGGATTGGAATGGACCAGCGCCTGGCTCGGGTCGCCGCCGAGATTCATGCCGATGGGATAGTTGATGCAGGCAAAGCCCTTGCCGCGATGACGTGCCATCTCAGCGCCTCCTCAAACCGGAAATCGAGGAAAACCGCGTGGTTCGGCGGGGCGCACCGCCTGGGGGCGCTGCCGGGGGTTGCGGCGGGTTCGGTGGTGTCGGGGTCGGCGCCGAGAACGGATCCTGCACCTGCGTCGTGGGGCGCGGTATTGGTGGCGGTGCGGCCGGCGTTTGCGGCGGGGGCGCGGTTGGGGGCGCGGGCGGCGGTGCGGAGGGGCGCGGTGCCGGCTGCGGCTGATAGTTCGGTTGTGGCGGCTGCGCCGGCGCACCGGGCTTGTTCTTCTGTGCGTAGGAACCGGTGGAAAAGCCCTCGACGCGGCCGTTCTCGTCGGTCTTGGTGAAGTTCGGCAATTGCGCCCGCTCGCCGCCACCGCCGGTCAGCGAGTTCTGACGCTTCGCCTGATCGGAAAGCGACCATTTCGCCTTCTCGGCGGCGACCTGGCAGCACTCTATCAGGGCGGTATTCTTGGCAAGCCGGCGATGCGCCTTCATGTCGCCGTCGCGATAGGAATTGAGGATGCGGAACTCGATCGGGTCCATGCCGATCTGCTCGGCCACCTTGTCCATATGCGCCTCGATGGCGAAATCGACACCGGTGATGCCGAAGCCACGCATGGCGGTGGCCGGCGTGCGGTTGGTGAAGACGCAATAGACGTCGGCATAGACGTTTGGGATGGTGTAGGGCCCCGGCAAATGGCCAACCGCCTTGATGATCGCGTAGCTCGACAGGCGGGTATAGGCGCCGGAATCGAAGTAGCCGACGAACTTGCGCGCGACGAGACGCCCGTCATTCATCACGCCATCGGTGACATACCAGCGCTCCGCACCGCGCGGCGCGCCGACCTGCATCTCCTCGGCGCGGTCGAACATGTACTTGCAAGGCCTGCCGGTGAGCATGGAACCCAGGATCGCCATCGGCTCGTGCAGCGAATCCACCTTGCCGCCGAAACCGCCGCCCACCGTACCGCCAATGAAATGCAGGCGGTTGGACGCCACATCGAGCAGCTTCGCCGCCGTACCGAGCGAGAAGAACAGGGCCTGGGTCGACGTGTAGCAGACGTAGCGATTGTTGTTCTCCGGCGCGGCAATGGCACCGCAGGTCTCCGTCGGCGCCTGCTCGATGGGCGACATCTGATAGCGCCCCTCGATGACGTGATCGGCTTGCGCGAATGCGGCATCGACGTCGCCGTAGCGCAGTTTCTGGTGCGTGTATTTGCCGTGATAGATGAAGCAATTGCCGGGATAGGTCTCGTTGACCGTCGGCGCGTTCGGCACGATCGCCTCCTCGACATCGAGGACATGCGGCAACACCTCCCAGTCCACGCGGACCTTCGCGACTGCATCGCGGGCCGCGTGCTCGCTCTCGGCGATGACGACAGCAACCGGTTCGCCCTTGTAGCTGACCTTCCTTTCCGAAATCAGCGGTTCGTCGTCGAGGCCGAAATCGAGCAGCGACAGCAGCGTGTTCAGGTTGCGCGGCACGTCCTTGCCAAGGACAACGCGCTTGACGCCGGGCATGGAAGCGGCCGCGCTGACATCGATGGAACGGATGCGGGCATGATGATGGGGCGAACGCACGCAGCGCATGTGCAGCAAGCCCTCGAACAGATGGTCGTCGTAAAATGGCGAGCGGCCGGTGACGTGGCCGACCATGTCCTGGCGCTGCGTCGGCTTGCCGATTTCGTTGAGATTGTCGTCGCGTTCGTCGGCGAACAGTTCCTTGCGAAACTCGATCGACATGTCAGCCTCTTCCTTTTGATGCGGCGGAACCGCTGCCGGCCGCCTCCAGAATGGCGGCGATGATCGCCTCGTAACCGGTGCAGCGGCAGATATTGCCGGAAATCGCCTCGACCACTTCCTCACGCGTAGGGCGCGGATTGCGCTCGAGCAGCGCCTTTGCCGCCATCAGCATGCCAGGCGTGCAATAGCCGCACTGGGCCGCGAAATTGCGCATGAAGGCTTCCTGCAGGGGATGCAGCGCCGCTCCGTTCTCAAGCCCCGCCACGGTTGCCACCGAGCGGCCCTCGACGGTTTCCGCAAGCGTCAGGCAGGAGAGATGTGGCTCGCCGTCGATCAGAACCGTGCAGGCGCCGCAGGTGCCCTGCGCACAGCCATATTTCGGGGTCAGGTCGCCGACGCCGCGACGCAATACGTCGAGCAGGTTCTGGCCTTCCTCGACGAAGGTCGCCTTCTCGGAGCCGTTGAGGGTGAACTGGACCGGTTTCTTCGCCATGCCGCTTCCTGACTTCCTGCTATTGCCCCTGGCCCAGCAACAGGCGCTTGAGGTGGACCGGCGCGACCTCGCGCCGATACCATTCCGATGCGAACATGTCGGTCGGCGGGGTCAGCCCCTCGGTCGCCGCCTGCAATGCTCTTGCGATGCCTTGTTCGCTGAGGCTGGCCCCCTCCAGCGCACGCTCGGCGGCGGCCGCACGCACCGGCGTCGGCGCCATGTTGCCGTAGGCGATGCGACAGCCGCGACCACCGGAGCCGGGCAGCCATGCGGCGATCGACATCAGCGCCGCGCCCTTGGGCTTGACGCGCGTCACCTTGACGAAACGCAACGCTTTAGGATCGGTGATCCGCGGCACCATGACCGACTCGACGACGCGCCCCCGCCGGTTGGCGCGGTCGCGCAGAAAATCCTGCAATGGCGTCGACTGGCCGCTCTCGCCGGCGAAGCGCACGCTCGCATCGAGCGCCAGCAATGCGGTGGTGAAATCGCCATAGGGCGGTTCGGCGAAGAGATTGCCGCCAACCGTCGCGGCCGAGCGCACCGCCGGCCCGCCGATGATGCGCGCGACCGGCGCAAGAAATGCCAGATCGCGGTTCGCCATGATCTCCGCCATGGTGACGCCCGCGCCAATGGCGATGCGGTCGCCTTCCGAGCGCACTTGCCTGAGCACGGGGTCGGTGCAGCGCACGATGGTGCCGATCGACTGATCGGCCTCGTTCAACGCGCGCATCAGCAGCGTGCCACCGCCGAAGAAACGTCCGTCGCGGGCCGAAGAAAGCGCGCGGGCGGCGTCCGAAATGTTTGCATGGGTTTCGACATGGACCGGCATCAGGCAGCACCCCCGGCATTTTCAGCAAAGTCCTGGGCAGGAAGGCCCATATGCTCACGCACGGCCTTGAAGCCGCCCTCGTAGATATCGGTGCCGACGGTATGGGCGAGTTCGGCTTCCCTGCCCGCCGGCGTGTCGAAACGCGATTCCCAGTGCCAGAAGGTCATGTCGCCATCCGTGACCGGGATCAGACGGACATGGGCGACATAATTGAGGAGCGGGATCGGCGTATCGAGCAGACAATAGGAAAAGGCCATGTCGATGTCGGACAACGTCAGCAATTGCTCGCGCAGTTCAGATCCGTCGGCGAGATGGAAGCGGCGCACGCAGCCGATGCGATCCGAGGTCTGATTGCGCTCGATATGGCTGTCGGCGACGGCGGGATGCCAGACGTCGTGGCCGTTGAAGTCGCGCAGCACGTCCCATACGGCTTCCACCGGGGCGTCCATGATGGTGCTTTTGACGATCTTGACCATGGCCGCTCAGCTCGAGAAATGCCGTTTCAGGGCATCGAAGCCGGCCTGAAAGACATCGTGACCGATGCCGTTCACCAGATCGTCGGCGGCATCGACCGCGCAGTCGAACTCGGCCGACCATTCGGCGAAAGTCCTGTCGCCGTCCGTGATCGGCGTAAGCCGCAGCGTCGAGACGTAATCGGTCAGCGGCATCGGGCTTTCGAGGATCGAATAGGTGCAGAACATGTCGTAGTCCGACAGACCGAGCAGCTTTTCGCGAATGCGGTCGCCATTCTGCAGGCGGAAATCGCGCACGCAGCCGACCTTGTCGGAAGGTTCGCCATTCTCGATGCGGCTTTCGCGGATCGCGGGGTGCCATCGCGGCAGGCCGTTGAAGTCGCGAACCCGCTCCCATACGCGGCCGGCCGGCGCGGCGATGACGCTGGATATGTAGACACGCGCCATGGGCTACTCCTTCTTGCCGGCTTCACCGCCGCCTTCGCTACCGCCGGACTGGCCACCCGACTGACCTTTCGCGGCCTGCTTGGCGGCTTCCCCGGCGACACGCTGCATGTCGGAAGCCTCGCGCATCAGTCCGCCCTGCTTGGCGATGTTGGCGCCGTCGATGCCGATATCGCCAAGCAGCGAGTCGATCAGCGGCGCCTGCACGCGGTAGCGCAGCGCGGAATTGATAACCTCGTCGGTCGGGCTGCCGCCCTTGCCGCCACCCTGGCCAAGGCCGTCCATCTGCACGATGCGGATGTCGCCGATCTTTTCCATCGGCTTGACGGAAGCGGCCACGATACCCTCGACATGCTCCAGCAGCTTGCGGCGGAACAGCGAGTAGCGCGCCTCGTCGGTGAGGACGTTCTCGGCCTCGTTGAGCAGCTTCTGCGCTTCCGCCTCGACGGCCTTGCGCACCTTCTCCGCGGCGGCGGCGATCTTCTCTTCCTCGGCCTTCTTCTCGGCCATCAGCACGTCGATCTTGCGCCGGCGCGTCGCCTCCTCGGTTTCGCGGGTGGTCTTGACCTGCTCCTCGGCCTCGGTGGCCTTGGCTTTCGCAAGATCGGATTCGACCCTGGCCGCCGATTCCTCGAGCGACTTCTTGTAGATCGCGATGGCCTTTTCCATCTGCGCGGTCTCCACATCGCGCTCGCGCTGCACCTCGAGGCGGCGGCGTTCGGTCTCGTGACCGATCCGGGCGTCGTCGAGGCCGCGTTCGGATGCGATGCGGGCCCGCTCGATCTCCTCCTTCGAGGCAATCTCGGCTTCGCGCAACGCCTGGATGCGGGCGATCTCGAGTTGCTCGATGGAGCGTTTGCGTTCCAGTCTGGCCGCTTCGAGGACGCGTTCGCGCTCCACATCGGCCTTTTCGGTGGCACCCTGCGCCTCGATTTCGGCCCGGCGGACCTTCGCATCCGCATCGGCGCGCTCCGCCTTCTTGGCGGCAAGCCCGATGACACGTTCCTGCTCGGCCGCCTCGACCAGCTTCTTGCGGTCGATGTCGGTGATCTCGCGCTCCTTCTGCGAGGCGATGCGCACTTTCTCGAGCCCGAGCTCGACATTGATGCGTTCCTTCTCGACGGCGTCGCGGCGTTTGATGTCACTTGCCTCCAGGGCACCCTCGCGCGCGATCTCCTTCTCGCGGGTTTCCTGTTCGGCCGCGATGCGCTCGGCATCGAGCGCCTTCTTCTGCGAGATGCGGGCGGCTTCGATCGCCTCGTCGGCGGCGATCTGGGCGGCGTCGAGCGCCTGGTTGCGCCTGATCTCGAGATTGCGGATCGTCTCGTCGCGGGCGATGCGGTCGCCGCTCGTTTCCGTTTCCTTCTCAATGCGCATCTGGTCGACCAGACGGCGCGAGGAAATCTCGGCGGATTCGATAGCCTCGTTGCGCTCGATCTCCCTGGAACGCGTCTCGGCCTCCGCCAGGATGCGCTCTGCATCGACCTTCTTGGCCTGGGCGATACGTGCGGCCTCGATCTTCTCGTTGGCGCTCGTCTCGCGGATCACGGTCGCCTCGCGTTTGGCGATGCGTTCCTGATCGACCTTGGCGTCGATGTCGATGCGTGCCGTTTCCACCGACTCGCGGGCCGCGATCTCCGCGGCATCGACGGCGCGATTGCGTGCGATTTCGCGCTCGCGCATGTCCTGCTCATAGGCGATGCGCTCGGCGGCGAGCTTTTTCTCGCGGGCGATGCGGGCAGCCTCGGTCGCCTGCTGGGCGGCGATTTCCGCCTCCTCGATTGCCTTCTGGCGCTCGATCTCCAGCGAACGGATCTTGCGATCGCTCTCGATGCGCTCCTCGTCGACCATCGCGGTCTGGACGATGCGTAGTTTTTCGGTCGCCTCACGCGCTGCGATCTCGGCTTCCTCGACCGCGCGGTTGCGGGCGATTTCGCGGCGGCGCGTTTCCTCCTCGTTGGCGATGCGCGCATCGGAGAGTGCGCGGTCCTGCGCGATGCGGGCCTTCTCTACCCCCTCGCGCGCGGCGATTTCGGCTTCGTCGATCTCGCGCTGACGCTCGATCTCCTGGGCCCGCGTATCGCGCTCGTTGGCGATGCGCGATTGCTGGACGGCGCGCTCCTGGAGGATACGGGCCTTCTCGATTTCCTCGCGCCGCGCGATCTCGGCGGCCTCGACGGACTTCTCGCGATTGATCTCGCGCTGGCGGACCTCCAGTTCGTAGGCGATGCGGCTTTCGGTGATGGCGCGGTC
>JAGRLL010000362.1:0-1929 GCA_020441855.1 Nitratireductor sp.
TGCTGGTGTTCATCGCCGCGGATGCCCGTCAGCTCGACAACCTGAAGGACGCCGTGCGCGCCTCCCTGGCATGGGGCGAGATCGTTCGTGACACCGAACGGCTCAACCTCACCCAGAGCGACAGCGCGCTCGCAAAGGCCAAGCTGGCCGAATCGAATGAGACTATGAAAACCCGCCTCAAGGAGGCGTGGTGCTACCTGCATTATCCAGTGCAGGAGAGTGCCCAGGCTGATGTAGAGTGGGCTTCCGGCAAGATTCCAGCGCAGGACGGGCTGCTGGCGCGGGCGAGCAAGAAGCTCGTGGCCGAGGAGGGTCTGCTGACCGAGTTGGGGCCGGCGCGGCTTGATCGTGATCTCCAGAAATACATCTGGAATGGCAAGCCGCACCTCTCTCTGAAAGACCTGCGGGAATACCTCAACCGCTACATCTACCTCCCGCGCGTGAAGAATCAGGACGTCCTGATCAAAGCCGTGCAAGCGGCCGTGAGCGCCATGATTCCTGGCCCCTTCGCATATGCCGAACGATGGGATGAGAAGTCGGACACCTATCTGGGTCTGGCAATTGAGCGCGCCGGCAACGCCGTTGTTGTCATCGATAGCGACAGCGTCATCGTAAAGCCGGACGTCGCGGAGGCGCATCGGCCGACACCCGTCCAGCCGGGGTCGGCGGGCACTCCCGCGGAGCCGGGGGACGGAACGCCGGCTACGGGCGAGCAGCCCACTGGCGGCACATCCGAGCAGACTCCCGCCGAACGGAAGCCGACCCGATTTACCGGTACGGTGATGATTTCCGCCGAGAGACCGGCGAGAGACATGCACCAGATCGTCGAGGCCATTGTCGAGCAGCTCACGACACTGCCCGGAAGCGATGTGAAGCTCAGGCTCGAAATCGAGGCCGAGGTTCCCTCCGGCCTCGACCGCGCCAAGGTGCGAACGCTGGTCGAAAACGCCAACACGCTTGGGTTTGTCGAGAAGTCGGTCGAATAGCAAGGTGGACCGCGGCTTGGGCGGTCCATCACTGATGTCAGGCCGGCTGGTGAGATGCCCTTGGCGTGTGGCCCAGGGTGCGCGCCAGACTCAGCAACCGTCGGCATGCCGGATTATCGTTCCGGGTGGACCATACCATGCTGAACGGCAAGACCTCACCCGTGAGCTCCCGATAGATGATCCCGGGAAATTTCGCGACGATCGTGGCTTCGCTCGTTAGCGTGATGCCGCGGCCGACAGCGACGAGCGACAGCATGTTATCGCGCCCGACGTGTTGGGACTGAATGTCAGGGTGAGAGCCGAGATCGGACAGGTGCGCGACCAGGAAGTTGTGGACCTCTTGGCCCGGCGCCACATCGCTTACGATGAACCGTTCCGCCGCCAGGTCGGGCCAACCGATTTCGGCCTTGTCAGCCAACGGATGATCGTCAGGCAGTACAACGAAGACCCTCTCGCACCACAGATGCTCGGTCTCACAGCCGTCCCAGGTCTTCGTGCCGGTAATGAAGGCGACGTCGAGAGTCAGCGTCCGGACAGCAGCGACATGCTCCGCCGGATTGCCTTCGACGGGATCCACTCGAACATTTGGATGGAGCCTGCCGAACTGCCGCAGCAGATCGAACAGGAACCCAGATGCGAGTGACGAGAAGACGCCTACCCTGACGTGTCCCTCTTCCGATCGACCGACCGCAGCGACGTCACTGGCGCCCGTGTCGATATGCCGGAGCGCCTTGCGCGCCGGCCCAAGAAATCTCTCGCCGGCGATCGTCAAGCGGACACCTCCCGCGTGTCGCTGGAACAGCGACGCGCCGAGTTCGTCTTCCATGTCCCGAATGCGGCGGCTGATCGCCGATTCTTCGATATCGAGTGCTCGGCCTGCCTTGCGAAAGCTGCCGTGCTCCACGGCCGCCACGAAATACCGGAGGTGGTGGAGCTTGATGCG
>JAGRLL010000362.1:2031-2656 GCA_020441855.1 Nitratireductor sp.
GTTCCCGTCTGCCCGTCGCGCCCCACCCGACGCCTGAGGACGCCGAGCGCCGCCTTTGATGCAGATCGAGGCTCCAGCCGCGTCGTTATCCCTGCGCCGTGTCGTCATGGTTCGCTCACGCAAGAAACTTAACAATATTCAGTTAGCGGTATCGTGCAGATTGACAGCGCAGCGGTCAACGAAAATTAATGTCATTAAGTAAACTCCGGTCAGCCGCCCGCCAGCAGGAGAGCAGCAATATGCCTTCCGAAACGATGATGCCCTGGTCCGTGGAACCGCAGTCGGCACCGGGGGTCGTCAAACCGAAGCGGTGGCGTCACTGATGCCCCGCCCGAAAAAGGAAGACGCACTCGACATCTCTCGAAGAGCCGTCGAGGAGACCATCCGGCTTCTCGGCACCAGGGACGATTTCGATGTGCCGCTGGCGGCCGTGGCCGAGGCCGTTGGATGTACTCCGCCTGCCCTCTACGGACATTTCCGCAACAAGGATGGGCTGCTGCGCGCGGTGCACGATGCCGGGTTCCGGCGGCTCTATGAGGAGAAGCTTGCGCTTTCGAAGCGCTTGCGCTCCGATCCGCTCGCATATTTGCGTGAAGGCAGCCGCGCCTATGTCCAGTTCGCCTTC
>JAGRLL010000046.1 GCA_020441855.1 Nitratireductor sp.
GTGCAGCGCGGTGCGGTGCCAATTGATAGGTTCGAAATAGGCCTGCGGCGGCGGCACCTGCACATAGTCATGGGCCGGCACGTAGAAGGCCTGGTTGCCGCCAATGCGGAAGTCTATGCCCGTCGCTGCGATCAGCGCTTCGACACGCGGTTCGATCAGACCCGTCGGCACGGGTGGCGCGGCCGTCGCTACATCCTCGGGCAGATTCTCGCACTGGTCGGTGTTGAAGACAGTGAAGCGCTTCAGAAACGGGATTGCCTGGGCGTCCTCGCCGGTCTCGCGCGCACGGCGCTTTTCGTCCTCCGGCACGAAGCGATCGGCATAGACGACGGTGGTGCCGCGCTCGCCCTTGCGGACATTGGCGCCGAGCGACAGCGCCTGTCGGAAGGTCAGCCAGCTTTGGCCGGAAAAGCCGCGCTCGATGACGGCGCCCCAGAGGAGCAGGACGTTGATGCCCGAGTACTGACGATCGGTGGAGGCGTTCTTCGGAAGGCCGAGGGGCGCCTTCGCCGCCGCCGTTCCCCAGGGCTGAACCCAGGGCACCCTGCCGGCCTCCAATTCGGTGATGATCTTATCGGTGATTTCGGAATAGAGATTGGTCCGGTCGCGCCTGGCGCTGGATTTGCGGTTGGATCTGGACATCGCGGTTCTCCGCGACGGGCGCCGGAGGCCTCTCCTCCGGTCCTCATCCCGTCACGGCAAACCCGTCCGCACTCTCACTCTCAAAGGGGGCGTTGCGGGGGAATTCCCCCGCTGGAAGGGGTCAGCCGAGACTAAAGGCTTGGCCGCAGGGGAAGGCTTTCCCCTCACAAGAGTTTCATCGGAAAAGCAAATGCGTACAATCGGATATACGGGGCCGGACCAATAGATGGTACCAATGAGAGTAGGCTTTTCGGGAGGGGTGAGGTGTTCGGAGAAGATACGGAGGAACTCAAAGCAAAGAGGATTGAAAATCCTTGTGTCGGTGGTTCAAATCCGCCCCGATGCACCATTAAAATCAATGACTTAGACGTTTTCTTCTCCCTTTCCGCTGACCTATCCCCGATTTAGTCCCCTGCTGTAGCCCGCGGGAACCCACGGCGGTACAATCGGTCACATCTGGCCATGCGACTCGTTTGTGACTCGGATAGCAGTCCACAAGTACGGAGTGCGGCAGGGCACATTCTCATATTAAATGTTCCGTTATTGTTCTATAATTCGTTCATGTCGAAGAATCTAACACCTAACCAAATGCTGGGCGAAATCGGCGAGGCGGCGGCGCGCCTTCGGTTTCTGAACATCGGATTCCAGTTTGACGGTCGTTCACGCCTCGAAGCTGGCATTGATGGTATCGCCGAGGTCATGGACAACGGTCGGCCCATGGCGCGAATGATCGCTGTTCAGGTGAAGGCGACAGATTCAAGAAAATATATGGCGGAAGATGACCGGGGCTTTAGCTACCTGCTCAGAAGCAAAGACCTTGATTACTGGCGAGGATCAAACCTGCCTGTTATCGTGGTCCTCTACCGCAAGTCCGATGAGTCTTTTTACTGGAAAGAGGTGCCAAGCGGATTCACAGAGGGCGAGCGTCGCCTCCAGTTCAGCAAAGAGAGTGATATTCTCGATCGAGACGCGGTCGATCGCCTCGCATCCCTTACGGTTCCCAAGGCCGGGTTTGGATACTATGTCCCGCCACTTGGCGGTGGCGAGGAAGCGCTCGTCAATATCCTGCCGGTCATACTACCGCAGGAGATTTTTGTCGCTACAACGCCCCAAACAGGAGCGAAAGCCACCGCGATCTTGTTAGATGGTGATGAACCAGCGCGGTTCGATTGGGTCATTCGCGGAGGGTCTTTCTGGTCATTCCAAGATCCCCGTACTTCGCCTTGCCGCGAAATCGTGGACCTGGATCAGGTCGAAGCGATCGAAACCAGCCATCTGGCGTTTCACGAAGATATAGACGAGCGGAATAATTTTGCGTTCTTGCTAAAGAACGCACTGAAGCACCAAGTGCGTGAAGACCTTGGCTGGTACAAAGATAACAAGTTGCTTTATTTCCGGGCGCGGCATGCAAACCAGACCCGAACCTATCATTACGAGTCTTCAAAGAAGAAGACGAGCGCCGATGTTGTCAACGTCGTCACTAACAAGAAGGAGGAGGGGCGCGTTGAGTTCGTGCGCCATCACGCCTTCATCCCCCGATTTGAGCTGCTTGATGACCAGTGGTTTCTGGTGATCTCGCCAACGTATTTTTTCACCACAGACGGATTTACGCCGCACTCTTATCCTCATGCCCTTTTGTCTGGAAAGAAGAGGATGGACAACAGCGCCTCTTTGCGCGGACAGGTGATCATGTGGCACCGCCTTCTTACGCAGAGAGACCGGGAGAACGAAGGACTTTTCGGTCAGCAGGAGGAAACCGAACCAGGTCTTCGCTTTGGTGAGCCGCCGCAGATTCAACTCGAAACGCGGGTGCCCGAAGATGTTTGGGGTACGCCCAAGAAACGAACGGAGGAAGCTCCGGGTCAGGAAAGGCTCGCGGTGTGATGGAATTTCAGAGCAAGATATTCGAAGAGCCGGAACTGGAATTTGGTGACAAGCATCATCATCCGGACCCTCGATTGGGCCTCTTTGAAGCCGGGCCACTGCAACCGCCTCTAGGCGAGGTGATCCGTATCGCGGTCGTTGGCAGCGCCAAGACCGTTGAGGACACGCGAACATTTCTGACCGAGGCCGCGACTGGCTTCCCGGGTAAGACCGAAAAGCATCCGAACATGCATCCCGACTTTCCCGGTTTGGGCAATCAGAACCCTTTTCGGTGCCGGTTTGAAATAGAGGATGGTGCGATTGCCGCGTTGTCTCAAAGCAAGATCGATAAGATCACAAAAGAACCGGACCATACCAAAGCCGTGGAGATGGCTGTGGAGGAGATAGTCTCGGAGCTGAGAACACTCGACGAAAGCAGCCACAGGCCTAATGTGGCGATCGTGGCTCTGCCTGTCTCTTTGATTGTGCGTGTCTGGAATGCAAAGGTGGATTCTAAAAGTACGACGGAGAAAGAAGATAGCGGTGGCTCCGATGCCCCCAATTTCCGGGGAATGCTCAAAGCCCGGACTATGGGATTGAGTTTTCCGATCCAGATCGTATGGGAAGATGTCATAGACGAAAAAGCGACGATCCCCAGAAAGATCAAAGAAAGCCGTGATCGGGACATACAAGATCAGGCCGATAGAACGTGGAACCTGATAACGACGCTCTATTATAAAGGGAGTGGCCGTATTCCCTGGCGCCGGTTACCGCGCGAAGGCGAATATGCCGCTTGCTACGTCGGCATCAGTTTCTACCGCGAGGTTGGCGGTCAGCAACTTTTTACAAGCGCGGCCCAGATGTTTGATGAACGAGGGCGCGGCTTCATCCTCAAAGGCAAGCGCGCACAAACCGAGACTCGTGGCCGTCATCCGTACATGACTTTCAACGATGCATACGAATTAACGTCCCAAGTGCTCTCAGCATATAAAAACCACCATAAGCACCAACCGGCGCGTGTCATCGTGCTGAAAACGTCCCGCTTCAGGGAGGAGGAAGCCGAAGGAATTTTGAAGGCGCTTGAGGAAGCCGGTACCGAGCTTCGGGACTTGGTATGGGTACAAGAGTCCTATTCGGTGAAAATTCTGCGTGACGGTAACTACCCGGTTCTTCGCGGCACGTTCGTCAATCTGGCGGGTAAAGGCCTTCTCTACACGAATGGAAGCATACCCTATTACGGCACGTATCCCGGCCAGTATGATCCGCGTCCGCTTCTGCTCTGTCCGCATGAAAGCTGCGACAGTACGATTTCGCAAATTGCCGAAGAGGTCCTTGCACTGACCAAAATCAACTGGAATTCAACACAGATGAACCAGCGGCTTCCTATTCCGATCCGAGCGGCCCGCAAAGTCGGGGAAGTGCTGAAATATGTTGATGAAGGCCAGCCGGTCAGTACCGACTACACAAGATACATTTAGTCGATGAAGGACAAACTCGCTCGGGAGTGCTGACTTGGAAGGCGGATGACTAGAAATTGAGCCCGACAGCTTCGAGTGCCGTTAGCCACCCGGCGAGTGTTCCGTCAACATTTTGAGTTTTGCCCCAATCGAGGGGAACAGGAACATTATTAGAGGCAGCGTGCGCGCGTCCGGCCTGTATTCATCGTTTCCCGCTCTCAGGGCCGCACGGATCGTCCGGGTTCTGCGTTTCCATTTTCCGCTGCCATCCTGATCGTCAAGAAGTTCGCTCTGGCCGTATTCCCTGATAGCAAAACCGTAGGCAGCGATGTGCTGCGGATAGGCATCGGCAATGCGATGTCCGACTTCGATTAGTTTTTTTAATTCCAGCCAACCGGATGCCCCGCTTTCGCGCTGATAATCCCGTTCAGCAATGCAACAAGGCTGCTGTAATCATCGGGAGATGACGGAATATCGATCTCCCGTTCACCAAGCTCTTCGCGTAGCGCAAGCCATTGCGCTCTTTCATGGTCGGCAGCCTCATAGTGGGGTACGCGCTCTGACCAGAATTTGATGAATCCTTCCCGCAATGCCTCATCATCAGCCCGCTTTCGTTCTCGTACATCATTTTCGATCTCGGCGCGGATAGCCGCCGCCTTTCCCTCGTAGTCGAAGTACCACGCCCGCTGGCTTTCAAGTTCGCAGATCAGGGCATCGAAGGGGACTATCCGCGATTCCCATCGGTCAGTAAGGCTCTCACCACTTCGATCAGGCACCCGGTAGTGGCAGCGCAAATGAAGCCTGGATTGATCTTCCGATATTTGCCTTGTCTCATCATCGACCACGAAGATGTTCGAATTGTTCGAGAACAGAAGGTCGTCTGTGGTCATACGGCGGTAGTCAGGATCAAAGCGACCCATCACCCAGATGAGCAAAGCTCCCTCATCGCGATAGAAAGAACGCCGCTCCACCACCACATCGAGAAAGGTTGTTGAAAGCTGGGCCTCAAAAGCAATCTGGCCGATGGGAGAGGATGCCTGCACGTCAGGTTGTCTGCGAGATTTCGGGTCCCGCTTCGAGCGCCACTGTCTTTCGCTTTTCACTTCTGAGAATTGCGGATCGGCGACAAGGCTGGCTTCGATCAGCGCCTTGATTTTCTTGTGCGCCTCGCTTTCGCGCAGGCCGTGATATTTGCGGGCGAGGATCTCACTGCGTGAGAGCTCGCCGCGCGTTTGTGCCGGGCAAGAACCGTCTTCGCAGATGTGACGGAAAAAGAAATGCTTGAACTGGTTTGAAACGAGGTAGACCGGCGTTGCGCAAAGGGCGCATGCAAAGGCCGGTTTTTCCGAAAGCCGCGACCTGATCGTGTGCCGCGCGGTGATTATTTCCTCGTAGCGATGAGCAGTGATGAATTCGTTCGAACCCACGAATTCACCGGTGTCGAGATCAAGCACTTCCGCGATCGCCGGATTCTCCACGGCGATCGCACGCGCGAGGGGATCGAAGGTTACGTTGCCAGTTGAGATGCGCTCCTGATCTATCGTTTCGGCCTCCATCCCTTCTGCATGCGTTCCTATCCGAAGAACCCTTCCGGCGTGCCGATCTTGTCGATGAACGGCTTCCAATCAATATCGATCACCTTGTCGAACGCGAACTCATGCTCTTCCAGGGCACGGCACAGGCCGGGATATTTGCGGCGGTAAATTTCCCATGTGGTCAGATATTTGGTCCTCACACGCGGTGGCAGGGTGTTGTCGTGGCCGTGCTCATAAAGGCGCTTGAGATAAACCAAGTCATACGCGAGCAGTGACTCGTTGCCCGTGGCGGTGATGTCCATTTTTGCATATGTGAAGTCGCTGCCTTCAAGGAACAAGCCGCGCATCATCGTTGCCGTATCTACAAACCAGATGCCACCATCCGCGTCGTATGGATGGGTTTCAAAAATATCCATGTGCGGCCTGACCGTATCATCGACGAATAGACCAACCGCTTGAATGCCGCTTTCGGCGCGATAGGCCTTTATGAGAGCATTGCCCCAAAATGCCCTGACATTCTTGTACGCACTATTCGGTGTGGGACCTGTATCATCGAACTGGCCGTAGGTAACGAGTCCTCGCAGGAATACATCACGGCCAAGCAGCATGTAGTGGATTTCCTGGGCGAACTCACAGAGGTACATGGCGACGTAGCTGTGGTCGTGAGCGGATTTCACTTCCGGATCGTTGTAAACCAGCAGCGTGTCTGAAAACTGTATGACGCGAAAATCGCCGTGCTTATGAGCGTTCGAATTATCGAGAATACGAAACAGGTCCGGGAGCAGTTCGCTTTTTGAGCGTACGATCTCGCTGAATCCGAGCAGGTCGATATAGAGCAGGAAACGGTCCGTCATTCATCCTCCGCACTCAGCCGCACAAGGTGTTTCATGAACGAGGAGGTGATTTCGAATATGAACTCGATCTCCTCCTCGATCACCGCATCGTTGTGCTTGACGTAGGTGTTCTGATAACCGGCATAATATTCCACCAGCTTTTGGAACATGTTCGCCAGCTCTTTCGAGCCGCCGCGTTCCTTGATGTAACTGCCGAGAAAGCCGAGCTGGTTTTCAAGCGACTTGCTGTTGCCCAGCACGTCACGCAGGAGCTTTTCGAGCGCAAGGCGCAGGTCGTCGAGCAGGTTGCGGTGAAACACGCCATGTCCGTATTTTTCCAGCGCGCCGTTATAGAGTGATAGCGATTCCGGGTAGCCGTCGAGCCAGTGCCGGGTTTCCTCGATCAGCGTTTCATTGACCTTGGCTGACTCATCTCCGGCGAACTGTGCGTACCGGGTGGCGAGCCGGAGCTTGAGCTCATCGCGTGATTTACTGCGCTTGAATCCGAACGAGCGGTGCCTGCAGAGCTCGCTGATGATCCTGTATTGCTGCGGTCCTGTGAAAGCCATCAGGTTGTCGTAGAAAGCGGCCCGCTTGCTGGGCACGTCGAAGGGATAGGTAGGGTGCGGGAGGTCGATATCGAATTCGACGGCGTAGGCCGTCGTCTCCTTGACGATCTCGTTTGCACTTAGCCCGCGGTGGGTGTCACCGAGAATGTCCGCTGCGTAGCGGATAAATGTTGGCGGTATTTTTTCGTCTTCAAACATGCCTGCGACCTGTCCGGCTGGAACGGTTGTCCTCTACTATATCAGCACCGCGCTAATTCCCTAAAAATGTGAATTATTGTTATTTTTATATACTCAGAATTGCGATATATTGCAATATCAAAAATTCCCGAAAATCGGGAATTAGTGCTACAATGAGATACTATGAACGATTCGAACCTACCACGAGGAAGAGCCCGCCTTGCCGCCGTAATCCAGGCGGCAGGAGATGTCGTGCATATCGAAGATGCAGCGCGCGCGCTCGATGTTCCGCGCGGCAGGGCGGCAAAGCTGCTGTCGCGTTGGACAAACCAAGGGTGGCTCCGGCGTGTCGGTACCGGCACATATGTCCCGGTACAGCTTGAATTGCTCGATTCAGAGCAGGTCGTGCAAGATCCGTGGATTCTTGTTCCGGCCCTGTTTGCCCCTGCCTATATCGGCGGGCGGACCGCAGCCGAGCATTGGGACCTGACCGAGCAGATATTCCGCGATATCGTTGTCTTCACCGCGCGCGCCGTCAGGCAGAAAACGGTCGAGCAGCAAAGCGCCGTCTTCACGCTCAAACATATCCGCGAAGAGCTGATATTTGGCACCAAGACGGTATGGCGAGGCCAGACCCGTATTGCCGTTTCCGATATTCACCGCACCATCGTGGATATGCTGGACGATCCCGCGATCGGCGGCGGTATCCAGCATGTCGAAGATTGCTTTTCGCAGTACATGAAACGTAGCGATCGCGATCCTGCAAAGCTGGTCGCCTATGCCGAGCAGCACGGCAACGGTGCGATTTTCAAACGGCTCGGCTTTCTTGCAGAGCGCCACCCGGACGGGAAGACATTGGTCAAAGAGGCGAAGGCCCGCCTGACCAAAGGCCACGCCAAGCTCGATCCCGCCCTCGCATGCAGCAGGCTGGTGACGCGCTGGCGGCTCCGGGTGCCTGAAAGCTGGCTGAAAGGGGCTGCACATGATCGGTAAGCGCGAACTTCTCGATATCGCCGCGGCACTGCGGCTTAACCCGCATGTCGTTGAAAAGGACTATGCCCTCGGCTGGGCACTCGCCGGGATATTCGCCCATGAAGAGCTTGCCGATAGCTGGGTCTTCAAGGGCGGCACATGTCTGAAGAAGTGCTATTTCGAGACGTACCGTTTTTCTGAAGATTTGGACTTCACGCTTCAGGACGGCTCGCATCTTGACGCCGATTTCCTACAGCGCGTCTTTGCCGAAATCGCCGAGTGGATTTACGAGCAGAGCGGCCTTGAATTCCCCGCCGACTCGCAAGACTTCGGCATCTTCACCAACCCGCGCGGCAATCCAAGTTGCCAGGGCAAGCTTAGTTATCGCGGCCCGGTCTCGCCCAGTTCGGGCGGGTTACCCCGTATCAAGCTCGACCTGACAGCCGATGAGCGGCTTGTGCTGGCACCGGTGCGGACGCCGATCTTTCATCCCTACAGCGATGCGCCGGACGGCGGCATTGAAGTCCTTTCCTACGCCTACGAAGAAGCATTCGGTGAAAAAGTGCGCGCGCTTGCCGAACGGACAAGGCCGCGCGATCTCTATGATGTCATCAACCTTTTCCGCAACGAGGAAGCCCAGCCAGCGCCCGCCGTCCTGCTCGATATTCTGCGCCAGAAATGCGAGTTCAAGGGTATCGCCGTGCCGCAGGCAGGTGATCTCGACAGCCATAGGACCGACCTTGAAGGTTCGTGGTCAAACATGCTCGCGCACCAGCTTCCAGAGCTACCGCCTGTCGCCTCATTCTGGGACGCGCTGCCGGAGTTTTTCGCTTGGCTAGCCGGAACGGCGGCACCGACGATGCCGGCAGCCTACCGGATGGCCGAGGGTGAATCCGTCATCCGTGAGCGCACACTACGCCTTCCGGTCAGCGGGCGGGTGCAGTCCGATCTTGAAGTCATCCGCTTTGCTGCCGCAAACCGGCTTTGTGTCGAACTGGACTATATCGATGAACGCGGGCGCCGCAGCACCCGCCTGATCGAGCCGTATTCGCTCAGACGGACGCAGGATAACAACATCATACTGCACGCGTGGAACGTCGAGAGCGACGCGCATCGCAGCTACCGCGTTGACCGGATACAGGGCGCACGGACCACCAACCGCAGCTTCACCCCGCGCTACGCGATTGAACTGACCCCGAGCGGCCCGGTATCAATCCCGCCTACAGAACGCTCGCCTTCCCGCAGCAGCGGCTTCGGTTCATTGCGGACACCCACGCGACCAGCCCGGCCATCGCGCCGACCGGCGCGGCGCGCGGCTCCGTCTTTCGGGCCAACCTACGTTTATCAGTGCGGAATTTGCGGCAAGAAATTCAATCGCAAGACAATGGACGGGCGCCTGAACAAGCACAAAGCTCCGGGCGGATTTCAGTGCAGCGGGCGAACAGGCTTTCTCGTCGATACGAAATACTGAGGCTACTGCCTGCCTTTCAGGAAGCGGCGTAGCTCGTCCGGCTTTCCAACTATGCGAAACAGTTCGAACTCACGCGAATTTAAAGCCTTGTATTCGACGAGCATGCCGCGCTCGAAAAGGTAAGTGGCGGCAGGGTTGAGCCTTCGCGGCTCCCATTCATAAAGCTCTGCTATTGTTTGGCTGTCTGCCGGGAATTCGGGGTCGTTCATGATATCCGCGGCGAGCTTCACGGCGTCTTCGCGCGGGTCCCAAGGTTTCCAGTACCGGTCGAACTCTGCAAACAGCGAAGCCGTCACAAGCGCATGTCTTTTCGTGTCTTTGAAGAAGGCCGATAGCTCGTAGAGCGCGTCCTTTGCGTCATCGACCGTCATGCCGGTTTTTTCGGCAAGCGGTTCCACGTCGATCATTGGATCACCGAAGCGGCCATATTTGGTGTTCTCGACGAAGAACCGCGCAACAGTATTGGCAGCAGCCGAATAGCCGGTTTCCGCACTCGCTTCCGAGGCCTTTGAATGCGGCGCAGGCCCAAGCTTTGGCTTGCGGCTGATCCCGTGGATATCGGTGATGAGCTGTGAGATGTCCCCATCATCACTGATCTCGGGGGCATGCATTCCGGAGAGCAATGGCGGGAGGTCCCTGGCCGGTAGTTTGTGGCGCACCGGAAGGAAGCGGCACTTGTTGCCGAGCTTGCGCACGAGTCCGGCATCCATTTCCTGATTAACCCACGGCTTACCAACGGACTGCGGGGTGAGCAGGACAAGGAAATGCGTGCAATCGCCCAGCCCCTCATCGATCTTCTGGCGCAGGCTATCGCCGGTGCTGATGCACCATCTATCCCACCACGTATCGATGCCGTGTTCCTGCAACGCCGTAGCAATACGCCCGGCGAGTTCGGCATCATCAGATGTGTATGAAAGGAATACGCGCGGCGGTCCTTCCGGTGTTTGCTCTTCTAAATCCAATTCTTCGTCCTGCCCCATGCGCTGGCGAACCAGCGCGATCAGTTCCGGCGATCCTTCGACATGCATCTGAAGATTGTCGAGGCTGTCGCCACGGATCACCACAGTGGGAAATTCACCGGTTTCAGGGTCCCGGATCGTGCTGATGTTATCCCTGATCTGCGCTGCGATACTCTCGACCGCGGCCCGCATCAGTGCGTCGCCAATGTCGCCTGGTTTGACCCTCTTCCCATTAACCTCGAAATGAATCATGCGCTTAGTTCAATCTCCTTTCCTACTATATAAGGTAACTGATTCAGTTTGTGCCACAATATATTGTATGCCTCTCTTTGGGCGCTCCTGCCCGTGCCACAGGCAAAGGCAGGCCGGGCTGTCATGAACCGAGCCCGTCATGGCCGGTCTCGGCCATCCGGCTTCCATTCCTTGCGCAAGGGAACGATGCCGATCCTAAAAGGACTCGATATTCAGCACTGCTTTTATTTCGCGCGCCCGATCTCCAAATTCAGAATCTGTTTCGTAAACGCTGTCGATCAGCTTTCCCGCCCAATCCAGCAGGTCATTCAGCCTCTCAGGAGGGTCAGGTCGAAATGCCTTGTTCGCGTGAATGATATTGTTCCTGATGATGCGCAGATGGAAATAGCAGTTCTCGAAGACGCTTTTGTCGTCGTTATATTCGAATTCAAAGTACCGGTAATTTTCTATGTTCCCGTCATATCTTTCCGGGATACCGATCGCTTCGAGCTCGTCAAAAAGCTGCCTGTCTATTTCAGGCGGCGCTTCGCCGAAGTGCTTCATTGCACCTTCGAAGGCCATTTCGTTTAGAAGCAACCTGACGATCTTCTCTTCCTGTTCGTTCACGCGTTTCAATCTCCACCAATTCAGCACACAAGATCGTCTCATCCCTTTTGCTCCGCCACCACAGCTTATTGTTTCGTATCCATTATCACCCACAAGCAAACTCACTCGGGACGATTGGTCAAACCGGGTGCTCTCCTTAGTCGCCTTATCCGAAAATCTCTGACGCTGTCTGGACGGTGACGCCGCCCGGTCAACGGGCAGCCCGCTCCATTCGGCCTGCGGCCTCCCGTGTAGCCCATGACCGCGCGGCTCATTTCCCCGTCTTTATCTGCCTGCGTCTTTTCGGAACTATCAACAGATAAGGAGATAAGAATTGAAACTACTTACCCAATCCATCCGCTACCGGCTTTTGCGCAATAGTCAGATCCGCGAAGCGCTCGTCCTCACAGCCACCGCAGGGCAGTAACGCGGTGAATGCGCCGGCAAACGAACTGCACGTAACGGCACGCCAAACGCTTGGCATTAGGCGATATCAGTGGAGCAGTTTGCAGGAGGTTTTCACTGCGAGTGGGGTGCTTTCGACCATTCGTCCTCGTTAATGGCCTGGACCACATCAAGGTCCATTGCTGCGATCGGCGATATCCGAGCGACCTCGGACGCGACCTTGGCCCAATGCCAGGACTCCGGCTTGTTTCCGCGAAATCGGCTACGTGCCGCCAGGCGTTGAGCGGCATAGTAGGCTTTGAGTTCATCTTCCTCGACGAGGGCGCGCGCATCCGCCTGCCAGCGTCGTCTTATGGTCCGGCGCTTTTCAATCAATGCTTTAAGTCGATTGATCATAGTGCTGATATGATTGAGTAAAGATGCCTTCCATGGCTGAGGGCTGATCAGGCTGCCTTCGTGCTCTCCTTCTTGTCGAGCATGTCCCTGACGAACTGGTCCCATTGTTCCATGCCCTGACGCTTTTCCGGCATGTAGTGCCAGCGGTCGTAGTTCTTGGAGCTGACGTCGTGCAGGGCATGGTTCTGGATGCGGTCGCGGATCTCCTTGGGTATGCCCGCCTTGCCGGCAAGCGTCTTCCAGGTGCGGCGCAGATCGCGGTTGGTGACGATCGGGATGACGTTGCGCTCGCGCTGCCGCCAGATGAAGGAATAGAGCGTGCCGTGACTGACCGGCCTGGAAGGGTCCTTTGCTGACGGGAAGAACCAGCCGTGTTCGTTCGGCTTGATCTGCTCGACGAGGTCGGCCGCAATGGAAGGCACGGGGATGGCATGCGGGCGCATGTTCTTGGTCTTCGACCAGTCGATGATCTTCTCCGCCCCATCCCACTGGTCGACATGCAGCGTGGCAATCTCCTCGACCCGCTGTCCGGTCAGCATGATGAGGCGCACCGCACGGCAATAGGGTGGATGTACTGGGACATCGGGGCATTCGAGCCAGCGATAGAGCCGGACGAACTCGTCTTCCGTGAGCCAGCGCGTTCCGGCGACCTTGGGTTCGGTAGGGATGCCGGCGGCGGGATTGTAGACAAGGTTGAAGCGGCGAGGGGAGGCGGTGCGATAATCGTGCTCCGTCTTCATGCCCCAGCTATAGGCCGAGCGGATATAGCTTCTGACATGGTCGGCCATGGCGCGGGCGCCGCGCTCGTAGATAGGGCGGATGATCTCGACGACCTCGTCGGGCTCGATGTCGCGGGCAGGGCGGTTGCGCCCGAACGTGTCGGCAACCGAGTTCAGTCCCTTCTCCACCTCCTTCCAAGAGGATTTCCCGTTGTCCCTGAGATAGCCGACATAGGCCTCGAACAGATCGGCGACTGTGCCCGGGCGTGTATCACACGCGATCCGGATCGAACGGCCCTTCTGGATCAGGTTGGCGTAGTCGCGCCTAAACACGTCGCGGGCCCCAGCCAGCGGCATGGAGGGATAGGAGCCGAGCTTTTTCTTTACGCGCCTGCCGTCCCGCCACTGCTGCGCCATCCATTCGGCGGTGACCCGCCGCGGCATGGGCTTCAGGATCAAGACGAGCCTGCCGGTCCCTCGGCCTTCGCCATCGGTGAGGCTTTTCTGCTTTCCGGATTTCTCCACCTGTTTGATGGCCTGGCGGATGGCGCCGTCGGTGAGGCTGGGCATGACATGAACTCGCGCAAAACTGGGGTCGGCAAGGGCTCGTGAACTGGGGTCAGTAAGGTCCATGATCGACAGATACCGCCCCCAGTATCCGCAAACTCGCTCCAGCTTGCAAGCCTCGAAAAGCCAGAAAACACAGATGATTGTCAGGGATCAGGCGTGATCAAACGTGACTTCAGTAGGGTTAGTGGGATGGTTGTGGACGAGGACGATGGCGGTGGCCGATAGTTCGAGCGCCCGGCGCACCACTTCGCGCGGATAGACCGGCGTGTGATCGACGGTGCCGACCTGCTGGACTTCGTCCCGGATCAACTGGTTCTTCTTGTCGAGGAAGAGAATGCGGAACTGCTCGCGTTCCTCGAAGGCCATGGCGATGCGGCAATATTCGAGCACCTGCTTCCAGGAACCCAGCACGGTGCGGCCCCGCACCTTGCCGGCGGTCATGGCCGCGGCCGCGGCATGCACGATCTTCAGATCGGTCACGATGTTGTCGGACAGTCCGCAGACTTCGGCCAGGCGGGAATAGGGGGCGGCAAGCACTTCCGAAAGCGAGCCGAACTCGGCGATCAGCGTTTTGGCGAGCGGTTTGACGTCGCGCCGGGGGATCGAGCGAAAAAGCAGGAGTTCGAGCAGTTCGTAATCGGCGAGCGAGTCCGCGCCGTGCTCCCGGAACTTTTTCCTCAGTCGATCGCGGTGGCCGTGGAAATGAGGCGTTTGTTTGCGTCCGTCGGGGCTCTTGTCGGCGCTTTTTTCAGAGCGCTTGTCCGCGCGCTTGCCCGGCGCCGCCTCGGCAAATCCGCCCGATGAATCCTTACCCTTGCCGCCTTCGGCCAATTCAACCCCCACCCCGGACCAGCTTCGGCGAAGCTCAGATGTAGGGAGGAACAGTATAGCCGGCGGGCGACAGCGTAAATATCTCGCAGCCGGTTTCGGTGACACCGACAGTGTGTTCGAACTGGGCCGAAAGAGAACGGTCGCGCGTAACCGCCGTCCATCCGTCGGCCAGAACCTTCACGCCCGCGCGGCCGAGATTGATCATGGGTTCGATCGTGAAGATCATACCCGGCCTGAGTTCCAGTCCTTCGCCGCGCCGCCCGTAATGGAGAATGTTTGGCGCGTCGTGGAAGAGCAGGCCGACGCCATGGCCGCAGAAGTCGCGCACCACGGAACAGCGTTCGCCCTCGGCGTATTCCTGGATCGCGGCGCCGATGTCGCCGGTGCGATTGCCGGGTTTGACTTGCGCTATGCCGAGCATCATCGATTCGTAGGTGACCTCGATCAGCCTTTCGGCGGCGCGCTTGAGCGTGCCGACCGGATACATGCGGCTCGAATCGCCATGCCAGCCATCAAGGATCAACGTCACATCGATGTTGACGATGTCACCGTTGCGCAGCGGCTTGTCGTTGGGAATGCCGTGGCAGACGACATGATTGATGGAGGTGCAGGTCGACCTGGTGTAGCCGCGATAATTGAGCGTGGCGGGCAGCGCATTGTTGCGAATCGCGAAATCGTAGACAAAATCGTCGATCTCGGCGGTCGTCACGCCCGGCACGACCATGGGTGCGAGGAGGTCGAGACATTCGGCTGTCAGCCTGCCGGCGCGGCGCATGCCCTCGAAGCCATCCTCGCCATAAAGCCTGATGATGCCGGTGTTCTTGAGCGGCGCTTCGGAGGCAGTGATGTAGCTGGACATGGCTGGTCGCGTTTCATCCGATTGCAAAGTTCACACGGATTTGGCATCTGGGAGCGGCGGCTTCAAGTCAATTTCCCTTAACCGGCTCCGCTGGCCCGTGATGCATGACGGGCAGCAGGACCATGGAGCAGAACCATTTCAGACAACAAGAGCGGGCTGAGCATAGGTTTCGGCCTGGAACGAATTGGTCTGGCGGCGTTGCGCCTGCCGGTCTTGTTCACCCTGGTGATCGTCGCGATATCGGCGTTTGCCGGGTGGAACCTGCGCAACGTGCATTTCGAGGGCGACATCACCACTATTCTGCCGGAGGAAAGCGAAGCCTATCGCAATTATTTCGGGCAGAAGGACGATTTCAGGGATTTTTCTCGAGACATAACCGTGATCATCCAGTCGGATCGGCTGATGACGGCAAGCGGGCTCGAGGATCTGCGCCTGCTGCAACTCGACACCGCCATCGACGAAAGCGTCCAGAACGTCGTGACCGTATTCTCCGCGCCGAAGCTTGACGCGAAGACCGGCAAGATAGGCAATTTCTTCCCCGAGGAGATCGAGAGCGACGAACAGGCGCGCGAACTCGTTGCCGAGGTGCTGCGCGACTATCCCCAGGCCGGTTCGCTGATCGCGCCGGAAAAGAACATGGCGCTGATGATCGTGACGCTGGACGCGGGCCTGCTTTCCGCCAACAGGGGGGATGGCGAGAACGCCGGCGACGGTTACGAGAGCTATCGCCATCTTCGCGAAATGATCTCGGAAGTTGCGCCGCAGGATTTCCAGGTTCTGTATACCGGCCTGACGCCGATCGGTTCGACGGTCGTTTCCGCACTGATCTCCGATCAGCTGCGGCTGACGCTTATCGGCCTGACTCTCGGCGTGCTGATCGCCCTGTTCATCTATCGCAGCGCTGTCGCGGCGTTGATCTGTTCCGTGCCGCCGGCGCTGACCGCCTTGTGGTCGCTCGGCCTGTTCGGCGTGATGGACACGCCGATCAATTACCTGTCCACGGTGCTGCCGACACTGGCGCTCATCCTGGCCTTTGCCGACGGGATTGTCGTCTATTACCGCTGGCAGCATTCCAATGCGGCCTCGCCCGACGTGCGGGCCAATCTGGCCGAGGCGCTGCAACGCGTCGGGCCGGCTTCCGCGCTGACCTCGGTGACGACGCTGCTGGCCTTCATGTCCTTCCTGTTTGCGCCCGGCTCGGCGCTCAAGTCGTTTTCCATCATCGGCATGGGCGTGGTCGCGCTCGCCTTCCTTGCCGTGATCATCGGCCTTCCGGTCGTCGCCCACTGGGCCATGACCATGGGGCTGATCAAGCCCGGCAAGGTGCGAAAACCGGCTTTCCAAGGCATCGGCAGGCATTTTGTGGGCTTCGTGTGGCCTCGGCCCGCGCTCATCGCCATGGCGGCCGTGGCTGCCGTCGTCGTGCTGTCGTTCGTCCATTCGCTGGTGCGTCCGGAATACCTCATCACCGATTATCTGCCGAAGGACGCCGAAACGCGGCAGGCCGAGATCCTGGCCAACGAGGTCGGGGGCAGGGCGCAGATCTTCCTGTCGATACCTTCCGCCGACAAGACGGACGCGTTCGCGCCCGCCAATCTGGACAGGTTGCGAGAGATCGAGGATATCGCGGCCGGTCTTTATCCCAGGAACCGCATCTTCTCGCTATTGACGCTGGCGCGCGGCGTGGAGGGCGAGGCGGCGCTTGCCAATCTGTCGAAGGGGTTCAGCGAAGCCACGTCGAACGAGCGCAACAGCTATCGCTCGCAGGACGGTAGCCGGCTGCTGGTCAGCGTGCGGATCACCTCGCAGCAATCCATCGTCGACACGCTGCAACAGGTCGATGCGCTGCATGCGAAGATCGACGGGCTGGAATACGGCAAGGATGTCATCGTCACCGGATTCGAGGTGCTGATGGCGAAGGAATTCGCGCATCTTATCGACCAATTGCGCACCAGCCTGCTGATCGCGATCTTTCTCGGCGTGGCGATTATCGGCGTCGCAAGCCGCTCTCTCACGATGGCGGTCGTGGCGCTGACACCCAATTTGCTGCCGATCTTTTCTGTCGAACTGATCGTCTGGCTGAAGGGCGGGGTCATCAACATTTCCGAAGTGATAGCGCTGACCATCGCCTTCGGCATTGCCATCGACAATGCGGTGCACGTGGTCAATGTCTACCGAACCGAAAGGCGGGGCGGTAGCAAGCCGGAAGAGGCGATGAAGCTGGCGATGCACGAAGTGGGGCCGGCGCTGGCGGCATCGACCGTCATCATCTGCACCGCCTCGCTGGTTACCCAGGCAAGCGTGCTGCCGATGGTTCCGGTGCTGGGCAAGCTGATGATCGCGACGCTGCTGGTTGCCTTCTTCTCCAACATGGTGATCCTGCCCGCCAACATTTTGACACTGAAACGGTATTTGCTGGGGCGAATCGGCGCTAAGCCGAGCAAGGGCGCAGAGTGATCGCTCGCGTCGTAAATCTCCAATCAAGGCAAAGGGTTTGGATAAGCTGATGGTACGAGGCGGATTGTTGAAGGTTTGTGTCGTTGGGGCAATGCTCGCGATCGGCATGGGGGGCACCATGCCGGCGAATGCGGCGGATGCCGGGGCGTTCCTCAAACAGCTGGCGGGCAATTATCGCGGGCGCGGCTCTGCGAAGCTCGATGGCCGAGACAACACCGAAAAGGTCTCCTGCCAGGTTACCAATACCTATGATGCGGGATCGAGAGCGCTGACCGTCCGGGGCAATTGCGCCAGCACGCAGGCGAAAAGCTCGGTCAGCGGCAAGATGGTCCATAACGGCGACAATGTCAGCGGTTCGCTTTTCGCCTCGGGTGAAGTGACCGTGACGAAGTCCTCCGGTTCGGTGAAGGGCGGCAAGCTGACCGTGAGCACGAATTTCTCCGACAAGACATCCGGCAAGCTGACCCGGACCCTTCAGGTGATCCGCAGGTCGGGCAGCGGGTTCGAGGCTGAGTTCTTCACCTACAATTACTCCAACAAGAAGTTCGAGCGCACCGGGTCGATCAGGTTTTCCCGATCGTGACAGACGGGTCCGCCTCTGCGAAGCTGTGCCTTTCACGGGCGACCGGCTGACTGGAGTGCGAGCCATGCCGAATTTCATCGATCCCGACCGCGAGCGTTTCGGGCAATTCAAGGATCTGCCGCGCGAAGGCAAGATTCACATGCTGAACCTCGTTCGGCTGAAGGAAATGGCGGTCTACGAGGATGGCACCATGGTCACCGGCCATGAGGCCTATGGTGCCTATTCGCGGGAAAGCGGGCCGATCTTCCAGCGTCTGGGCGGACGGATCGTGTGGTCGGGCAATTTCGATCTGACTCTGATCGGACCGGCCGATGAGCGCTGGGATCTGTGCTTCATCGCGGAATATCCTTCCGGAGAAGCCTTCATCACGATGTTGCGCGATCCCGATTATCGCCACGCGGTGCGCCATCGCCAGGCGGCGGTGGAAACCTCGCGGTTGATCCGCATTCGCCCGCGCGAGGCCGGCGCCGGCTTCGGCTAGGCACTAGAGCACCTTCAGCCATTCCTTCGCCGGCGCGCGCGAGGTGACCAGCCGGTTCACGGAAGCATTCGTGTCGCGGTAGCCGATCGCCATGCCGCAAAACAGCATGAGTTCGTCGCCGGTATCGCAGAATTCGGAAACTGTGCGCGGATAGGCGGCCCAGCACTCCTGGGCGCAGCTGTCGAGGCCTTCCTCTGCCAATAGCAGCATGAAGGTTTGCAGGAACATGCCGAGATCGGACCATTGCGGCGCACCCATGACACGGTCGACGAAGCAGAAGATCGCCGCCGGTGCACCGAAAAAACGAAAATTGTCGGCGAATCGCTTGAGCCGGGCAGGGCGATCCTCACGAGCGATGCCGAGCAGGGCGTACATTTCCTCGCCGTTTTCGAATCGTCTGGTTCGGTAAGGCTCCTTCAGATTGGGCGGGTAGACGGCGTATTCGGCGGATTCTCCACCGGGCATCGCATCGCCGGCGATACGTCGCTCCATGATGGCGCGGAATTCATCCATCCTGCTGCCGTTGAGCACGGCGATGTTCCAGGGCTGGAGATTGCCGCCCGAAGGCGCGCGCGCGGCCTTCTCAAGCGCGCCGACGATTGTTTCCGTCGATACCGGCTGGCCTGTGAAGGCCCTGACGGACATTCGTTTTTCGACGGCTTCGCTGACATGCATTGTGGCAGTTCCGGACTGGTGCACCTGTTTTGGGATAGCCCGGCTCGCGCCAAAGAAAAAGCCCCGGAACATGCCGGGGCCCTTCCAAACCTGTGTTGTGGCGTTTGCCGGCGCTTACCAGCAGCGCTTTACTTTGCGCCAGCCGATCGGACGGCCGTAATAGTCCCAGCGATAGGGAACGCGCACCCATTTGCAGTGACGCTGTACGTAAGGCTTGTAATAGCCGCCGTGATAGGGCCTGCCGTATCCGCCGTTGTAGCCGCCGTAATAACCGCCACCGCCATAATAGCCCTGCGCGTTCGCGGTGCCGAAAGGCGCGAACACCCCCGCAGTCGAGATGGTGGCGACTGCCAGTACTGCGGCGATCGATTTTCTGATCCTGGTCATCGGGTTCTCCAGTTTGCTGGTTTCCAAATGGCATCGGGTGCCGTGTCGTTCGATGAGACAGTTATGACACATTATCCGTGTGACAAGCGTGCAATAATGCACATTCCAGGTTGTTCCACTGCAGGCGGGACATCCGTATCAACAAAAAAGCCCCGGACCATGCCGGGGCTTTTCGTTCGTCTGTTCGCTGAAAAGTATCAGCAGGAATAGTACATGTCGAATTCGACGGGGTGAGGCGTGTGCTCGAAGCGGATCACCTCTTCCATCTTCAGGTCGATATAGGCTTCGATCTGGTCGGTGTCGAAAACGCCGCCCTCGAGCAGGAACTTGTTGTCCTTCTCGAGCGCCGTCAGCGCTTCGCGCAGCGAACCGGAGACGGTCGGGATCTTCTTGAGTTCCTTCGGCGGCAGGTCGTAGAGATCCTTGTCCATGGCGGAACCAGGATGGATCTTGTTCTTGATGCCGTCCATGCCGGCCATCAGCATCGCCGCGAAGCCGAGATAGGGGTTCTGGCTCGGATCGGGGAAGCGGACTTCCACGCGCTTCGACTTCGGCGAAGAACCGAAGGGAATGCGGCAAGAAGCGGAACGGTTGCGCGCCGAATAGGCGA
>JAGRLL010000363.1 GCA_020441855.1 Nitratireductor sp.
AGCGAGGTTCCGAGCTGGCTCTCCATCGCCTCGGTCGATGTCTCGAAACGCTCGCCGAGCCATTCGGTCATTTCCGTTTCGCCGGACGGCGCGGCTTCGGCATCGTCCGGCCGGTCGGACGAAAAGTCGGACGGAGCATCGGATTCGGCCAGTTCGAGCAAGGGGTTTCGCTCGATCTCGCGATCGACGAAGGCGGACAGTTCGAGGTGATTGAGCTGCAGCAGCCTGATCGACTGCATCAGTTGCGGCGTCATCACGAGCGCCTGCGACTGACGTAACTGCAATTTGGCCGAGAGCACTGTTACACCGCCCCAAATCCTGCCAATGCCGGGCCTTGGCACCGCGCTCGCTGGCGCGATCTGGCCCGTTTCTTGCTTTCAAGGGCAGCATAGAAGCACTAAGTTCTTAAAGTGTAAACTGCTCGCCCAAATATGTGCGCCTGACATCGGGATTGAGCACGACCTCGTCCGGCGATCCGTGGGTCAACACGCGGCCCGAGGCAATGATATAGGCGCGGTCGATCAGGCCCAGCGTCT
Organism: Nitratireductor sp.; assembly: GCA_020441855.1. Lineage (GTDB taxonomy): Bacteria > Pseudomonadota > Alphaproteobacteria > Rhizobiales > Rhizobiaceae > BOKV01. Next base: position 537 of record JAGRLL010000363.1, read on the forward strand.
CGCGGACATTGTGGTCAGTGATCAACACGCCGATACCGCGCTTGGTGAGATGGCGGACAAGCTGCTGGATATCGCCGACGGCGATCGGATCGATGCCGGCGAAGGGTTCGTCGAGCAGCATGAAGGATGGCCTCGTGGCAAGCGCACGGGCGATTTCGCAGCGCCGCCGCTCGCCTCCCGACAACGCGATCGACGGAAGTTTGCGCAGGTGGGCGATGGAGAATTCGTCGAGAAGCGCGTCGAGCTGGCGTTCGCGCTCGCGCTGGCTTGGCTCGACGATCTCGAGCACGGCGCGAATGTTGTTCTCGACCGACAGGCCGCGAAAGATCGAGGCTTCCTGCGGCAGGTAGCCGATGCCGAGCCGGGCGCGGCGATACATCGGGGTATCGGTGATGTCGTGGCCATCCAGCTCGATACGCCCGGCATCGGGCTTGATCAGGCCGGTGATCATGTAGAAGCAGGTGGTCTTGCCGGCTCCGTTCGGCCCCAGCAGGCCGACCGCTTCGCCACGGCGCACGCCGAGCGTGACGCCCTGGACGACCTGACGCGCCTTGAAACTCTTCTGCAGGCCGACCGCCGCCATGACGCCCTGTCGTCCGGCCGTCTTCAGCGCGCCAGCGCCGATTGGTGCGCCATCGGTGCGCGCAACCGCCGGATTGGGCGGCGCGGCGCGATCTGCAACCGTATCTGTCGTGGATCTTGCGACAAGGCCTCTGGCCCGGTCGACCATGGCGCGCGCATCGTCCGTGCCGGGCAGGCTGCGCGCAAACCGGTCGAGCCAGGCCATCAGCGGCAGACGAGGCAGACGAGGCAGACTTGGAAGGCGCGGCAGGCCTGGCAAGCGCGGCATGGCCGGCAGGCGCGGCGCGCGAATCTGCGGGCCACGGCGAAACAGGGCGGCGATGTCGCGGGGAACAGCCGCCATGTCGTCGAGCAGCTGACGCACGAAATCCGTCGCTTCGCGCGCAAGCGACGCTCTCGCGCGTTTGCGGCGGGGCGGCTTCAACGGAGCTTCCTCGCTGGTCGACATGGCTACTGGTTACCGGATTTCGGCGTAAAAAGCATCTTCACCCGGCCGCCGCTCCCGGCGCTGGTGCAGGGCTGGAGCGTGGCGGCATTGGTCGCCAGATCGATGGTCAGCACGCATCCGGTAACAATGTTCTTGCCCTGGCTGATGGAGACATTGCCGGAAAGCGTGGCAATCTGCTTCTGCATGTCGACAATGGCCTTGTCGGCGCTGGCCGTCTGGTCCTTGGAACGCACCGCGACCTTGCCCGTCGCCTCGATGGAGCGGATGTTGCCGCCCGGACCCGAGGCCCCCTTGCCGCTTATATATCGAACGGTAAGGCGACGGGTCTTCAGCAGGGTCGATCCCTGGACAACGCTCACATTGCCCTCGAAGACGGCAAGACCCTGCTTGTCGACGACCTCCAGGCGATCCGCCTCGATCTCGACCGGCGCATCCTTGTCGCGCATGCCTTCGAACGCGCCGCCGAAATCCTGCGCGACGGCCGTACCGGCCTGAACGGCCATGACCACCAGCCACGCCGCGACAAACCTGGCGGCGCGCGGCAAAACGGCGTCGAATGCAACGCTCAACAGACCTGCCATTACTCGACGGCCTTCCCTGCAGAATTGATTTGGCCAGCGGAATCGACCTGGCCCGTCGAGGCGTCCTCGCCCTGCGAATTGATCGCGCCGATAACCGGCATGGTGGGAATCGCGATCGAACCGGTTCCGGAGCTTTCGCTGGCGGGACGGATGGTCATGCGTACACGGTCCTGGAATACGATCCTGCTACCCTTGTCCTCCACGGAAAGGGTTTCGGCTGAAACATAGGCACGACCGGTATCTACCGCCACCGGATTTTGCGTGCTGAGCTTGCCGGAGGCAATGTCGATGGCCGCGTCCTGCAGGCGGATCGACATGCCGTCCTCGGTGTCGACCGCAACCGCATCGCCCAGGCGCAGCGTCTTTTCGTCGGCGTCGTAGATACCCGTGCCGGCGGTCACCCTGGCGAAAGCCGTGTCGCTCATCGGCAGGCGGGCGTTGATTTTCTCAAGCGTGATGCGGGTCGGATGGTCGGCATCCTGTATTGCCTTGCTGGCGGTCAGGTCGTAGGGCCGCTGGTTGGAATCGGTCCCCTTGAGCTTGGGGTTGTCCATCACCAGCTTGCCGTCCTCGATCTTGGTAGGCCCGATATCGACCGACGGCAGGCTCATGCCCGAAATGAACGGCGCGGCAAGAAGGACAATCACGGTCAGTACGGCAAAAGCCGGCAGGCCGATCTTCAGAAGCGCCACGATGCGGCTGTGACGCTGGGCGCGCTCGAAATCCGCCCGCGAGCGACTTTCGCCAAAGCCGTTGCGCCTGGGAGCGGACTGGTTGACGACAGGTTGTGCAAGGGGCGCGCGAGCGCCGGGAGCCTGGGGAGTGACAGGGCGTTGCACGGGATTGCCGGCATCGACCCGATGGCCGATCCGGGTATCGGCTCCCGCATCGGCGAGATTGGACAAGGCGGCCTGCAACTGATCCAGATCAGGCTCGGGATCGCCGGTCAGAAATCCGTCCGGCCCGACATGAATCGGCCGCGGCACCTGTGGCTCGCGTATGGCGGCGGCGCGGCCCGAATCTTCGGCCCAGGCGGGACCGCCGCGCAACTCGACCCGTGGCACCTGGCCAGCGGATGCGCGAAATCTGCTCTTTGTTTCAGAATCGGAAGTCGTCAACTCGTTGTCCAGTTTCCGGTCCGGTCGATCCGCTGCCGGTCCGCTGCCATACTCGCCGCCTGGCGTTCCCGCCGCAAGAATATGAGCTTCTTGGTCTTTTTACGGCATTTTCGTTAACCAATCCAACCGTCCGTGTCGTTTGGTCTCCGCCGGGACATCCACTCCCGCTTTCGTTCAAGGGTCCGCGCTTCGGCGCCAATCCTCCCAAACACCTCGCTGCGAGGCTCTTGCGGCCCAAACACGCCCCGCCACGGCGGCAACGCGAATACTCAGCTATGCGCGAAGATATCGTCGTTCGGCCAGCCGGCGAGGTCGAGACGGGCGCGCCAGGGCAGGAATTCGAAGGCGGCTGCGGCAAATTCGCGGCGGCCCTCGCGCTCCAGCATGGCGTCGAGCTTTTCACGCAAGCGGTGCAGGTGAAGAACGTCGGAAGCGGCATATTCGAGCTGGGCCGGCGTCAGATCGTCGGCCGCCCAGTCGGAACTCTGCTGCTGCTTGGATATCTCGATGCCGAGCAATTCGCGCGTGATGTCCTTCAATCCGTGACGATCGGTATAGGTGCGCACCAGTTTCGAGGCGATCTTGGTGCAGTAGATCGGTGCCGTCGCCACACCGAAGGCCTGATGGAGAACGGCGACGTCGAAACGGGCGAAGTGGAAGATCTTGGTTACCGACGTATCGGCCAGCAATTTTTCGAGATTGGGAGCGCGGTCCTGGCCGCGCGCGATCTGCACGATGTCGGCGGTGCCGTCGCCATTGGACAATTGTACGACACACAATCGGTCACGACCCGGGACAAGACCCAGGGTTTCGGTATCGATCGCCGCGCTTTCGCGATAGCGGTCCAGATCGGGCAGGTCGCCCTTGTGCAGCCTGATGGTCATCTCAACTCCATGGCGAATCCAGCGCTCGTCCCCAGGGCGTTTCGTGTTTGAAGCAGAACGATGCGGGATGCAACCGTCACCGGTCGGCAACCCTTCAACCCGTAACGGCCGATGTTTCCGCCAGCGTGCAGCCCAGTCGACGGGCGATCCCCTTCCAGTCGCGCAGCGCCATGGCGATGGCCTGATGCATGTCGAGATAGCGATAGGAGC
>JAGRLL010000047.1 GCA_020441855.1 Nitratireductor sp.
GCGCTCGCCTCATTGTCGAAGGCGGCGACGCCCTCCCGGCTGCGACGCAACGCGGTCGCCGATCATGTGACGCATCCGCCCACGGAGAAGGCGGGCGGGAAGGCGGATCGCAAGTCATGACGCGCCTTGTTGTCGGGCCGTTCAACCGTGTCGAGGGGGATCTCGAGGTCAAGCTCGACATCACCGGCGGCTCGGTGAAAAGCGCCCGGGTGGTTTCACCGCTCTATCGCGGTTTCGAAGGCATCCTGCGCGGCAAGCCGCCGGCCGACGCGCTTGTCTATGCGCCGCGCATCTGCGGCATCTGTTCGGTGTCGCAATCGGTTGCCGCGGCGAAGGCGCTTGGCGCGGCGGCGGGGCTGGGCTACCCCGAGAACGGGCTGCACGCGGTCAACCTGATCCATGCGACCGAGAATGTCGCGGACCACCTCACGCATTTCTACCTGTTCTTCATGCCGGATTTTGCGCGCGAAGCCTATTCGGGCGAAGCATGGCACGAGGACGCGGCGGTCCGGTTTGCCGCGCTTGGTGGCAGTGCCGGACGCGAGATGTTGCCGGCGCGCAGCCAGTTCATGCATCTGATGGGCATCCTTGCTGGTAAATGGCCACACACGCTTTCAATCCAGCCGGGCGGCTCGACGCGCGCCGTCGTGCCATCGGAACTGGCGCGCATGTCCGCCGTGCTTTCGGCGTTTCGCGCCTTCCTCGAACGCACGCTCTATGGCGACGAACTGGAGCGCTTCGCCACGCTCGACTGCGCCGAAGCACTCGCGGCATGGGCGGCGGAAAAGCCGGCCACGAGCAGCGACCTGCGGCGCTTTCTGGCGATCTCGCAGGCGCTTGACCTTGAAAAGCTTGGAATTTCGCAAGACCGTTTCATGAGCTATGGCGCCTACGGTTCGGGCGAGGGCGCCTTGTTCAAGGCAGGTGTTTTCGCCGGGGGGCAAGCTGCGGCGCTCGACATCGACGCCGTTGCCGAGGATACCAGCCACGCCTGGTACAAGAACAAGGGCAACGGGGCAGCATTGGCGCCAATGGACGGCGAAACAGTGCCGGACACGGGGCCCGAAGCCGATTCGGGCGTGGCCTATAGCTGGTGCAAGGCGCCGCGTCTTGGCGGGGCAACGATGGAGGTCGGCGCGCTGGCGCGCCAGCTCGTCAACGGTCATCCGCTCATTCGCGATCTCCACACGGATGGTGGCGGCAATGTCCATTCGCGCGTGGTGGCGCGGGTGCTGGAGATCGCGCTTGTCGTCATCGCCATGGAGCAATGGCTCGACCGGATCGTACCCGGCGAGCGCTTCATCGAGCATCGCGAACTGCCGGACGAAGCAAGCGGAATTGGCCTGACCGAGGCGGCGCGCGGTTCGCTCGGCCACTGGCTGCGCATCGAAAAGGGCAGGATCGCCAATTATCAGATCGTCGCGCCGACGACGTGGAACTTCTCGCCACGCGATGCTTCCGGTGCGCCGGGGCCACTCGAGCAGGCGCTCGAAGGCGCGCCGGTGCGCGAGGGCGAAACCGAACCGGTATCTGTCCAGCATATTGTGCGTTCCTTCGATCCCTGCCTCGTGTGCACGGTGCATTGAGCCATGGCGGAACCTGCCGACAGGAATGTGGGCTGGCGCGTCCGCGTAAAGGGTCTGGTGCAGGGCGTCGGCTTCCGGCCCCATGTATGGCGCATCGCGCAGGAAGAGGGACTTGCCGGCAACGTGATCAATGACGGGGCCGGCGTCGCGATCGAGGCGTGGGGTAAGGAAGCGGCACTGCAACGCTTCGTCGAGCGGCTCAAGGCGGAAGCGCCGCCGCTTGCGTGTATCGACAGCGTTGTCCGCGACGCGCTCGCCGGGAATGCGCCCTCTCGGGATTTCGTCATTGCCCGCAGTGTCGATGGGGATATCTCAACCGGCGTCGTGCCGGATGCCGCGACGTGCCCGGCCTGCCTCGCCGACATCGCCGATCCGGGCAATCGCCGCTACGGCTATGCCTTCACCAATTGTACCCATTGCGGGCCGCGTCTCTCGATCGTTCGCTCGATCCCCTACGACCGGGCGCGCACGTCGATGGCGTCGTTCGAGATGTGCGGGGATTGCGCGCGCGAATATGGCGATCCGGCAGACAGGCGCTTCCATGCCCAGCCCAATGCCTGCCCGGTTTGCGGACCGCGCATCTGGCTGGAAGCGGGAGGACTGAAGGTCGGGGACGGCGAGATCGACGGCGAGGATGCCGTGGCGGCGACGGCGAAGGCGCTTGCCGATGGCAGGATCGTCGCGATCAAGGGGATCGGCGGATTTCATCTGGCCTGCGACGCGACGAACGAGGCAGCGGTGGTGCAATTGCGCGAGCGCAAGCGGCGCCATGCCAAACCGCTGGCGGTGATGATGCGGGACCTCGAACAGGTGGAGGACTATTGCTCAATGGGTGATGGCGAGGCGCGATTGCTGGTTTCGAAGATCACGCCCATCGTTCTGCTTGAGCTCGCGGGTAGTGTGCTGGCGCCATCCATTTCTCCGGGGCACGACCGGCTCGGCGTGATGCTGCCCTATACGCCGCTGCACCATCTGCTGCTCAGGCAGGTCGGGCGACCGCTGGTGATGACTTCCGGCAATCTTTCCGACGAGCCGCAGGTGGTCGACAATGTTGTCGCGCGGACGAAACTGGCTTCGGTCGCTGATCTTTTTCTCATGCACGACCGCGAAATCGTCAACCGTCTGGACGATTCCGTCCTGCGCCTCGACGCACCGGGGCCGCAGATCATAAGACGCGGGCGCGGCATGGCGCCGGAGCCGCTCGGCCTGCCTGAAGGCTTTGCCGACGCGCCGCCTGTTCTCGCCATGGGCGGCGAACTCAAGGCTTCCTTCTGTCTGCTGGCCAATGGCCAGGCGACCCTCTCGCAGCACATGGGCGATCTGGAGGAAGCGGCAACGCATGCAGACTACCGGCGCAATCTCGAACTCTATCGCGACATCTTCCGTTTCGAGCCGGAGCTGATTGCCGTCGATTGCCACCCCGACTACCTGTCGACGAAATGGGGCAGGGCGCAGGGGGAGGCGCAGGGAGTGCCGGTCGTCGCCGTGCAGCATCATCACGCCCATCTGGCGGGTTGCCTCGCCGAGAACGGCATCGAACCGGGCGAGGATCATGCGCTCGGAATCGTCCTCGATGGATTGGGCCTTGGCGAGGACGGGACGATCTGGGGCGGCGAATTTCTTGCAGGCGGTTATCGCGGCTTTGCGCGGGCAGGGCACTTCCCGGCGGTTCCGCTGCCCGGTGGCGCGCAGGCCATGCGCGAGCCCTGGCGCAATCTCGTGGCACATCTGAAGGCGGCATTCGGCGAGGGCTGGCGCGATGCTGCCGCGCCGCTGGCCGCCGTGATCGAGGACAGACCGGTCAATTTCATCGAAAAGATGCTGCGTACCGGGACGAATTGTCCGTTGTCGTCGTCGGCGGGAAGGTTGTTCGACGCAATTGCCGCTGCACTCGGCATCTGCGCCGGGCGCCAGCATTATGAAGGGCAGGCGGCCATGGAAATGGAGGCACTCGCGCGGCCGCATCTGCGCTTCGCGGGGGCCTATCCCGCAGCCATGGACGCGCCGGCGGACAGCCCGGCCGTTCTGTCGTGGACGCCGATGTGGCGGGCGCTGCTGTCCGATATCGCATCCGGGGTCGAGTACGGCATCGTGGCTGCGCGCTTTCACAACGGTCTGATCGACATCGTGGCAGGCATGGCGGAACGTCTGGCGGGGCTGCATGGCTGCCAGACATTCGCGCTATCGGGCGGCGTGATGCAGAACCGGATATTGAACGAGGGGCTACATCGTGTCCTGACGGCACGCGGTCACAAGGTGCTGACGCACACAAGCGTTCCGGCCAATGATGGCGGCCTGGCACTCGGCCAGGCCGCGATTGCGGCGGCGCGCGGATTGCCTCACGCAGACCGCCTTATGCGGCATTCGTGATGTTGCGTTCCGCGTATCCGCGCAAAGCCTTGAATTCGTCTTTGAGTTGCGCCCCCCATGCCTTGATGTCGCGTCTTGCGACTGCCCTGCGCAGGATTTCCATGCGCTGGCGACGCTCTTTTTCCGGCATTCCAAGCGCGGTCACGATCGCTTCGTCCATGGACCGATAAGAGAAGGGGTTGGCGATCACCGCCGACCCCATCTCGACCGCCGCGCCGGCGAATTCTGAAAGAACCAGCACGCCGTCGCCGTCGTTTCTGGTTGCGACGAATTCCTTGGCGACCAGGTTCATGCCGTCGGCCAGCGGGGTAATCCAGGCAATGTCCGCGGCAAGGTAATAGGCGATCAGATCCGTGAAGGGGATCGGCCGTGTAATCAGGGCCACGGGTTGCCATTCCAGCGTGCCGAAGCGGCCATTGATGCGCCCGGCGGCGGCTTCGATGTCGTTCTGGATCTGTGCGTAGACGCTCATGTTGCGGTTCGCGGTGACCGAGACATGCATCAGCCGGACCTTGCCGTGCAGGTCGCGATTGTTTTCCAGCACCCGCTCGAAACTGTCGAGCTGCTCGACGCCGCCCTTGGTGTAGTCGGTTCGTCCGACCGACAGGATAAGCCGGGATTCTCCCAGATCGGTGCGGATCGAGCCGGCGCGGCGCAAGGTGTCCGGATCGCTGGCACATTGGGCGATGTAGTCGACATCGACGCCGACGGGAGCGACGGACACCGCGACCTCGCGGCCTTCGCAGCGCAACAGGGTCGGCAGCGAACGTTCGGTCAGCGCCGTTCCCTCGAAGATCATGTCGTTACCGACCTGCTCGCGCCTGATGACATCCACGTCGAGCAGGGAGCGCGCGACGGAAACGAAATTCGCCGCGTAGCGGGGAATGTGGAACCCGACCACGTCGCACTGAACCAGGCTCTCGACGATCTCCTTTCTCCAGGGCAACACGTTGAACATGTCGGCGGAGGGGAAGGGCGTGTGGTGGAAGAAGGCGATGCGTACATCGGGGCGCAGTTTGCGCAGATAGCCCGCCACGAGCCAGAGATTGTAATCGTGCACCCAAACGACGGCGTTCTCGGCCGCTTCGGCGGCCGCGGCTTCTGCAAAGCGCCAGTTGACCTCACGGAAATTGGGCCAGTCGACGGGGTCGTAATTGTAGCGTTCGCGGAAGCCGTGCAGGATCGGCCAGAAGGCTTCCTTGGACGTGACGTGGTAGAATTCCCTGACCTGTTTGGGCGACAGCGGCAGGCGGGAGACCGAGTAGCTGCCATAATCGTCGGTGATGTCGATGACCTGTTCGAAGTCCGGGCTGGACGGGTCGTTGGCCTGCTTCCAGGCGATCCAGGCGCCGTGCTCGACGGAACCGAAAAAGCTCTTCAGCGTCGGAACGATGCCATTCGGGCTCTTGTTTTCGCGAAGTTCGATGCGTCCGTCGACCTCGACTTCCTCATAGGGTTGGCGGTGGTAGACGATAACCAGATCAGAGGGCATAGCTCTCTCTTCATCTCCCTGTTCAGGTTCAGATATCGGGGTGCAGGCCGAATTTGCGGATGGCTTCCACGATCCCCGCGGCACCGATCGCTTCGGCTTCGTGGACATGGTCGAGGCAGCGGATCTTCTCCAGAAGCGGAGGTTCTGCGCCACCGACCGCGACAGCGGGCAGGCCGCATTCGAGCATGGACAGATCGTTGAGCGTATCTCCGGCGGCGAGGCAGCGGGCCGGATCGATGCCGAGACGGCCGATCAACTTCAGGAGCGAAGGTCCCTTGCTGAAACCCCTCGGCAGGACGTCGAAAAAGCGGTTTGCCGAGATCAGCCATTCATGGCCCAGATCCTCGACGATGGCGCAGGCGGTGGCCTTGTCGAAATTGTCGTAGTCGATGTCGTAGCTGACCCGATGTCGGAAGCCGGTCGGCTGGACGGTCAGTCCGGAAATGCCCGTCATGGCCCGGCGAACCCGCTTCCCGTCATCGTTCCAGGCTGCGGCGATATCGGCTTCGAGTTCGCCGATCGGTTCGACATCTCCATCGGGGGTGACCACGGCAATGGTGGTGCCGACATCGCCCACAACATATTCGGGGCGCGGCACGCCCTGGCGGGACGTCAACTCGACGATGAACTCGGGATCGCGGCCCGTCACGAAGATCAGGCCGACCGATGCGCGATTGTCCTCGATCCAGTCGTAGAGCGCGCGGCGGTCTTGAATGCTGCCGCCAAGGAAGGTGCCGTCGAGGTCCGTCGCCAGAACGAAGTGCTTGCCCGCAATCGCAGAAGCCTTCGTTGTCAATTCGCGCAGGTCCGGTTGTGAAGCAATATTCTTGGTCCCGCGTGTCGCGGTTCGGGGGGGCATCGTACCTCGATTGTTTTCGGATCGCGCATCGAGGTTGCAAGAGGCAACCTATATTGCACCGCAGCAGGAATTCGGGAATCGGCGCGGCACGCGAAGTTGATCAGAGGATGCTGACGAATCCAACTATATGGATTTTAGATATTTTTTCAAGTTTGCGCCGATTTGTGCGTCTGCTAACAGGCTGGCTCCGGCCACGCCATGGGCGCGTGCCGGCGTTGTCCGGCCCTGTTCTCGGTTACAGGTGCTGTTCTTCGAACCTGGCGCAGCTCAGGCCCAGAATGGAAAGGCCGGCTTCCAAATTGTCGGGCAGCATCGGATCGCCGATCAGGTATTGCGAGGTGCGTTCGTTATGCGCTTCGGCGGCCTGCTTGCGCAGGTCCGGCCAGTCGGCGGCGCTGTTGTCCTCTTCGCGGCCAAGCCAGTTGAGCGCCACGAGATCGACCTGCTCGTCGACCGTCAACTCGTCGATGAGGCTGGTGATCTCCTCGACCACCGGATCGTCATCCCGATCCTCGAGCACTTCCAGTTCCGCGTCGTCGACCGGGTTGGAGCCAGAGCCATTCTCGCTTGCTTCTTCCTTGGCCTCGAACTCGCGGCCCTTGAGAATGATGAAGCAGACCTTGGAAAGCGCGATCTCGAGATCGACTGCCGGTTCCTCCGTCTGGTGCGATCTTATGACCATCTGAAATTCTCCCTGTCCACCATCACTGCATGGCACTGCAAGATCGTGCAAGGCCGGCAGCCGCGCCTTGACCCGGATCAAGATTTGCCGCCGGCCGCGCGCCGCCATGCCTTTCGGGCATATCGCCGGCGGGCGCATTGCCGCTTTATATTAGCATTCAATCATGTATTGTGCCGGCGAACTTTGTGGAGGGAAGCTTTATGCGGTTGCGCGTCATCGATTTCGGTTTTGTCCCGGCACTCAGGAGTCAGGCGATCTATCACGGCGTGGCGCGGGCGCTGAAAAGCGGGGACGACCCGGTGCTGACGCTCGTCAATCCGCAAACCCCCTATGTCTGCGTGGGCGTGCATCAGGAAATCGGCAAGGAAGTCGACGAGGAATTCTGCAAGCAGGCGGGTCTGCCGATCGTCCGTCGCCATGTCGGCGGTGGTGCGGTCTATCTGGACAAGAACCAGATGTTCTTCCACTTCATGTTCCCGCGCGAGCAGGTGCCGCAATATGCGGTCAATCTCTATCCGAAGTTCATCGAGCCGGCCGTCCGCACCTATCGCGAACTCGGCGTCAACGCCGAATACCGGCCGGTCAACGACATACAGGTCGCCGGGCGCAAGATCGGCGGAACCGGCGCGGCGTCGATCGGCGAGGCGACGGTGATGGTCGGTTCCTTCATGTTCGACTTCGACACGGCGACGATGGCGAAATGCCTGAAGGTGCCGTCGGAGAAATTTCGTGACAAGCTCAAGATGACGCTGGACGATTACATGTCGACCATGACGCGCGAACTCGACACGCTGCCCGAACGCGAGACAGTTCGCGAGAAATTCCTCAGGCATGTCGGTGACGTGTTTGGCGTGACACCGGAACTCACCGATCCGACCGCGGCGGAGCTGGCCGCGATCGAGGCCGAGGAAAAGGCGCTGTCCGATCCGGCGTGGACCTACAAGAAGGGCCGCAAGCTCACCGACTTGGGTGTGAAGATTTCCGAAGGCCGCCAGCTTACCGAAAGCATGCACAAGGCGGCGGGCGGGCTGATCCGCACCCACCTGCTGGCGCAGGACGGCACGATCGAGAGTCTGATGATCTCGGGCGACTTCACCTGTCTGCCCGAGGACGGCGTCGACAGGCTGGCGGCGGCGCTTGCCGGCGAGAAGCTCGAAGCCGCTTCGCTCGAAGACGCCATCGCCAGGCAGGTCGGACAGCTTCATCTCGATATGCCGGGCATCGAGCCGGCCGACCTTGCCAGGGCGATCATGCTGGCAACCGGCGAAGGCGTCTGACGGTGGCGTCATGAAGACCATTGCCGTCATCCAGCATGTCGAGGCGGAATATCTCGGCTTCCTCGAAGACCATTTAGAAGCCCGGAACATCCGATTTCGTTATTTCCGCCCGTTTACGGCCGGCGGAACCCTTCCGGCGGGGCCGGACAACAACCCGGACGAATTCGACGGGCTGATCGTGCTCGGCCAGGGGCCGCTCGGTATCGTCTCCGGCCCGCTTGTGCCGAGCCTGGCGCCGGAACTGCGCCTGATCCGTTCGTTCCTCGACCACGATCTGCCGGTTGTCGGCATTGGACTCGGCGCGATCATGCTGGCGGTTGCGGCGGGCGGCGGAGCAGAGGAGGCTCCGCTTCGCATCGAGACAGGGCAGGCGACACGTCAGCGCGCGGACGCTCTTGGCGGCGCGATGCCGGAGAGCTTTCCCTATGCCAGCTATCTGCGCGACCGGGCGGTCCTGCCGAAGGATGCCGAGGTTCTGGCGCATAACGGGGCCGGCGAGGCGGTTGTCTTCAGATGCGGCGACAACGCGATCGGCTTCATCGCGCATCCCGGCATCAAGTCGGCGATGGTCGAGGACATCGTCATGGAGTTCGAGGAATCGCCCGACGACGTCGCCGACAAACTCGAGCAACTTCGCGCCATTCAACCCGGCATCGCCGGGGCACTCACCTCGATCATGGTCGGTCTCGTCGCCGAGACGGGGTGGATGGCGCTCGAGGGTTAGTCGCCGTTACCGGCGCATCACGATTGAGCTTCCACCGGGCCGGTGCGACAATTGGTCTGGCATTCATCGTAAAATTGCTATATTAGCATCTATTAAAATACATCGCGTCCGGATTATGCTCCCGGTTGCGAACATGTAGCGGTCAGGAGGAAACGCGGCATGGCTGAAAAGCTCATCATCATCATGGTCAACACGGACCCGCGCAATGGCGAGGAACTGGGTGCGCCCTTCTTTCAGGCGACCGTCGCCGCGGCGATGGATTACGAGGTGGAAGTGATCTGCACGGCCACTTCGGGCCAGTTGATGAAGAAGGGCGTGGCCGAGAAGCTTGTCGTCAAGGAAGGCTCGCCCAAGACCGTCTACGATTTCATCAAGGACGCGCACGACGCCGGCGTGAAATTCTATTGCTGCTCGCCCAATCTCGATCTCTTCGACATGAGCGAAGACGATCTCATTCCCGAATGCGAGGGCATCGTGGGCGGCGCCAAGGTCATCGAAAGCGTCATGGAGGACGACAACGCCAAGGTGCTGACCTACTGATCCGACATGACTGACAGGTAGCGAACGCCATCGGGAGGATAATATGGCGCAGCAAGCGGCTTTGATTGGTGATCCGGTTTCGGCGGAACCCGTCGTCGCGCGCGAAAAGCTCGAAGAGATCTTCGAGGATATTTCCTCGCACATGCTCTACGATCACGAATTGCACGGCTGCCTGAATTGCGGCATCTGCACCGCGACGTGCCCCTCCGCGCAATATTACGATTACTCGCCGCGCGAGATCGTGCAGCTTTTGTGGACGGAAAACCTCGAAGGCATTTACGACGCCATGCAGGAGAAGATCTGGGCCTGCGCCCAGTGCTACACCTGCGCGGCGCGCTGCCCGTTCGAGAATTCGCCGGGCGGTCTCGTCATGATCATGCGCGAGGTGGCGATCAAGCACGGCATGGAATCGGCCAAGGAAGTGCTGCGGCCATTCTCGCGCGTGCTGCTCAAGGTCATCTCGACCGGCAACCAGCTCGCGCCAAACATGATCACCAAGGAAGCGTTTCCCGACTGGGGACCGAACGTCTCCAAGGTCGAAGCGCCGCTCAACATCCTGCGCAAGGCCATCCCCGTGCCGACCATGCACACCATGGACACGGCCTGGGAAGTGAACCTGAAGACGTCCATCGAATTGTACACGATCTGGGAGGCGACCGGGGTGCTCGATCAACTCGAGACGGTCGACGAGAACCTGTTCGACGTCGTCCAGGACGTGATGGACGAAAAGCGCGAAGAATACGAGGAATGGCTCGAAGAGCAGGAAGAAGACGAAGAGGACGAGGATTGAGCCCGACCCACGCCGGATGGCGGGCGGCTCGATGACAGGAGGCCAAATTGAGCAAGGCTAAGAGTGGTTCGGGAACCGGTTCGACGATCGATCCCATCAAAGGCCAGGAAGCCGGCGAGGGCGCTTACAAGGGCTTTGGCGGCGAGTGGCGTCAGTCGACGCTGACCGCGACCGAGGCAAAGCGTGCCACCGACTGGGTGGAAGCCAGAATCGACAAGCGTTCCATGCTGACGCAGAAGGACCGCGTCGAGGATATTCGCGACGCCATGTGGCAGCTCGAGAAGGACGGTGAAATTCTGGTTCACCGCATCGACGACCGCCACGAGCCGGTCATCGCGCGCACGATCTATGGCTGGGAAAAGAAGATCCCGACCACCAATCTTTGGCAGCACAAGAGCTGCGGCCAGTGCGGCAACATTCCGGGCTATCCCTCGTCCGTGATGTGGCTGATGAACGAACTGGGCGTCAACTATCTCGACGAGACGGACCAGACCTCGTGCACGGCATGGAACTACCACGGCTCGGGCATCGGCAACGTGGTGTCGCTGGCGGCCGTGTTCCTGCGCAATTTCCATCAGGCCTACATGTCGGCGAAGGCGCAGGGCCTTGATGTCGGCACCTACTACCCGCTGGTCCATTGCGGCACCTCCTTCGGCAATTACAAGGAGATGCGCATCTTCCTGATGCATTCGGCGGAACTGCGCGCCGAGGTGAAGAAGATTCTCGGCAAGCTCGGCCGCCTGGTCGACGGCAAGCTGCTGATCCCCGAGGAGATCGTGCACTATTCGGAATGGCTGCACGTGATGCGCGACCGTATCAAGGCTCGCCAGAAGATCGACGTCTCCGGCATTCGCGCCACGGTCCATCCGGCCTGTCATGTCTACAAGATGGTTCCGGAAGACGTGATCTACGACGAAACGGTGATGAACGGCGACCGCGTCGCCGTCTCCACCGGCCTGCTGCAGACGCTGGGCGCGAACGTGATCGACTATTCGACCTGGTACGATTGCTGCGGCTTCGGCTTCCGTCACATCATCGGCGAGCGCGAGTTCACCCGCTCCTACGCCATCGACCGCAAGGTCAAGGTGGCCGTCGAGGAAGCGCGCTCGGATGTGATGATCGGCCACGACACGGGCTGCATCACCACGCTCGACAAGAACCAGTGGATCGGCAAGGCCGTCGACAAGGTCTACGCACTGCCGATCATGGCGGACTGCCAGTTCGCCGCGCTGGCGCTGGGCGCCCATCCCTACAAGCTCGCGCAGCTTCACTGGCATGCCTCGCCCTTCGAGCAGCTTCTCGAAAAACTCGGCATCGACTGGGAAAAGGCCAAGGTCGAGTTCCAGGCCTATCTCGAAGAGGTCAAGGCCGGGCGCATCGAGACGCTCTACGATCCCAAGCGCGCCATCACATCCGGGCCGGGCTACGTCAAACCCGCGCAATTGGCAGGAGCCGCCAAATGACCAAACCAGTACTGATCGTCGGCGCCGGGCCGGCCGGGCTTTCTGCCGCGCAGGCACTGGCCGCCGCCGGCCAGAAGGTGGA
Organism: Nitratireductor sp.; assembly: GCA_020441855.1. GTDB lineage: Bacteria > Pseudomonadota > Alphaproteobacteria > Rhizobiales > Rhizobiaceae > BOKV01. Next base: position 11,866 of record JAGRLL010000047.1, read on the forward strand.
GATCGTCGAGAAGGAAGAACGCCTCGGCGGCGCGCCGATCCTGTCGGGTTACGCCAAGCTCGTGCCGTCCGGCGAATGGGCCAGGGACGCCATCGGCGGCATGGTCAGCCGTGTCGAGGGCGACAAGCTCGTCACGGTTCATTCGGGCGCCACGGTGAAGAAGTTTTCCGGCGAGCCCGGTGCGTTCACGGCCGAATTGTCGAACGGCAAGACGATCGATGCCTCGGCAACGATCCTTGCGACGGGCTTTACCCATTTCGATTCCGTCAACAAGCCGGAATGGGGCTTCGGAACCTATCCCGACGTGGTGACGACGACGCAGGTCGAGCAGATGCTGTCGTCCGGCGCGGGCGTCAAATGCCCGTCGGACGGGCGTGAGCCGGAGCGCGTCGCCATCCTGCTGTGCGTCGGTTCGCGCGACCGCCAGATCGGGCGGACCTGGTGTTCGAAGATCTGCTGCACGGTCTCGGCCAATATCGCGATGGAAATCCGCGAGCATCTGCCGAACTGCAACGTGTACATCTATTACATGGATATTCGGACCTTCGGGCTCTACGAGGACAAGTATTATTGGGAGAGCCAGGAGGAGTTCAAGGTCAAGTACATCAAGGCGCGCATTGCCGAAGTGACCTCCGACGGCAAGAGACTGGTCGTCAAGGGTGAGGACACGCTGGTCAAGCGGCCGATCACCATTCCCTTCGACATGGTCGTGCATGCCATCGGCATGGACCCCAATGTCGACAACATGACGCTGTCGGCGATCTTCGACGTCAAGCTGCACAGCCATGGCTATATCGACAAGGCGCCGACCTATTCTTCGATGTCGGGTACGTCGCGTCCGGGCGTCTTCGTCGCGGGCGCTGCGACCGGTCCCGAGACGATCGACGATTCCATCGCGCAGGGCCAGGCGGCCGCCATGGCCGCGCTCGCGGTGGCGCGTCCGGCGATGGAAGCGGCGGAATGATGTTCGGCTTCGGCTCACGCAAGGCGAGTCCCCCGGTTCCGGCGAAAGCCGGGCCGGTGCTCGATTTGTCCGGGCCGCGCCTGCGCCGCTCCTTCGAGAATCTCGTCGAATCGGCAGAGTCATCCGGTGGCATCGAACGCTATGTCAGCGCCTTGGCGCTCAAGGCTTCCTTGTTCGAGGAAGTGCTCGGCAAGGGCCGCGTGCGCGAGATGACCGAGACCGAGTTCTGCGACATCGCCTGCTTCATGGCGCCGGTGCGCCGCCGCATCGGGCCCTGGCTCGCGGACAACAAGTTCGAAACCATGCGCAGGCGCATCGAGACGCTGCTGGAAGGATGGTCGGACACTTCGACGGCGGATGAGCGGATCGAGGCTTTCGTCGTGTCCTTCCCGGCGGACCGCGAGCACCGCTGGGTGCGCGATCTCGCCGCCGAAGTGCTGCATTTCACGGCGCCAGACCGTTATCCGCTGATGACGCGCTGGATATGGGACAACAAGACCGGCACCGGTGTCATCCGCGAGATCTGGCATGCCGAGGATATCGACACCGCACGGATAGACGTCGAGAACAATCTCGCGACCTACGCAACGCTGCGCGGCGAGCTGGAGGGCTTTCTTGCCGAGAACGGCGTGTTCCGGGACACCGCCTTTTATGTCGACCTGCTCTGCGCGCACATCTACGCCGGCTATATCAACGATCGCGGCGGGCAATATCTGCGGCCCGACTTCTGCGGCGGAAGCGATGGCACGGGTGACGCCATGCTGCATACGCGGCGCATGCTGGGCCTCGACTCGGTCGACACCGAATCCGGGCGCACCCGGTTGAAGCTGATCGACGGCAAGGCCTATGTGCTCGGCTCCGTGCCGCAGTTGAATTGATGAGGAAGTAAACGATGCCGATCCATGAAAAATCGCTGATCCGGCCGGAAAACCTCGTCGAGCATGAGGAACTGATTCTCGACGGCGTCGATGTTTCCGGTCACTGGTCGACCTTCATCAAGAGCCGCGCGGTCACCGATTACAACGAGAATTTGCAGGAGGAGATTTCCGCGCTTCCCGGCGGCGAGAACATCCACCGCTGCTGGCAGTGCGGCTCGTGCACCAATGCCTGCACGGTCAACGCGATCAATCCCGATTTCAATCCGCGCTACTGGATCTACCTGATCC
>JAGRLL010000364.1:0-2334 GCA_020441855.1 Nitratireductor sp.
CGGTGATCGAGAACCAGTATTTGACGAGGCGAACGCCGTCGCGCACCAGCATGCGCTCGAATTCCGGAACGTCGTTGAAGAATTGCTGGACCTGTTTTTCGCTGGCGAAGCCCATGACGCGCTCGACGCCGGCGCGGTTGTACCAGGAGCGGTCGAACAGCACGATCTCGCCGCCTGCGGGCAGGTGCGGGACGTAGCGCTGGAAATACCATTGCGTCTTTTCGCGGTCGGTCGGTGCGGGCAGCGCGACGACGCGGCAGGTACGCGGGTTGAGCCGCTGGGTGATGCGCTNNGCTTGATGACGCCGCCCTTGCCGGCCGAATCGCGGCCCTCGAATAGGACGACGATCTTTTCCTTGGTGTGCTCGACCCAATCCTGCAGCCTGATCAGTTCCGATTGCAGGCGGATCAGTTCGTGGAAATAGGTGTGGCGGTCGATGGTGGCCGGATGCGCCTTCTTGTAGAATTCGCGCAGTTCCAGCGACAGCGCCGGCTCGGAAATTTCGAGCTCGAAATCCTCGTCCAGCGTGTCTTCCAGTTCGGCCTTGAGCCAGTCCTGCACACCGCCCCTCGGTTCGCCGTCCACCTTGTCATCCATCGAATCGCTCCCAAATTCCGCACCAATCTAGCGCAGGCGCATGTGGCTGAGAAATAGGAGGGGGACGTGACGGTTTTGTTGCAAAAGCGTGCGTATGATCGTGATCAAGGCAGACCGGCGCCAGATTCTGCCTAATCCCGCCGAAGTGTTCAAAGTCAATCTTCGAAGCGGGAGGGTGTCATGGGTGGTCTCATCCCCATCAGCGTGTTTTTCGCCGGATTTTTCGGTGGCATGGGAATCTTCTTCGCTGGCGTCGGCTTTCTTTGGTGGGTATCGCTGCATAATCGCGAGATGAAGCGCCGCACAGGCCAATAATCCTCCGCCTCAAGGCGGACAGGGGTCTACTGCACCTTCGCGCGCAGCTTGATCCATGAATTGGAGTAGTTCCAGCGCATGTTGACCCAGCCATTGGCGCTCTGGGTATAGCTGCCGGTCGCCGGGTTGCCGAAACACTTGCCGCGAAAGGTTCCGCCGCCGACGCCCTGGGTGCGTTTGCCGCTGCACACCATGATGCCATTGCTCGTCTGCAGCTGGAAGGCCGAATTGATGGCGTAGAAATCGTCGACGATCAGCCGGCCCCTGTCCTTCTGCAACTTGCCGGACGGACCGTCGAAAATCTCCAGATTGGCAGGCACGACGATGCCCTGGGCGAAAGCCGGGCCCGCGAAAGCGAAAACGAAAACCGCAATCATGAATCGCATGGCTGTCTCCTTTCGCGCCAAGGTTAGCAAGGGCGGGGATGAAGTCAACGCAGGCCCAGCCCGGACCCAGCCAGGAGGTACGGATCTGACAGGAAATTCATCGCTACTGTGGCCCGCCGTCGAGTTTTTCCACGTCTTCGAGATGGTCGTCCCAATCGGCCCTGAACTCCATGAAGATGTGGGCCTCGGGCCGAATGTCGATTTCGGTGTCGAGGCTGCCGGCCGGTACGACCGCCATGCCGTCGCGAATGCGCGGAAGCATGCCGCCGCATTCGATGCAGAAGCTGCGCCCGTGCCGCGTATCGGGTAGGGTGAAGGACTTGACCTTGTCCTCGCCCGTCAGCCAGGTGAGCTTCGCATCGGGTGCGAACAGGTTGGCCGCGTTGGACGAGCCGCTGGCCTTGCGGCAGCGTTTGCAATGACAAAGAAAGAAGCGCTTGAACTCGCCCTCAATTTCGTAGGTCACCGCGCCGCACCGGCACGAGCCGGAATGGGTTTTGGTCATGCAATCGTTCTCCCCAGTGTAACGGCGGCTGAACGGACGATCAGCCGACCCCTTCCACAAAACTTTCCAATACGCGTTTCTGGCCGGCCTTGTCGAAATCGATGGTCAGCTTGTTGCCGTCGATGGCGACGATGTTGCCATTGCCGAATTTCAAGTGAAACACACGGTCGCCGACCGAGAAGTTCGATTGCGGCTGGTTGACGGAGGCCGCAACCAGTTCGCCCTCTATCGTGCGGTTCTTCGTCTGCGGGCCGGAACGGGTGCCCCAGTTGGCACGCGCGGCACCGGAATCGCGCTGTTTGGCGCGCTGCCAGCCGGGCGAGGAATAGGTCGAGCCGAACGGGCTTTGTTCGTCGAAGCGGGACTTGCCGTAGGGATTGCCGCCTCCGCTTCTGGAATAGGAATTGTAGCCGCCATAGGCGCCGCCGCTCTCGCGCACCTCCACGGCGGCCTCCGGCAGTTCGTCGATGAAACGCGAGGGCAGGGTGGATTGCCACAGGCCGTGGATGCGGCGGTTGGAGACGAACCAGA
>JAGRLL010000364.1:2352-2913 GCA_020441855.1 Nitratireductor sp.
GTGATGCCGACATAAGCGAGGCGGCGTTCCTCCTCCAGACCGGCGCGGCCGTTCTCATCCAGTGATCTTTGGTGTGGAAACAGCCCTTCCTCCCAGCCGGGCAGGAAGACGGTGCCGAATTCCAGCCCCTTGGCCGAGTGAAGGGTCATGAGCGAGACGGCGTCGAGCTCCTCGTTGTTGTCGGTGTCCATGACCAGCGCGACGTGTTCGAGGAAACCGCGCATGGTCTCGAAGCCCTCCATGGAGCGCACCAGTTCCTTGAGGTTGTCGAGCCGACCGGGCGCTTCGGCGGAGCGGTCGTTCTGCCACATCCCGGTGTAACCCGATTCATCGAGGATCATCTCGGCCAGTTCGGTGTGGCTCTTCTCCTCCAGCAGGTCCGACCAGCGCCCGAAATCGTCGAGCAGGGTTTTGAGCGTCGTGCGCAGTTTCGGCTTGAGTTCGTCGGTGGCGCACAATTCGCGTGCGGCCTCGGTCAGCGGAATGGCGTGGGCGCGGGCATGGTCGTGGATCAGGCGGACGGAAGCTTCGCCGATGCCGCGCTTGGGCGTGTTGACGATG
>JAGRLL010000364.1:2930-3402 GCA_020441855.1 Nitratireductor sp.
CGAGGTCGTCGGCCGGCTGGCAGACGACGCGGAAGTAGGCCATCGCATCGCGTATCTCCATGCGCTCGTAGAAGCGCGGGCCGCCGATGACGCGGTAGTTCAGCCCCAGCGTGACGAAACGGTCTTCGAATTCGCGCATCTGGAAGGACGCGCGCACGAGTATGGCCATGTCGTTGAGGGCGTGGCCCTGTCTCTGAAGCTGTTCGATTTCCTCGCCGATGGCGCGCGCTTCCTCTTCGCTGTCCCAGGCGGCGCAGACATTGAGCCTTGGCGTTTCCGGATCGGCGTCGGCATCGGTGAAAAGCGTCTTGCCGAGCCGGCCCTCGTTGTGGGCGATCAGATGCGAGGCGGCGGCCAGAATATGCGGCGTCGACCGGTAATTCCTCTCCAGGCGGATGACCTTGGCGCCGGGAAAGTCCTTCTCGAAGCGCAGGATGTTGTCGACCTCCGCGCCGCGCCAGCCATAGATCGA
>JAGRLL010000048.1 GCA_020441855.1 Nitratireductor sp.
GCAACGCTCGTCGTCAACAAGCTGCGTGGCGGCTTGAAGATTGCGGCCGTCAAGGCTTCAGGCTTCGGCGACCGGCGCAAGGCCATGCTGGAGGATATCGCCATTCTGACAGGCGGCACCGCGATTTCGGAGGACCTCGGCATCAAGCTGGAGAACGTCACGCTTGAGATGCTGGGCCGTGCCAAGAAGGTGGTCATCGAGAAGGAGAACACGACTATTGTCGAAGGCGCCGGCTCCAAGGACGAAATCCAGGGCCGCGTCCGGCAGATCAAGGCTCAGATCGAGGAAACCACTTCCGACTACGATCGTGAAAAGCTGCAGGAGCGTCTCGCGAAGCTGGCCGGCGGCGTTGCCGTCATCCGTGTCGGCGGCGCAACCGAGGTCGAGGTCAAGGAAAAGAAGGACCGTGTCGACGACGCGCTTCACGCGACCCGTGCGGCCGTGGAGGAAGGTATTCTTCCCGGTGGTGGCGTCGCCCTGTTGCGTGCGGTGTCGGCGCTTGAGAACCTCAAAGGCGCGAACGCCGATCAAGACCACGGTATCGCGATCATCCGCCGCGCGCTCGAAGCGCCGGCCCGGCAGATTGCCGCCAACGCTGGCGCAGAAGGGTCCATCATCGTCGGCAAGCTCCGTGACAATGCCGACTTTGCGTGGGGCTGGAATGCACAGACCGACGAGTTCGGAGACCTTTATGGCCAGGGTGTGATCGATCCGGTGAAGGTTGTGCGTACCGCATTGCAGGATGCTGCGTCAGTCGCCGGCCTTCTGATTACCACCGAGGCGATGGTCGCCGAATTGCCGAAGAAGGAGGCCGCTCCGGCAATGCCCGCGGGCGCCGGAATGGACTTCTAGTCTGGTGAGGTCGACCCGCTCCCGACGCGGGGGCGGGTCGTACCATCGAGCAACGTCATCTGAGTGAGAGTTTGGTGCGCCGCTGGTCGCGGGCGGATATTTTTGCGCTCCAGCCAACCTTTGTGGCGTGCTGCGGAAAGGAGAATTTTTGGGAGTACGGACATGTCTGTTTGCTTGCCACGGCGAGCGAAAAATATGCTCGCTATTCTCGCCACATGCCTCGCTTTTATCTTTGTACTCTCTCTTACCCTGCCAGTTGGCGCGCAGAGTGTCGATCCGGGGGTAGGACAGCCTGTTGCTTTGGCTGATGTGCTGGAAGATGTAACGCCTGCGGTAGTGAACATCGCCGTTACCGCCCGGGGGCCGGAGGCTGCAAACCCGTTATTTGACGACCCCTATTTTCGGCGATTTTTCAATATCCCTGAGATGCCTCGGCAACGTCCCCGCATGAGTGCTGGGTCGGGTGTCATCGTCGATGCGGCGAAAGGCTATGTTCTTACCAATCATCACGTTGTCGACGGTGCCGATGAGATCGCGGTAACACTCAAGGACCGCAGACGGTTCACAGCCGAATTGATCGGCAGCGACAAAGCGACGGACATTGCGCTGCTCAGGATTGATGCCGACGATCTAACCGATATTCCAATCGGCGATTCTGACCGCTTGCGTGTCGGCGACAGTGTCGTCGCCATCGGCAATCCGTTCGGTCTGGGGCAGACCGTGACCTCCGGAATCGTTAGCGCGCTCGGACGTAGCGGGCTTAATGTCGAAGGCTACGAAGACTTCATTCAGACCGACGCTTCCATCAATCCCGGCAATTCGGGTGGCGCGCTCATCACCGCGGATGGACAGCTCGTCGGGATCAACACGGCTATCATCACACCCGCTGGCGGCAATGTCGGTATTGGCTTTGCCGTACCGATAGACATGGCCTCGTCAGTCATGAATCAGCTCATCGAACATGGTGAAGTGCGGCGTGGACGCATTGGCGTCGCCATCCAGGATCTGACGCCGGACCTGGCCGAGGCGCTTGGCGCTAACAAAGCCTTCGGTGCGGTTGTTGCGAGCGTGGAGGATGGTTCCCCGGCAAGTCGGGCCGGATTGCAGTCCGGAGATATCATCCTGTCGGTCAATGGCGAACCCATCTCAGGATCATCCGATCTGCGCAACACAATCGGTCTTACCCCACTCGGTGAGGAAGTGGAGATCGGCTATCTGCGCGACGGGCAAGAATCGACGGTCACGCTGAAGGTCGATGACGATAGCGCATTTGTCGATGATAGCGACACGAGCGACAGGCTGGCCGGCGCGGTGCTCGAAGAGTCTGCGGGCAACGTTGTTGTGGCCAACGTCGAACCCGGAAGCCCGGCGGCAAATGCTGGATTGCGGACTGGCGACATCATCGTCGCGGTCAATCGCCAGAATGTGAGTTCAACCGCTGAACTGACACGGATTCTGCGGGACGTGCAGGGCACGATTGCGCTCGACTTGCTGCGGCGCGGTCAACGCCTGCTTCTCGTTATTCGATAGGAGATTCCACCGTCTGTATTCGCAAGATCATGGAGTGAACGATGAAAACGGTAAGCTCGACGATATGTGCGGCCTTGTTCGCCGCTTGCTTCGCTCTTGTGGCGCCGGTGGCCGCCCAAGATTCGGCTCAAACGACAGAACCGGAAGGTTTCTGGCTCACAACCTCATATCCCGAATTCACCATCGAACCGGGAGAGAAGGAAACGGTCAGCTTGACGCTGCGCAATGCAAACTTGCCACCACAGCGTGCCAGTCTGGAGGTGATCGGCGTGCCGGAGGGCTGGGACTGGGCGCTAAAAGGTGGCGGAAATGCCGTCACCGCCGCAATTGTTCCGCCGGACTCGACGGAACGCGTTACGCTGGAGCTGACGCCGCCCGAGGATGCGGCAGTCGGCAGCGAGCACAACATCGAGATCCAGGCGCGCATCGAAAGGCAAACGCTCACACTGCCTCTGACACTCCGTCTGGCGGCATCGGATGAAGCGACCGCGGCCGGATTGACGCTCGAACCCGAACTGCCGGCCCTGAGCGGCACTGCCCGCTCGACGTTCTCTTTCAAGATCAAAGTAACGAATGAGGGCGAAGAGGATGGTGTGTTCAACCTGGCGGCCGAAGTGCCGCGCGGGTTCCGCACGCGGTTCAAGAAAGGCTTCGGTTCCGAGGAGATCACCGGGGTGCCGATTGCGGCCGGGGCTACCGAGACCGTTACCATGGAGGTCGTGCCTTCACCTGCAACGCAGGCCGGACGCTATCCCATCGGCTTTGAAGTCGCAGGAAACGGCGAATCCGGAACGACCGAGCTCAGCCTCGACGTGACGGGTGAGCCTGAAGTGCGCATCGTCGGCCCACAGGAGCGGCTGTCCGGCAATGCGGTTGCCGGCAAGACCGAGGAGTTCCTATTCACCCTGGTCAATACCGGTAGCGCGCCAGCGGCCGACATAGAATTGGCCGCAACCCCGCCTTCGGGCTGGTCCGTCGAATTCGAGCCGGAGAATGTGACAGAGCTGGCGCCGAATTCAACCGATGAGGTTAGCGTCAGGATCACGCCTTCCGAAAACGCTATTGCCGGAGACTATATGGTGGCCATCCGGGCGACTGGTGAACCTGTCTCTGAGAACGTGCAGTTCCGTGTGACGGTGAGCACCTCCACCTGGTGGGGTGTAGTCGGCCTCGGCGTTATCGCGGTTGCGGCGATCATCTTGGTTCTTGCAGTGATGAGGTATGGCCGGAGATGAGCGAGATCGTTCTTGAAGCAAAGGGACTTGCCAAACGTTACGGCAGCGCGGTCGCCGTGGACGGCATCGATCTGTCCATACGCGCGGGGGAGGTCATCGGCCTCCTCGGCCCCAATGGTGCGGGTAAGACCACGACGATCCTGATGTTGCTTGGGTTGACCGAATCAAGCGCAGGAAGTGTCAGCATTTTGGGTAAGGACCCCTTGCGCCAGCCACTCGCGGTGAAGCGTGACGTCGGGTACTTGCCCGATGCCGTTGGATTTTATGAAACGATGACGGGCCGCGAGAACCTTGCCTACACGGCCCGTTTGTCCGGCATGGGTGCAGATCAGGCCAGGACGAGGATTGCAGCGGCGCTTGAAAAAGTGCGGCTGACCGAAGCCGCAGACCGCCGGGTAGCGACCTATTCCCGCGGTATGCGCCAACGGCTCGGTATCGCCGAGTTTCTCATGCGCGACTGTCGGCTGGCCATCCTCGACGAGCCCACTTCCGGTCTCGATCCGCAATCGACGCAGGAATTGCTCGACCTCATACACGGGCTGTCGCAGGACGGGATGACCATTCTGGTGTCGTCGCACATGCTCGACGTTGTGCAATCAATCTGCCATCGCGTTGCGTTGTTCAACAAAGGACGGATTGGTTTCTTCGGTACCATCGGTGAGTTGGCCGACCGTATCGGTCGAGGCACATTCGTCATCGATGTCGAGGCGGCTGGCGTCGATCTTGAGAAGATCGCTTCCTCCGCAGATGGCGTCAAATCCATCACCCGGACCGATCCGGAAAACTGGCAGGTCGAGGCGACCCGCGACGTGCGATCCGACCTTGCCCGGATAGTAGTTGAAGCGGGTGGCGACCTCAGAAACCTCGATTTGCGGCGCGCCCGCCTCGAAGAAGCCTACAATCGCTATTTCAGGGAGGTTGCAGATGCAGCGTGAAGGATCACCATTCACCGGCCTTTCAACCGTAGCCTTCAAGGAAGCTGCCGACCATATGACAGGCGCGCGGATGCACCTTATCATGTTGCTTGTCCTGTTGACGGCGATTGGCTCCGTATACGGGGCAATCGACCGCATTCGCGACGTCGTTTCGGAAGATGCGTTCCTGTTCCTCAAGCTCTTCACCGTCGCGCGCGAGCCGCTACCGTCTTTTGCGTCCTTCCTGGGCTTCCTGCTCCCGCTGGTGGCAATCGCGCTCGGCTTTGACGCCATCAATGGCGAATATAACCGGCGCACAATGAGCCGCCTTCTGGCCCAACCGATCTTTCGGGACGCCGTCCTGTTTGGCAAATTTCTCGGCGGACTGCTGGTAATCGGTATCGCTTTGCTCACCCTTTGGCTCTTGACGACGGGCCTCGGCATTATTTTCCTGGGGCTGCCGCCTTCGGGTGGCGATATCGTTCGCGGCCTGTGCTGGCTGGTGGCGACGCTCGCTTATGCCGGTGTGTGGCTGGCGCTCGCAATCGCATTCTCAACGGTCATTCGTTCACCGGCCACATCAGCATTGGCCGCACTCTCGGTGTGGCTGGTATTCTCCATGTTCTGGAGCATGATCTCGCCGCTGGTTGCAGGCATGGTTGCGCCGATTGACCCGCTTGATCCCGTGACGGTACTGAATCAGTTCGAGTGGCAACAGGCCATTGCCCGGATTTCACCGCAGACGCTTTACGGCGAAATTACCGGGCTTTTGCTCGATCCATCGGCGCGGTCCACCGGCCCGCTTTTCGGCTTTCAGCTTCAGGGCGCAGTTATCGGAGCGCCTCTGCCGACGATGCAAAGTCTAGTCTTGGTATGGCCGCAGATATCGGGCCTCATTGCTGCAACGCTCTTCATGTTTACGACCGCTTATGTCGTCTTTCAACGGCAGGAGGTGCGAGCTTGAGCTTTTCATAGGCAGACACAGGACGTCCGACGACCGCGGTTTCTCAATTTTGTTGTTGAGAGCTCAAGCATAGGCATGAGGTCGGATTTCTGGGATGCGGCTCAGGAAGGTATGTAATTTTGGGATAACTGTGGTTATGAGTCAAACTAGGCATAGTACCTAAGTGTATGGAATTAAATATCTTTCTATTACCTAGATTTCCGAGTGGTGGCTTTTCTTGGGAGCGGTAGTGAATGCCTGACCATGACAATCACGGCTCTACTGGGTTCTTACCGACTGGACTATTTGAATCACGACAGGTCACGGTGTGCTTCCTGTCCCAATCATTTAACGCTTCTACCGGATAGAGGACGGCTTTTCCGATTTTGACAAATGGAGGTCCCACACGCATCGCACGCCAATTTCGGAGTGTACCGACGCTTATCGCTTCACGATATCGCGCTGCGACTTCCTCCGCCGTCAAATACATTCGGTTCTCCATCGGGGCAACTCCTGAGCATATTGGATCATTGCCCTGGTATCGCCAGTACCGGCCGATCATGGAAGCAACTGGCGAGGGGAGTAGTGCAAAGACAGGGAAACGGCGGCAATCGGCTGAATGTAGGTTTGCCGATCGTCGGCGAGATTGCAGTCCCAGTGATGGATTGGACGGGCGTTTCGAA
>JAGRLL010000049.1:0-16169 GCA_020441855.1 Nitratireductor sp.
TAGGAGTGCTCCCACACATCGCAACCCAGAACGGGCTCGGCGCCGTGCACCAGCGGATTCTCGCCGTTCGGCGTCTTCATGATCGCCAGCTTGCCGTCCTTGACGGCGAGCCAGCACCAGCCCGAGCCAAACTGGGTGACGCCGGCATTGATGAAATCGGCCCTGAACTTGTCGTAACCGCCGAGATCGGAATCGATGGCCGCCTGCAATTTGGCCGGCAGGGACTTACCGCCACCGCCCTTCTTCATCCACTTCCAGAAATGGATGTGGTTGTAGTGCTGGCCCGCATTGTTGAACAGGCCGGCATTGCTGCCAAAGCTTGCCCTGACGACTTCCTCGAGCGACTTGCCCTCCAGGCCCGAATCCTTGAGCAAATTGTTGCCGTTGGTCACATAGGCCTGATGGTGCTTGTCGTGGTGGTATTCCAGCGTCTCGCGCGACATGAAGGGTGTCAGCGCTTCGTAATCATAGGGGAGTTCGGGCAATTCGAACGACATGTTTCCTCTCCTCAAGAGACGTGATGCTAATTCAGTGTGAACCGGAGTTCCCGCCACACACGGTAGAAATCCTGCCACACCTACCTAAGCCCCCGAGCTTGACGAGACAATGGCCTGGCGGTCAGTTTGTTCCGGTCTGGATGCCATCCTTGGGAGGAAAGCATGGCTTGTTCGGCATTTGTCTTCGATGCGTACGGCACGCTGTTCGACGTACATTCGGCCGTGGCGCGCCACGCCGGCCTCGTCGGACCCAGTGCGGCAAGGGTTTCCGAGATATGGCGTCTGAAGCAACTCGAATATTCGTGGACGCGCTCCGGCATGAACCGTTACCGCGACTTCTGGGCGCTAACGGGCGAGGCGCTCGACTTCGCGCTTACCGTGGTACCGGACGCCAATCCCTCGGCCAGGGACAAGCTGCTCGCGGCCTATGAGACGCTCGACTGTTTCGCCGAGGTGCCGGGGGTATTACGGAGATTGAAGGACAGGGGCGCGAAACTCGCCATCCTGTCGAACGGCTCGCCCGGCATGCTTCGCAGCGCGGTCGATTCGGCGGGGATCGGGGAATTGCTCGACGACATCTTTTCAGTCGACGATGTCGGCGTGTTCAAGACCTCTCCCAAGACCTATGCCATGGTGACCGGCGCCTACAACATCGCGCCGGGCGAGATATCCTTCCAATCGTCGAACCGCTGGGATGTCGCGGGCGCCACCGCATTCGGCTTCGATTGCCGATGGATCAACCGCACGGGCCAGCCGGACGAATATGGCGACCTCAGGCCCGTCGCGATGTTCAAGGATCTGAACGGGCTGCTGGACTAGTCCGGCTTCGCCTCATGGGCGCGATGCGGGCCTGTCCGCGAAACCGTTTCACCTGCCCCGCTTCAGGCCGCCCAGAATGCCGCGCACCAGTGCGCGGCCGAGCTGGGTGGCGACGGTGCGCGTCAGCGACTTGATCGCAGCTTCCGTCACCGTCTGACGATTGGAGCGCCGCGTCGAGGTGCTCCGGGTCGAGGATTTGCGATAAGGCGCACGCGGGCTGGCCGGCTCGCCCCAGGGATTGGACCACGGATTGCGATGGTCGTAATCGCCTCGGCGGCTCTCGGCCACCTCCTCTTCGCGCTCCTCGCGTTCGCGCTGCTCTTCTTCCTTCTTCGCCGCTTCCTCGGCGCGCTTCTGCAACACTTCGAAAGCGGATTCGCGGTCGATCGCCTCGTTGTACTGCGCACCGACCGGACTCATGTCGATCAGGTCCTTGCGTTCCTTTTCGGTGAGCGGGCCGAGACGCGAGGATGGCGGGCGGATCAGCGTGCGCTCGACGATGGACGGGGCACCCTTGGCCTGCAGCGTCGAAACGAGAGCCTCGCCGACGCCGAGATTCATGATCACATCCTCAGTGCTGAAATCGGGATTGGGGCGGAACGTGTCCGCCGCCGTCCTGACCGCCTTCTGCTCGCGCGGGGTATAGGCGCGCAATACGTGCTGGACGCGATTGCCGAGCTGGGCCAGCACTTCCTCGGGGATATCGATCGGGTTCTGGGTAACGAAGAAGACGCCGACCCCCTTCGAGCGGATCAGCTTGACGACCTGCTCGACCTTGTCGATCAGCGCCTTGGGCGCCTCGTCGAACAGCAGATGCGNTCGTCGAAGAAGAAGACCAGTTTCGGCTTCTCCGGATCGCCTACCTCGGGCAATTCCTCGAACAATTCCGACAGCAGCCACAACAGGAAGGTTGCATAGATACGCGGCGAGGACATGATCCTGTCGGCGGCGAGAATGTTGATCGCGCCACGCCCGTCGCGCGTCGTGCGCATCAGATCGTTGATCGACAGCGCCGGTTCGCCGAAGAACTTGTCGCCGCCTTGCTGTTCGAGCACGAGCAATTGGCGCTGGATGGCGCCGATCGAGGCGGTCGAGACGAGGCCGTAGGTGGTGGCGATTTCCTTGGCGCGCTCGCCCATCGAGTTGAGCAATGCGCGCAGGTCCTTCAAATCGAGCAGCAGCATGCCCTCGTCGTCGGCAAGCTTGAAAGCGATGTTGAGCACGCCTTCCTGGGTGTCGTTGAGATCCATCAGGCGCGAAAGCAGCAATGGCCCCATTTCGGAAATGGTGGTGCGCACCGGGTGGCCCTGCTCGCCGAACATGTCCCAGAAGATGACGGGGAATTCCTGCAATTCGTAATCTTCGAAGCCGATGGTCTCGGCGCGCTTGGCCAGGAAGTCTTTCATCTCGCCCATGGCGCCGAGGCCGGAGACGTCTCCCTTTACGTCGGCGCAGAAGACCGGCACGCCGGCATTGGAGAAACCTTCCGCAAGGATCTGCATCGACACCGTCTTGCCGGTACCCGTCGCGCCGGTCACCAGACCGTGCCGGTTGGCGTATTTCAGCTCCAGATATTCCGGCTTGCTGATCGTGTCGTCCGGCTTGCGGCTGGTGCCGAGATAGATCCGGCCTTCCTCGAGCATGGCGGTCTCCTGTGATCGTCCCGGGCCGACTTGCGCGCCCACTGGCATGGTTCCTGCTTGAAAAAGACAAGAATGGCAAGAGAGACAGGGATTGTCCCGAAATGAAACGCAATTCCCAGACAATTTCTCGCAGAATGTTCCTCGGTGCGACAAGTATAGGCCTGCCGGCAACAATCGCGGGCGCCACATTGGCCGGAACGACGCGCGCCGCCGAGGCCGCCGCCAATGGCCTTTTTGCCACCACGCAATTGCGCGGATCGGTCAACGCCGCGGAATTCGGCCTTCTGCCGGGCACGATCGACGACCAGAGCCATTTGCTGCAGACGGCACTCAACCGCGCCGCCGAAGACGACAAGCCGATCTTCCTGCCGCCCGGCACCTATTTTGTCTCCAACATCACGCTGCCCGCCCGCACCCGGCTGTCGGGCGTCGCGGGTGCTACCCGGCTGGTCTTTGCGGGCGGCGGGCATTTCCTGTTCAGCGAGAATGCACGCCACGTCGAACTCAACGGACTTGTCATCGACGGCGCGAACCGGGGCGTGGAAAGCTATGCCGAGGCGAGCCTGAGGATTTCCAATGCCGACCATGCCGTGATCGAGAACTGCCAGATTCTCGGCAGTGTCGAGAAGGGCATCCATATCGACCGTTCGCGCGGCCGTATCGCGCGTTCCAGCGTAACGGGCGCGGGTGGCGATTGCGGCATTTATGCGCTCGAAAACCGCGGATTGTCGATCACCGACAACGAGGTCTCGGCATGTTCGAATGGCGGCATCCTCGTTCATCGCTGGCAGGCAGGCGAGGACGGCACCATCGTCACAGGCAACCGGGTCTTCAACATCGGCGCGCTCAACGGCGGCACCGGACAATGGGGTAACGGGATCAACGTGTTCCGGGCGCATTCGGTGATGATCGCCAACAACCATATCGGCGATTGCGCCTTCTCCGCGATCCGGTCGAATGCCGGCTCGAACGTGCAGATCACCGGCAATCACTGCCTGCGCTCGGGCGAAACGGCCATCTATTCGGAGTTCGAGTTTGTCGGCGCGATGATCGCCAACAACGTGGTGGATGGCGGCGCGCGCGGCATTTCGATTACCAATTTCATGCAGGGCGGGCGCATGGCGGTGTGTTCGGGCAACCTGATCCGCAACATTCGCACCACCGCACCCTATGTCGATCCCGATCATCCCTTCGGCGACGGCATTTCGGCGGAGGCCGACACCACGATCACCGGCAATGTGATCGAAAATGCGGAGCGCTTTGGCCTGATGCTCGGCTGGGGCCCCTATCTGCGCGACGTCGTCGCCACCTCGAATGTCATTCGCGGGTCGCAGACCGGCGTCTACGTTTCGGTTGTCGAAGGCTCCGGCAATACGGTGATCAGCGACAACATCATCTCCGGTTCCTCGAAGGGCGCGGTCGTCGGCTATCGCTGGAAGGACGCCGTCACCGGCGACCTCACCAGGGACGGTAACGAGCATTTCGACCACCTGGCCATCGAGCGCAACCGCATCAGCTGATCCGACGTCATTTCGCCACGAAATCGTCCTTTGACCGCTGGCACCTAAAGGTCTAGGGGCTTGGCCCTGCTCGCGAAGGCAAATTCCGGCCTAAATGCCGGCTCGCCCCTTTGCGTCACCGATCCCGCGCAAGATGCCTTGCATTGGAGGCGCGGCACACAGGAATGCACCGGCCATGAACAGCCGAACCACGGACATTGAGCACGACCAGCCCGCGGACGTCTTCGCGGATGCGGCCGGCGTCGATCTGCCGGACGACCAGCCCGGCGCGGCGCAGCCGATTTCGCCGCATGCGGTCGCCGTACCGCGCGGTGCCACGGGCGAGGTGACGACCGGCATCGCGATGATGGTGATCTTCACGCTGATCGCGCCCGGCATCGACATCTTTGCCAAGCTCGCTACCGCGCATGTGCCCTCGGCCGAGGTCGCCGCCATGCGGTTCGCGGTGCAGTTCATCGCACTGACGCCCATCGTGTTGTGGCGTGGCGGTCTGGCTGGCCTGACCGGCGGCATGCTCGCCATTCATGCGGTGCGCGGTGCGCTAATCGGTGCGGCGACGATCTTCTTCATCACCGCACTGAGCCACATGCCGGTCGCAGACGCAATTGCGATCTTCTTCATCGAACCGATGGTGCTGACCTTGTTGGGAGGCGTGTTCCTTGGCGAAAAGGTCGGTTGGCGACGCTATCTCGCAAGCTTTGTCGGCTTTATCGGCGCGATGATCGTCGTGCGCCCGAGTTTCCAGGAACTCGGTCCCGTTGCGCTGCTGCCAATCGGCACGGCTTTCACCTTCGCCATTTATCTGATCCTGACCCGCCGTATGGCAGCGCGCGAGGACCCGTTCACCATGCAGGCCTTCGCGGGGTTCTTCGGCACCTTGTTCGTCGGGCTCATCCTGTGGTTCGGCAATGGGAGCGGCTCGGCCGTGCTCGACCCGATCTGGCCGGACCATCGGGGTTGGTGGCTGATGCTCGGGGTCGGCGTGATGGCGACGATTTCGCATCTTTTCCTGGTCTACGCCTTCCGCAAGGCGCCGGCCTCGGTTCTGGCGCCGCTCCAATATTTGGAGATCGTGACGGCGACGATATTCGGCTTCCTCGTATTCAGCGACTTTCCGGACGCGCTCAAATGGCTGGGGATCGCGATCATCGTGGCTTCGGGCCTGTTCATCTTCTGGCGAGAGCGCCTTGCCGCCGAGCGCGACAGGATGGGATAATCCCGTCCACAAAGGGAGTCGTGTATGGCGGAGCTACCGAAGGGCTTCAACGAGTACTACGTCGATTGCGGCGAAGTGCGGCTTCACGTCGTCACCAATGGCATCCGGGGATCTGACGGCACCCTCGCCGACGACCGGCCGGCGATTGTCTTCCTGCACGGATTTCCCGAATACTGGGCGGGCTGGAAGCCGGTCTTTACCCAGCTTGCGCAGGAATTCCTCGTCATCGCGCCAGACCAGCGCGGTTATAATCTGTCCGATGCGCCACAGCCTGTCGAAGCCTATGGCGCGCGCCATCTCGTTGCAGACATACTGACGCTGGCGACCCGCCTGCTCGGCGAACGCAAATTCATTCTCGCCGGGCACGACTGGGGTGCTTCGGTCGCCTATGCGCTCGCCATCGGCGCGCCGGAAAGGCTGAACGGCCTCGTCATCGCCAATGGCGTCCACCCTGTCGTTTTCCAGCGCGCATTGATCGGCGATCGCGAACAGGCGGAAGCGAGCCAGTATTTCCATCGCCTGCGCATGCCCCGCGCCGCCGAGCGGATGGCCGAAAACAATTACGCCACGACCCTCGGCATGCTGGAGAAATTCTCCCTGACGGCCTGGATGAACGACAAGGAGCGAGCCGGCTATCGCGAGGCCTGGTCGCAGCCAGGCCGCCTGAACGCCATGCTCAACTGGTATCGGGCCACACCGCTCGTCGTGCCCAAACCCGGCGAAGCACCCGGTGAAGCTCCCTTGGCCACCGCGCCGGCAGAAAAGTTCCAGGTGCCGATGCCACACCTGCTGATCTGGGGCGACGCAGATCAGGCGTTGCGGCCCAGTTCACATCAGGGCCTGGAAGCCTTCGCACCGCATCTGAAACGCGTGGCCATTGCCGGTGCCGATCATTGGCTTATCCATACGCACGGCGAGAAAATCGCCATGGAAATCCGTCGTTTCGCAGAAGGAATCGTCTCGTGACCGAATTCGTGTTCGCTCCGCCTGCCCCGGCTTCGGTTGCCGTTTCGGGGTCCGGGAAACGCTTCCCGGTCCGCCGGGTGCTCTGCGTCGGGCGCAATTACGCAGCCCATGCGCGCGAAATGGGCAACGATCCCGACCGCGAACCGCCCTTCTTCTTCACCAAGCCGGCCGACAGCGTCTGCGACAGTGGCAGCGCCATCCCCTACCCTCCCCTGACGGACAATCTCCACCACGAGGTCGAACTGGTCGTGGCAATCGGCAAGGGCGGCAGCGATATCGATTCCGGCGCTGCGCTCGATCATGTCTGGGGTTACGCGACCGGGGTCGACCTGACGCGCCGCGACCTGCAGGATCAGGCCAAGGCGAACCGCCATCCATGGGACTGGAGCAAGGGGTTCGACCACAGTGCCCCCTGCGGTCCGCTGGTCCAGATGGCGCATTCGGGCCATCCCGCGCGGGGCTTCGTCCGCCTGTCCGTCAACGGCGAGGTGCGTCAGGACGGGGATCTTGGCGAACTGATCTGGCCGGTACCGGACATCGTCGCCTTCGCCAGCCGCTCGATCGAGTTGAAGCCCGGCGACCTGATCTTCACCGGAACGCCGGCCGGCGTCGGCCCCCTTGTGCCGGGCGACAGGGTTCGTGGCGAGATCGAGCATGTCGGCTCGGTCGAATTCACGATTGCCGGCGCCTAGATCCTTACCTCTTTTCTCCGAATCAACGAGACGATCTAAACTTTTATTCAGTCGCAATTCCTGACGGAAAACCGGTTACCACTTTCCCGGGATTGCTTTGGCGCCGGCTTTTTGCCGTCAATAGACCAGGTGCACCAGGAATAGCGTGATCGCCGGGAACGCGGTCAGGATCGCAACCCGGACAAGGTCGGTCATGACGAAGGGCAGCACGCCGCGGAAGGTCTCGATGATGGGGATGTCGCGCGCCATGGAATTGATGACGAACAGATTCATCCCCACAGGTGGCGTTATCAGCCCCACCTCCACGACGATCAATACCAGAATGCCGAACCAGAGCGCGAAGGATTCCGTGTCCATGCCGAAATCGAGCGCGGTCATGATCGGGAAGAAGATCGGCACGGTGAGCAGGACCATGGACAGCGAATCCATGACGCAGCCGAAGATGAGATAGAAGACCAGCACGATCGTCAGGATCAGCCAGGGCGACAGGCCCAGATTTCCGACATAATCGGCGGACAGTTGGGGAAGCTGGGAGAGCGCCAGAAAACCGTTGTAGACGCCGGCGCCGAGCACGATCAGGAAGATCATGCCGGTCGAATTGGCTGTCGCCAGGATCGAATCGACCAGTGTCTTGCGGTTGAGACCGCCATTGATGAGTGCGATCAGGCCGGTGCCTGCCGCACCGACCGCGGCAGCCTCGGTCGGCGTGAAGACGCCCGTATAGATGCCGCCGACAACAGCGATGAAGACGAGCAAGACCGGCCAGACGTCGACGAGCGCGCGAAAACGCTCACCATAGGGCACGCGTTCACGCACGCCACCCGATTCGGGGTAGAGGCGAACATAGATCGAGATTGCGATCATGTATCCGATTGCCGCCAGAATACCCGGCACGAAGGCAGCCATGAAAAGCTTGGCGATGTTCTGCTCGGTCAGGATGGCGTAGATGACGAGAATGACGGAGGGCGGAATGAGGATGCCCAGCGTGCCGCCAGCGGCCAGCGTTCCCGTCGCGAGTTGGGAGGAATAGCCGTAACGGCGAAGTTCGGGCAGCGCCACCTGCGCCATCGTCGCGGCGGTCGCCAGCGAGGAACCGCATATCGCGCCAAAACCCGCACAGGCGCCGATTGCGGCCATGGCCACGCCACCCTTGCGGTGCCCGAGCCATGTTTCAGCCGATTTGAACAGCGCCGTCGACATGCCGCCCAGGGTCGCGAACTGGCCCATCAACAGGAAGAGCGGGACAATGGACAGCGAATAGCTGGAGAAGGTCCCGTAGGTCAGATGCTTGAGCTGACTGAACATCATCAGCGTCGAGCCGGTGATGATGTAATTGCCGCCAATGCCGACGATCAACATGGCAAGGCCGATGGGGATGCGCAGGAAGATCAAAACCAGCAGGACCGGGAACGACCACAGTCCGATTTCGAAATTGCTCAATGCACTGCCCCCATGCGTTTTGCAGAGGCGCCGTTCTTTAGTTCGCTCATGGAGCGCAGCAAGCCGAAGGCGGCAACCAGCACAAAGACGGAAGCGCCCAACATGCTGGCCGCATAGGCCCACCAGAGGGGAAACTGCAGGATGAAAGTTATTTCGCCGTAGGAAACCTTGTCGAGCGTGCCGAGCCAGTGACGCCAGGCAATGAGCGAGGCGGCCCCAAACATCAGGAAGTCGGCAACGAGGTCGATCAGTCGGTTCATGCGCGCCGGAAACCAGGTCGCCAGCAATTCGACGGTGGCATGGCCGCGCTTGAGGTGGCACCAGGGAAGAAAGGCGAAGATGGCGAAACCGGTGCCAGCCTCGACGAGTTCGAAGTCACCGGGGATCGGTCTCGCGCCGAGGCCGGCGAAGAAGCTGCCAATGGAGCGCAGCGCGGGATAGATCGGCATCAGCCAGCTGTCGCTGTCATGCAGATTGGCCATGGTGGAGAGCGCCCTTCCCGAAACGCTGGCCACGGTCACAAGCGTGAGCAGAACGAGCGCCAAACCGCCAAGCAACGCGGTCCAACGAGCGATGAAGGTTACCACCCGCTCCAATTGTTTCATTGGCAATCTCTCCCCGAGAAGCGGCCAAGTTCTTGCACGCTTTCGTCCGAATCGGCAAGTTCGAAGGCAATTCCCCCAAAGAGAGGCGTCAATCTATCCGTTCAAGCCCATCGAGGAAGCGGCGGTAATTGGCAACGTAGATGTCGGCGGATCTTGCAAGGCCCGCCACCGCCTGATCGTCGAGCTGCCGGACGGCCCTGGCGGGAGAACCGACAATGAGCGAGTTGTCAGGAAATTCCTTGCCTTCGGTAACCAGCGCACCGGCGCCGACGAGGCAATTGTTGCCGATCCTGGCGCCGTTGAGGACAATCGCGCCCATGCCGATCAGCGAATTGTTGCCCACAGTGCAGCCGTGGATGATGGCGTGATGGCCGATGGTGCAGCCCTCGCCCATGGTCACGGGGTGGCCAGGATCGGTGTGAAACATCGCCCCTTCCTGCACATTGGAGCGGGCTGCGATGACGATGGGCTCGTTGTCGCCGCGAAGGACCGCGCCAAACCAGATGCCGACATCTTCGCCGAGGGTGACATTGCCGATCACATGCGCGTCGGGCGCAATGAAATAACGCCCCTGCTGCGGAAGCTGGGGGCCTTGGCCTTTGAGTTTGTAGATGGGCATGGTGTGTCCCCGGTGCTGGCTTGATTTCGTTGGCACCGTGATGCCTGTCCGCATCAGCCAAAGCAATAGCTTCACCGCCAAATCGTTCCCGGCACGCCCTGCGCTGAACCAGTGTTGACAAGATCGCCATGCGCCCCAATACAAAAAGGCGAACAATACAATCATGAATGTGCGTCCCTGCCATCTTGGTTGTACTGGTCCATGATTGAGGGGGGCAGGTTGCTTATCATTCCGGTCATCTTGAGCGGTGGCGCGGGATCGAGGCTTTGGCCTCTTTCGCGCATGCACCATCCCAAGCCCTTCATCGCCCTGCCGGACGGCGGAACATTGATCGCCAGAACCTATGCAAGGGCACTTGGCCTGCCGGGTGCGGATCATGTCGTGACCATCACCAATCGCGAATTGCTTTTCGATACCAGCGACGAATACGAAACCGTGGACGGCGGCAGGACCCGCAACACATACATTCTGGAACCGGTCGGCCGCGACACGGCGCCGGCAATTGCGCTCGGCACACTACGGATCGCGCAAACCGAAGGCGAGAATGCCGTGATGGTGACAATGCCTGCCGACCATCTGATCGACGATGGCGAGGCGTTCGCGCGCACGATCGCGTCAGCGGCGCAACTTGCCATGCAGGGCGGTATCGTGACGCTGGGCGTAAAACCGACGCGACCCGAAACAGGCTATGGCTACATCGAGGCCGAGAACGACAAGGTCATCGGTTTTGTCGAAAAACCCGATGCCGAAACCGCGCGTCGCTACATGGCTTCCGGGCGCCATTTGTGGAATTCCGGAATCTTCTGCTTCACGGCAGGCACCATGATACGGGCAATGGAGCGCCATTGCCCGGACGTGTTGCAGGCGGCTGGAGCCGCCCTGGATGCAGCCCGGACGACCGATGGCGACAAGCGTTCGCTGATTGCCATCGATGCGGAGCAATTCGCGGCCGCGCCGTCCATCTCCATCGACTACGCCGTCATGGAAAAGGCAGACAACATAAACGTCGTGCCGGCAGCGTTCGATTGGTCCGACATCGGATCGTGGGAAGCTTTTGCCGCCTTGACGCCGGCAGACGACGAGGGAAACCGAACCATCGGCGAAACATCGTTGCACCAATCGAGCCGGTGTTACGTCAATGGCGCAGACCGGCTTGTCGCACTGGTCGGCGTGAAAGATCTGTTCGTGGTCGATACCGCCGACGCCTTGCTTGTCGCGGGGCAGGACAGTGTCCAGGAGGTCCGTAAGATTTATGACCGGCTCAAGTCGGACGGCCACCAGGCTGCGGTCGAGCATCGCACCGTACACCGCCCATGGGGCACGTATTGCGTGCTGGAAACGGGGCCCGGCTTCAAGATCAAGCGCATTGAGGTAAAGGCCGGAGGAAGGCTGAGCCTGCAATCGCACCGCCGACGCTCGGAACACTGGGTCGTGGTCAGCGGCCATGCCCGGGTTACCAACGGCGACGAGGTGCTGCTGCTCGAGAACAACCAGTCGACCTATGTGCCCGCCGAACAGAAGCACCGGCTGGAAAATCCCGGGCAGGAACCGCTGGTGATGATCGAGGTGCAATGCGGCGATTATCTCGGCGAGGATGACATCGAACGCTTCGATGATATTTATGGGCGGAGCTGAGCCCCGCCAGGGTTCGCCCATCCGGAGCGCCGTGTTGAGAAAATTTGCGACGACAAGGCTCGACGTCCACGAGCACGAAGACGGTGTCGTGGAACTCGGCGGGCTGAAACGGCCGTTGCCGCGTGGTCTCTACCGGATCGCATTTCGAACAGACGCAGGAGACGGCGACCATCTGGTCGAACTGGGTTATGCCGCCACGGGGCTCGACAACCGCTGCGGCGTGGTGCGATTGTGGATTCGCTGCGCTAACGGGCGCGCGGCCGCCACTTTCGTCATCCCCGAAGAGGCAACGGACTTCCGGATCAAAACGGCCGACAGGCAATTGTTCGCCGGTACCCAGCAGGTTCGACTGGCAAGGCTTTCCTCGGTTGTCTCCAAGCTCGCCTCGCTGGCGTACCGGGCATCGAGCCAGCTTTCGCAACCGTCGCAATTGCCCAGACTGGCGCGAGACGCGGTCGGAATTGTAAGCCGCCACGGCATTGGCGGCCTGATCCGGGCCGTCGACGCCAGCCCTCAGGTCATGCTTGTCGAGCAGCGCATCGAGCAGCGCTACCGGGATTGGGCGCGGCGCGAGGAAAGCCGCATCGAGGCCGGGCGCGAACAGCTTGAAGCGCATGCCGCGGCACTGTCCCTGCAGCCGAAATTCTCGATCATCATGCCGGTTTACAATCCTCCCCCCGATGTCTTCCGCGAAGCGGTCGAGAGCGTCAGGAGGCAATTCTGGCCGCATTGGGAATTGTGCATTGCCGACGATGCCTCGAGCGACATGCAGGTTCGCAGCCTGATCGAAGCGCTTGCGGCGGAGGAACCACGCATCAAGGCCGTTTTCCGGGACCGCAACGGCCATATCAGCGAGGCCTCGAATTCGGCACTGGCGCTTGCCAGCGGAGACTGGCTGGGCTTTCTCGACCAGGACGATTTGCTCGCGCCAAACGCGCTTTACGAAATCGCCAGGACGATCAATGCGCATCCACAGGCAAAGCTGGTCTATTCCGACGAAGACATGATCGGCGAACGCGGCGAACGCTGCCAGCCGCGCTTCAAGCCAGACTGGAATCTCGACCTGATGTTGTCGAGCAATTTCATCAACCATTTATGGTGCGTGCGAACCTCGCTCGTGTCCGAGGCAGGCGGGTTCAGGCGCGCCTATGACGGCGCGCAGGACTACGATCTGCTGCTGCGCGTCGTCGAGCGTCTTCGGCCGGGGCAGATCGAGCATGTGGGCAAGGTGCTGTATCACTGGCGGATGAGCGCCACGAGCATCGCTCACAACCCGGAGGCCAAGCCCTATACCCGGCTGTCGAGCGAACGCGCGTTAAGTGATTATTGCCACCGCAACGGACTGGCGGGGAAGGTTCGGCTGACCGACGGGAGCTTTCATGTCGTCCATGCCCTGCCCTCCCCGCCGCCAAGGGTGAGTATCGTCATTGCGACGCGCGACCGGCTCGAATTGCTGGACAAGTGCGTCACGTCCATTCGCGAGAAGACCGATTATCCCGATTATGAGATCATCGTCGTCGACAACGGTTCGCGGCAGGACGCAACACTTGCATGGCTGGCGCGCATGGAGGCGGAAGGCGCGATCCGCACGCTGCGCCAGGATGGCGAGTTCAATTATTCCGCGCTCAACAATGCCGGCGTGGCGGCCGCGGAAGGAGAGATCGTCGCACTCCTCAACAACGACATGGAAGTCATTTCCGCAGGCTGGCTCGGTGAAATGGTCGCGGTCTGCTTGCAGCCCGGCGTCGGGGTCGTCGGCGCCAAACTGTATTTCCCCAACGGAACGATCCAGCATGCCGGGATCACCGTCACGCCCGACAAGGTCAGCCATTCATGGTTCAGCGGCTTTCCCGGCGACTATCGCGGCCCGCAAAGCCGCTTGATGCGTCGCCAACGCGTATCGGCCGTCATCGGCGCGTGTCTGGTGACACACAGGGCGCTCTATCGGGAAGTGGGCGGACTGGACGAGATTGACTTCCCGGTCGACTACAACGACGTCGACTATTGCCTCAAGGTGGAACGCGCCGGCCACCGGGTGGTGTTCACGCCCCATGCGGAGCTCATCCACCACGAAAGCGCGAGTCGCGGCAAGCATGTCACGCCGGCCAAGGCAGAAAGCCTGTACCGGGCAATGGCACTCATGAAGCGGAAATGGGGCGATCGCCTGAATGTCGATCCCTGGTCGACACCCGGCATGCCGGCGGAACTGGGCAGGATCGACGGTTCGTAGGAAGCGCCTTCCCGCTGCCCGGTCACAGCGCGGGATAGGGCAGGACGAATAGTGGCAAGCTCAGATAGGTCGCCTTGCCCTTCAGCACCCACTTGATCACCAATGCGTATTCGCCGGCTTCGGCAGGCAAACGCACGGCGAGATCCTGTCTGGCACCGACGCTTTGGCGCGGCGACATCGAATCCGCTACCGGATTATTGGCCTTCAGGACGGTGTAATCCACCCGCTGGTCGGCGGCATCGCCTACATCGACAGCAAGCTTCAGGATCGCGCCGGGAAAACCGAACAATTGGCGTGCGTTGGATGCGAGCGCCGAGCCGCCATCTTCCTTCAGGCTCAGCAAGGGCGGTTCGCCGCACGACAATTCATTGAGCATGCGCTGCGCATGGCCGGCCGCGTAGCGCGCGGCAGCCCATTGGCGCTTGATGCGCCAATCGCAGTCGAAGCCGATGCCGCACTTCGCCAGTGCACCTCCATCTTCGTAGAGCCACGGATAGTGGTTCTCGAAACGAGCATCGTCCTCGAACCAGTCCGGCAGCCAGGAATCGAAACTCTCCGGCCAGAACAGTGTCGTTGCCGGGCGCACATCGAAGCGATCGGGCTGGCGCGCGCAGGCGACATTGAAATAGAGCGACCATTCGTCCGCGGGTCCGTCGTGCATGGGCAGGAATTCCGCGAGAACCGCGTTGACGCACACCTTGTCCAAGATCTGTGGCTGATGGGCGGCGAAGCAAAGCTCGCCGAAACCTTCGCGGAGCAGAAGTCCCGCCGTAGACCACTGCAGCTTGTCGAAAGATGTCGGGCCGTCCAGGGAACTCGCCTTCCATCGCGACATCGCGGATTGGCAATAGCGGGCCACCATGCGGCCGCCGGCAACGAAATAATCGTCCGGTAAATCGCGCAACAGGACGCTGTCATCGTCGAGCGCCAGGAAGAAATCCTCGATCTCGTCGCGCAGATAAAGCGCGGCGCGCAGGCGGCTATTGCGCTCGCCATGATCGGAATAGCTTTCGTGATCCGCGAGCACCTGTGAATCCGTCAGGACAACCGGGGCCAGGCCGTGTTTCGCGAGCACGGCCTCCATTTCCGGCTTGAGCCTGTCTGCGGTGAGAACAACCGCCCGGTCGGCACCGTAATGCCTGACGAGGCTTTCGAGCGACCGCTCCAGCAGATGCGGACGAACCGAAAGGTAGACAAGCTGGAATGGCCCGGAAGCCGGGGGCGGAGACTTCATCGCTGCGCTCCGCCCTTGCCCGCCGCTGGCAAGCACCTTGCCGCGTGCCGCGAAAGGATGGCGCGCGCAGCGGTGGCCACACGCTCATGATCGCCGAAGGTTGGCTTTCGGAGCGTTGCGTCCTTGCGCGCGGCGGCAAGCATGTCCGCCTGTGCCGTCGCAGCGACTTTCGAAACCAGCCGGCGAAGCACAGACACGTTCGAAACAAGACTTCTGGCGCTTCGGCGCAAGGCCGGCCTCGCCGCGACAAATCCCAGCAACGCGCGCAAGACCCGGTCCGCAATGGTGGCGATCATCGTACGAAATCCGATGGTTCGATGCCAAATACCCGGACGATCCGGCTGAACAGTTTTGTCATCATGGCAGAGTCCGGTCAATTTGGCCGCAGCCTGAAGCGCCCCGGACGATACGGGCGTAGAGTTCGGCATAGGCCGCCGCCATGCGCTCGCGCGTGAAGAGGGCTTCGTATCTAAGGCGTGCGGCAGCGCCCATCTTGCGCGCCGTTTCCGGCTCTTCGACCAGACGTTTCATCGCTCCGCCAAGCGCCGCGGCGTCATTGGGCGGCACGACGTAACCGGTCTCGCCGTCCACGTTGACATAGCTGGTCCCGGTGCCGATCTCGCAACTCACCATCGCCCGCGAAAGCATCGCCGCCTCGACCAGCGAAAGGCCGAATGCCTCCGCGCGCACATTGGACGGCAGGACCAGGCCCGCGCAAAGACCCAGCAGCGCATCCTTGTCTTCGTCGGAAACGCTGCCCAGGAAATGGACATTGGCGAGGTTCATGCGTTTCGCGTGAGCGCGCCAATGCGCCTCGTTCGGGCCGCCGCCGACAATGACCAGAGGTTTGCCGCAGATGGCCGCCGCTTCAAGCAGTACGCCAATCGCCTTGTAATAGCGCAACACCCCGGTGAAGAGGATGAAAGGCTCGGGAAAGCGGGCCCGCCAATGGTCAGACCGGTGCGGGTCGACATCGCCTGAGCGGTCCTTCAGACCAAGCGGAACAATCTCCACCTTCTCCTCATGGCCGCGAAGGATGGCACTGGACGCCAC
>JAGRLL010000049.1:16273-28252 GCA_020441855.1 Nitratireductor sp.
TAGGTGACCAGCGCCGGCTTGCCGTCCGCAAAGAGCAGATGCGCCAGGTCCGCCAGCGGATAAGGGAAATGGTAGTGTATCAGGTCCGCCTCCCGGGCGAGCCTGCGAAACCGCACGAGCGCGTCGAACGATATCGGGGTCGAGGCAAGATCGGACACGATCCCGGCTTTTTCGACGCGGTGCCCGTCGATGACGCCATTGTCCGGTTGCCGGCTCAGCGACAGAACGGTGGTTTCGATGCCCAAATGCGCGGTGCCGGTCGCGAGCGCGTGGATTACGCGCTCCGTGCCACCGAAAGTGTCGGGCAGATAGGTCTTGAAGAAATGCAGGACACGAATGGTCATCGGCGGCGCCTCGTCGCCACGACCGCAGCTTCAAGGGCTTCCTCCATGGCAATTGCGCTGCGTTCGACCGAGAAGCGGGCACTGTTGGCCAGCGCCCTGGAGGAGAGGTCGGCGTGCAGTGCGTCGTCGTGGAACAACCTTTCGAGCGCGGCGGATATCGACCGGGGATCGTTCGGATCGACCAGCAATCCACCCTCTCCGGCCACTTCCGGCATGGACGAGCGATCCGAGGTTATGACCGGGACACCGAAGCGCTGGGCCTCGACGATCGGCAGCCCGAAACCCTCGTGAAAGGATGGCAGCGCGAGACAGCGGGCTCCGGCATACAACGAGGCAAGTTCCTCATCGCCCGCATGACCGATCACCGTGACCCGGTCTGCTATGCCCGCCTCTCCGGCCAGCACCGCCGGTTCGCGCGAACGCCATCCCCTGCCACCGCAGATCACCAGCCTGCAGGCGGCACGCGTGGCGGCAGGCAATTGCGCGAAAGCCGCGATCAGACCCTCGACATTCTTGCGCGGTTCGATCGTACCGACAAACAGCACGTAGGGCTCCTCGAACCTTCGCCTTGCGTTGCGCAGGCCGGCCGACTTTTCCGAGAGTGCGGCAACCGGTGGAGGGACCAGCCTGACCCTGTCGCGAACGCCGGGAAAATACTCGACGATATCCCCGACCGTGGCCTGGGAAACCGCGCAGACGATATCGGCCTGCCTGATTGCCGGTCCCATCAGCATACGTTCGGCAATCAGGCCCTTGAGACGCATGGTTTCCGGTACGCGGCGCCAGACGAGGTCGTGAATGGTAACCACGCGCGCCAGGGATGCCGGCAGGAATGGCGGCAGGCGATGCGCCGGCCCCCAGAACACATCTGCGTTCAACCTTCGCACCCGGGCAGGCAGGAGGCTTGCAGACCACAAGAACCGGCCCATGGCACCGTTGAAGCGGGCAATGTCCAGGTGCACATCTGCAGGTAACGCCGATCTTGTTGAAGGATCGGCTGGCAGCAGGATCGAGATTTCGTGCCCCCTGCCGGACAATGCGGCCGAGATTTCGAGCAGGTAACGCGACAATCCCGAAAGCTCGGATACGAGGTTCCTGCCATCCACTGCTATGTGCATGGGCCTAGGCAAATTGATTCTTCATCTTTCCCCATCATTACTTTTTTCTATCAGCGTGGTCGATTGCGCCGAAAGATCGGCGCAATCGACATTCATCATCACCGATATGCCCTTTCAAAGCGGGTATGAACAGGATATTCCAAAGGCTGGATTCAACTTAAGATGGCAGCCAGTGGTAGTCGACAGATAACAGGCGCGCGCAGGCATGTGCTCCTGTCAAAACGATAGCAGCATCGGAACGGGGCATTCATGAAGGGCATCATTTTGGCGGGAGGGACAGGATCGCGCCTGTTTCCGAGTACCATCCCGATTTCCAAGCAATTGCTGCCCGTCTATGACAAGCCGATGATCTATTATCCGCTTTCGACGCTGATGCTTGCGGGTCTTCGCGATATCCTGATCATTTCCACGCCAAACGACACACCGCTCTTCACGCGCTTGCTCGGCGACGGCAGCCAGTTCGGCATCAATATCGCCTATGCCGTGCAACCCAAGCCCGAGGGGCTCGCTCAGGCGTTCCTGATCGGCGAACCTTTTCTCGACGGCGCAGCCGCGAGCCTGATCCTGGGTGACAACATTTTCCACGGCTCCCGGATTGAGGAAATGACCCGCAACGCCGCCGGGCGCGAGCGCGGCGCAACGATTTTCGCTTATCGCGTTTTCGATCCGAACCGATACGGCATTGTCGAGATCGACGGGGAAACCGGCAAGGCCCTGTCGATCGAGGAAAAGCCCGAGCATCCGAAATCCGATCTGGCGGTCACGGGGTTGTATTTCTACGACAACAAGATCGTCGATATCGCCAAAGCGGTGCGCCCTTCAAAGCGCGGCGAACTGGAGATCACGTCGGTCAACCAGGCTTATCTAGACTTGGGCGAGCTCAATGTGGAGGTGTTCGGGCGGGGCTTCGCCTGGCTCGATACGGGCACGCATGACAGCCTTCACGACGCGGCCTCCTATGTCCGCACGCTGGAACACAGGCAGGGGATCAAGATCGCCTGTCCGGAGGAGATCGCCTTTACTCTGGGGCATATCGGCGCCGAGGAGGTGCTGGCCGTGGCGCGGCGTTACGGTAAAACGGATTACGCGGATTACCTGCGGCGTATCGTCGGGTCGTAAGAGTATACGGGGAGACACGATTTGCCTGCTTCGTTTATCGAACTCGACTTGCCCGGCGTCTACGAGATCGTGCCGCAGAAACACGAGGACGATCGCGGCCTCTTCATGGAAGTGTTTCGGGAATCGGATTTCGCCAGGCAGGGCCTGCCATCCAGCTGGGTGCAGGACAACCAGTCCTTGTCGAGACAACCGGGTACGCTCAGAGGGCTGCACTACCAGTCTCCCCCGATGGCGCAGGACAAGCTCGTCCGGGTGACGAAGGGATCGATCCTCGACGTGGCGGTCGACATAAGGAAGGGTTCACCCACCTATGGGCATTGGATCGGGATTGTCATCTCCGCGGAAAAGTTCAATCAGGTGCTCGTGCCCAAGGGCTTCGCGCACGGTTTCGTGACGCTCGAACCCGATACCGAGGTCCAATACAAGGTAAGTGCGTATTACTCGCCGGAGCACGACCGGACCATCAGCCATGACGATCCCGATATCCGCATCGACTGGAACCTGGACGGCAATGCACCTATCCTGTCAGACAAGGACGCCCATGCACCACGTCTGGGCGAGCAGGATACCGGTTTTGTCTATCAGGGCGCGTTGACGGAAGCAGATACGTGACCGGATTTCTCGTAACAGGCGGCGCAGGCTTCATCGGATCGGCGGTGTGCCGGCTTGTTGCCGGCGAACTCGGCCATCCGCTCGTCGTTGTCGACAAGCTCACCTATGCGGGGAATGAGGCCTCGCTCGAAGCGGTAAGCGGCAGACCGGGCTATGCTTTCATCAAGCAAGACATCTGCAACCAGGCCGGAATGCTGTCGATCCTGCGGGAGCACCGGCCGGATATCGTGATGAATCTTGCCGCCGAAAGTCATGTCGACCGGTCGATCGACGGCCCCTCGGAGTTCATCCAGACCAACATCGTCGGCACCTATGCGCTGCTGGAAGCCTGCCGGACCCATTTCGGCGAACTGGATGCGCATGGCCGGGAGCATTTCCGTTTCCACCACATCTCGACCGATGAAGTGTTCGGGCAATTGCCGCTCGACGGCGGCCGGTTCACCGAGACCAGCCCATATGCGCCCTCCTCACCCTATTCGGCCTCCAAGGCGGCTTCGGATCATCTGGTTCGCGCATGGCATCACACCTATGGATTGCCGGTCGTGCTGTCGAACTGTTCGAACAATTACGGGCCCTTCCAGTTCCCCGAAAAGCTTATCCCGCTGATGATCCTCAACGCGCTGGAAGAAAGGCCCCTGCCCGTCTACGGCAAGGGTGCCAATGTGCGCGACTGGCTGCACGTCGAGGATCATGCCCGCGCGCTGGTCGCCATCGCTAACCGGGGCAGAATCGGCGAAAGCTACAATGTGGGTGGCGACGCGGAACGCTCCAATCTGGAGATTGTCGAGCAGATCTGCACGATCCTGGACGGACTTCGCCCACGCCAGTGCGGAAAACCGCACCGCGAACTGATCGCCTTCGTCGAGGACAGGCCGGGGCATGATCTGCGCTATGCGATCGATGCCACGAGAACGCGCGACGAACTGGGCTGGAAACCCGCCGAGACGCTCGACAGCGGTCTCGAACAGACGGTTCGCTGGTTCCTTGCCAACGAGGCATGGTGGCGCCCGATCCGGGAGGGTCGTTATGCCGGCGCGAGACTTGGCAGAGCCGGCTGAGATGCGCCTTCTGGTAGCCGGCAGACATGGCCAGCTTGGCCGGGCACTTGCCGAAGCGGCATCCGGCGATCCGGCGTTGCAAGCTACATGCCTTGGAAGGCCGGAACTGGATATCCGTGACGAGGCAGCAATCCGTTCAGCATTCGACGCCCACAGACCGGACATCGCCATCAACGCGGCGGCCTATACGGCTGTCGACGCGGCGGAGACGGACCCTGAAGCAGCCTTTGCCACAAACGAGACGGGGGCCGGCAATTTCGCCGCTGCCGCTGCGGAAAAGGGCATCCCGGTCGTGCACATCTCGACGGATTACGTTTTTTCAGGCGAGAACGACCGGCCCTGGCGCGAAACCGACACGCCCTCGCCGATCAATGTCTATGGCCGCTCGAAGCTCGCCGGAGAACTTGCGGTGGCGGCCACCAATCCCCGGCACGTGATCGTGCGCACGGCATGGGTGCACAGCCCGTGGGGCGGCAATTTCGTCAAGACCATGCTTCGGCTGGGTGCGGAGCGCGACGAACTTTCCATCGTCGCCGACCAGACGGGAACGCCGAGCCTCGCCACCGATCTTGCCGGGGGAATTCTGGCCGTCGCCAAAGAACTCGCAAGCAATGAAGCCTCGCCCCGGGGTGTCCATCATCTGACGAATTCGGGCATGACGACCTGGTACGGGCTTGCCGAGGAAATCTTCCGGACTGCAGCAAATCATGGGTACAGGCGACCCAGGCTCAGGCAAATCACGACCGCCGACTATCCTGCACCGGCGCAACGGCCCCGCTTTTCGGCCCTGGACAATCACAGGATCGGCGCGGCATTCGGCGTGCACCTGCGCGACTGGCGAGAGGCAACAGCCGATTGCGTTCAACGATTGCTCACGATCGAAAAATGAGAACAGACTGCCTGCGACGGGCGGGAAAAATCTTATTCATATGATTGATTTCGTTCATGTTTATTTCGCCTGGTTCGCACCTGCTCATGTGAATGTATTCCTGCATTATCCACGCGGCCTAGGATTGGGGTAACGCAATGCCAGGAATGACGTCATGGATCGCACGCCCAATCTCGACATGCCCTACATCCTGCCCTCGCAGGCGCAGAAACACGTCACCCACAACGAGGCGGTACGCATGCTCGACTGCCTCGTGCAGCCGGTTGTCGCAAACCGCACGCTGAGCGAACCGCCGGCAGTTCCGGCGGAAGGGCAAGGCCACATCGTCGCGGCAGGCGCGACCGGCGAATGGGCCGACAAAGACAGCGGACTCGCCTTCTTTCAGGACGGGGCATGGCTGCACTTCCAGCCTGTGGAAGGGTGGCGGGTCTACGACGCAGGCGCCAGCGAAAGCCTGGTCTATTCCGGCTCGGGCTGGGAGGTCTACGAGGGCGGAGGCGCAAGCAGCCAGCCGATGTTCGGCATCAACACAGACGCCGATGCAACGAACCGTCTGGCCGTGAAGTCGGATGCCGCACTCTTCAGCCATGACGACGTCACGCCGGGTTCCGGCGACATGCAGATCAAGCTCAACAAGGCGGCCGGGGGCAACACGGCCTCCATCCTGTACCAGACCGGTTATTCGGGCCGAGCCGAATACGGCCTGACGGGCGACGACAAGTTTCACATCAAGGTATCGCCGGACGGTTCGGCATGGCACGAGGCAATCGTCGTCGATTCATCGGGCAATGTCGGCATCGGCACCGATGCGCCCGAGGCGCCGTTCCATGTCCTGCGGGCCGGCGTCAACATCATTCACGAGCGCGTCGACGACTCGGCATTTGCGCCAACATCCGCCACGCGGAAGGCTCGCGGTTCAGTCGGGGCGCTGACGCAATGCCTGTCCGGCGACGTACCTTCCGCATTCTTCGGCCAGGCCTATGACGGCTCCGGCTATGTCGGTTGCGGCAATCTGCGCTGGGTGCTGGAGGGAGATGCAGCTTCCGGCACGGCTCCGACCACGATCGAGTTCTGGAACCACACATCCGGAGTGGGTAACGGTTCCAAGCTGGAAATCACAAGCGCCGGCACTTTGCGCCCGACCGCCGACAACGCCTACACGCTGGGCGATGCGTCCTTCCGATGGAGCGCTGTTTGGGCTGCGAACGGAACGATCCAGACGTCGGACGAACGCGACAAGCATGTTGTCGGCGACCTGACCTTTGCCGGGGCGATGGTCGACACCGTCGATCCGGTCCTGTTCAGGTGGGAAATCGGCAGATCCATTGTCGTGCCGTCGCAAACCGAGACCGTGATCGACGATGGCGGCAAAGAGGTTCCGAAACTGGAGGTGTGGCCCATCCCCGGCACGCGCCAGCATGCCGGGTTCATCGCGCAGGATATCAGGGCGGCGATGGACATTGCCGGCGTCGATTTCGGCGCGTGGGGTCTGGAAGACAGGAACGACCCCGATTCGGGACAGTGGATTCGCCCCGATCAGCTCGTCGCCGTGTTGTGGGCGGCATTGAAGGAAACGCGGGCGGAAGTGGCGGAATTGAGGGAGGCTACTACCGAATAAGTTGTATTCGGTTGACAGGCCCGATCCCGAATGAGACGCAATTCTCATGAAGAACGGGATTGGGCCAGATTGGCGTGTACCCGCGATGGACGGACTTCGTGCCATTGCCTGCCTAATCGTCGTTCTGCTTCATCTGCGGTTCTTCACGTACGGCCCACTGACCTTTCAATGGACGGACTGGGTTCCGGAAGGAACCGGCTTCCTGACCGGCGTTCCCAAGATCGGCGTCTGGCTCTTCTTTTCGCTGAGCGCCTTCCTGCTGTCGCTGGAGCTCCTGAACGGGCTTGGCATTCAGCGCCTGTACACCTACTCCGTCGGCCGGATACTCCGCATCGCACCGCCTTTCCTGATCGCGCTCATCGTCTATCGGGTCATCGGCACAACCGACATCGTTTCCTGGAAAGACGTCTGGCTCAGTTTCTCGCTTCAGACGTCAACGTCACATCTGTGGACCATCGCGCCTGAGTTCATCTTCTATCTTTTCCTGCCCTTCATAATCGCCATCGCGCTGGCGGGCCGACGCATCTCGGGCGTGATCGGGGCGATATTTGCCATCCTGCTGACACTTGGCCTCGCGGTGGCGATCTGGCCGCCCGGAAACACACCTCCAAGCTCAATGTGGACGGGCTGGTACGCGATCAATTTCCTGTCAGGTGTTGTCGCGGCTTGCTCAATTCGTTTCTTGCCGTTGGCATCACCGTCATTGGCGAGGCTTCTTTTGGCATTTGGTCTGTTCGTCATCATTGCCTTCACGATCACCGTGAAAGCAGGCCTCATCCTCGATCCAGACCAGGGTCTGGTAGACAAGCACTATGTTTTCGGGCCGATGTGGTCGCTCGTCATCTACGGCGCCTATATCGCGCCGCCACGCTTGCTTGCAGGCAGCGCACTCGGGACGATCGGCCGCTGGTCCTTTTCCATCTATCTGTATCATTGGGGAATCGGCATTTGGGCCGGGCGGCTTCTTCCCTCTGCCCCTGCCCTTCTGGTCGCGGTTTGCGGATCCATCCTTGCGGGCTATCTGGGCTATCGGCTCATCGAGCGCCCGGCCTATTCGCTGAGGCGTGCCTTGCGAGCGGCGCATCCGCCGATATCGCGATAAGGTTGCACTGTAGCTCATCGCTGGGCGAGCAGCGCGATCAGTCCTCGAGACCGTCGGCCAGCAAAACGTGCAGGATCGAGCCGGCGGGCGCCGCATCGAATGGCAAACGGCTGTCCAGTTTGTAGAGGGGAGCGCTGCATTCCCCAAGCTCGGTCTTCTGTTCCGGTGTCGGCAGTTGCCCCAGCCCCATCATTTGTGCACGGTGAGGGATGTCCGAGGAGACCTTCGGCATTGAAGCGTGGGAATTGCGAACCTCCGGGTATCGTCTTACCACCCACTCGAAAAGATAGTGAAACCAGAAATAAGGATAAGCGCGTTCAATCCATCGAACCGCTCGAACTCCCCAGAGCCAGGGATATCTCTCTAGCAGAAATGCCAGAAGGGGCGGCGAATCTTCAAGATCGAGGGGACGGCCAGGTGAAGTGCGCCAGAAGCCAGAAACAACACCGGCCCAATGACGAATTATCGGATGCCCCTGCTCGGCATACAAGAACCATGTGGAGACCAGGCGGTCCGGGCCGGGATTGGAGAAGGCGAAGAAGCCGTTCGCGCTGACTTCGTGGAGCCATGCGGAGAGCGGTTTGCGGCAAAGACACGAGGCATCCACCCAGACGCCACCGTAGCGATTCAGGAGCTCAATTCTGACAATGTCGGAAAGAGCCTGCGGCGTGGCACCAAGACGCCGCAATCTTTCGAGGTCAAGATCGAGATATCGGGACGCCGACCGTTCGTCCAGACAGACGAACTCCCAATCCGGATTGAACCTTCGCCATGATTTGAGACACGCCTGCTGCAATATGGGAGCATTATGCTCGCCCTGTAGCCAAAGGCTCCAGATCGCCCGGTTCACAACAAGGCTTTCAAAGCTTGCAAACGCGGGTCATCGCGCCCTGATATCATTGGCGCGACGGATACCTGCTCATGGAGAGCGGCATCGGCGCTGTAGCGGTCAAGAATGAGTTGGCGCACGCGAACGGACAAATCGTCCCTGCCAAACGTCTTTGACGTGAGCCGATGATGAAAAGTCGGACCATTCCAGGGGTGGCCGCTGAGGGTGAGCAGCCCGGGAAGCAATTCGCCAGTTCTTTCAATCGGCGCCAACAGGTCAACGAGCACTTCGCCTTCATGTGCGATCATGAAGGATTGTGAGCAAAAATGGTCGTCGGCCAATTCGTCAGGCACGGCGCAAATCACTTCGGCAAATGCCTGAAAACTCATGCCCGGTTTTACGCCAAAATCCGCAAGCGGCGGGTAAAGGGCGGATCGAACTTTCTCGTTATACAGGGATACCAGACGCGAAACCGGATCGCGCACGAATGTAAAGCGCAAATAATCGCCATATGCGCTCAGGTTGATCGATGCTCCAATGTCCGTTGTGTAAGGGCCAAAAATGCCCTCGAGCGCTTTGGTCGTGTAATTTTCGTCGATTTGAAGTGGATTGTTCGGGTCCGCACTGCAAATGTAGGACTTGATCGACGTGCAAGCGCATTTCGGTAGAATGACATAGGCCAGGTTGAGAGAATTTGCGACAATAAGCTTGGTCACATTTCTAAGCCTTGTTCATTTCAATCGAGAATTCGCAGCCAATGTCAAAATGACCGGTGGAAATCAAACCACTTTCGGGCGCCACCCGGAACATTACGCTGTCGCGAATACGATGCATGACGACAGCTTCACCACCGGATTTCCCCGTGACCCCGCAGGTGAAGAAATACGTTCCCGGCGACAAAATACAATCGAAGAAGAACCGGACGTGCCGGGTTGTCGGCGGCTCCGTCACGTCCATTCGAAACGCGTGGTCGTTCTCGGTGTTCGCGCCGGCCAGATCCGCACCGGTTGGTGTTCGTATGAACATCCCGAATGCCACGTTGCTCGCGGTCATTGAGAAATCCGCCCAATATTCGAATACGTACCGCTTCCCCATTCTCAGCACGTTGACCGGCCTGCCATCGAGTGCGGCGATGCGAACATCGCGGATGTGCGCACCGCGTTGTTCAAGTTCTACCCTGGACTGCGAAACGAGATTGGAATCGAAGAAGTCGGCCAAGCCATCGTCCTGGAGCGCGGCGGCAGCCTCCACGATGGGTTGGCGTCCAATGGACAGCGCTTCCACCCCGGCTTCACCATCGGGTTCGATTCCGGCTGCAGCGCCCTCAATCAGCGCACGATTAGCGTGCGGCGCTTCGCGCATGGCAAGGATCTGCGCGCGCACCTTCGCAGCCATTTCCTCGCTCGCATTCGCCAGCCGCTGGTATTGGCCGACCACCGTTTTCGGCCGACCCTGCAATATCATCTCGCCCCGGTCGAACAGCAAGGCGCGGTCGCAGAGCTGCACGATGGTCTGCGCGCCGTGGCTTACGAAGAG
Source organism: Nitratireductor sp. (assembly GCA_020441855.1). Lineage (GTDB taxonomy): Bacteria > Pseudomonadota > Alphaproteobacteria > Rhizobiales > Rhizobiaceae > BOKV01. The sequence continues at coordinate 26,499 of JAGRLL010000049.1, forward strand.
GATGGTGCCGCCCCTGTCGCGGATATCCTCGATGCGCGCGAAACACTTCCGCTGAAAAGCCTCGTCGCCAACTGCCAGCGCCTCGTCGACCACCAGGATTTCAGGGTCGACGTTGATGGCGACCGCGAAGGCGAGCCGGACATACATGCCGGAGGAATAGGTCTTGACCGGCTGTTCGATGAAGGCGCCGATATCGGCAAAGCGGGCTATGTCGTCGAAGCGGGAATCGGTCTCGGCGCGCGTCAGGCCCAAAATGGCGGCGTTGAGATAGACGTTCTCGCGGCCGGTGAATTCCGGATTGAATCCGGCGCCGAGTTCGAGAAGGGCCGCAACGCGGCCGTCGACCTCGACCGAACCGCCGGTTGGCTGCAACGTGCCGCAGATGATCTGCAGCATGGTCGATTTGCCCGAGCCGTTGCGCCCGATGATCCCGACCGTCTCGCCGCGCCGCACGTCGAAGGAAACGCCATTCAACGCGGCGAAATCGCGGAAATAGCGGCGCGGCGGCCTGCCGGAGAGCTGGTCGAGCCGCGGCATCACCATCTGCTTCAACCGGTCTTCCGGCCTGTCGTACATGAGATAGTGCTTGGAAACATCGCGAACGCGGATCGCGAACCCGTCGCGTCGGGGCGCATCGGAATGCACGGGCAATTGCCGGCTCGTGTCCCGCCGCTCTTCAGAGGACATCGGCGAACCCCTTGCGCGTCTTCTGGAAGAACAGGAAGCCCAGCAGACAGACCATCGCGGCGATTGCGGTGTAGACGCCGAGGGCCAGCCAGTCGGGAAGGCGTCCCCAAAGCAAGACTTCACGCGCCTGTTCCATCGGGACGGTGAGCGGATTCAATATGATCCAGGGCCGGATCCAGTCTGGCAAGGACTCACGCTGGAAGAAGAGCGGCGAAAGGAACATGAGCGCCATGACCGCCGTGCCCAGAAACTGGCCGATATCGCGCAGATAGGTGCCAAGCGAGGCGAAGAACCAGCCGAAGCCGAGTACGAGAAGAGCGAACGGCACGACGACCAGCGGCAACGCCAATACCGTCCACGGCACTCCGCCCATCAGGAAATATTCGAACACCATGAGCACCACGACCGAAACGGCGCCGTGGAAGAGCGCAACGCCCAGCACGACGGGCACCAGCACTTCCAGCGGGAAGACGATCCGCTTGACGTAATTGGCGTTGGCGATGATGAGGCCGGGCGCACGATTGACCACTTCGGAAAAAACCTGGAAGACGATCAGGCCCGCAAACAGGATGATGGCGAATTCGGCCATCGAGTGGCCCTCCTCCACACGGCCCGGCACGCGCCAGCGCGCCTGGAACACCCCACCGAAGACCAGGGTGTAAATCGCCAGCATGAACAGCGGATTGATGAGCGACCACGCAATGCCGAGCACCGAGCCGCGATAGCGGCCCGCGATCTCGCGCCGTACGAGGGAAAGGGTGAGAGGGATCAATCTGGCTGCCATGTGCGCCTTGCCGGCAACCGCCATCTCATGCGGTAGCCGTATTGCTCGCCGACCTCGACCGCCAAGCCGTGGCGATAATCGTCTCGACGTCGGAGTGCTCGGGCGTGAAGCCGAGCAATTCGGATGCCCGGCGCGTGTCCGCGTACAATGCAGGCGGATCGCCCGCACGTCTCGGCCTGACGAGTGTCGGCACTTCGCGACCTGTTATAGCATGGATCGCATCGAGAATTTCGCGAATCGACAGGCCGCGCCCGGTCCCCAGATTGACGCGGAAGCTTTCGGC
>JAGRLL010000365.1 GCA_020441855.1 Nitratireductor sp.
CGATCTCGTGGCGGACATAGACCGGCGCACCATACTTCTTGAGCGCCAGGACGACGATCTGGATCGCCCGGTCGACGCCGGCGCAAAAGCCGCGCGGACCGCACAGCCGCAATGTCACTGCGCCTCGCGTATCGGTGTTAACTGTCTTTTCGAGTGTCTTGTCGAGCATGCGGGGAATAGAGGTAGCGTGACGGCGACTGTCAAGCCCGCTGAGCCCGGATTACCCGTCTGCGCGCTTCACCGGGCAACCTTTTTGGCGGGGCGTGCCCACAATGCTCTTTTCAGCCGCATCCGAAGGTATTTGCCGAGCTTCTTGTTCTTGCGGCGGTGCTGATCGAAAATCTTCGGGTAACGGGACCGCTCGTCGCCATCCTGCGGCGGAATCGCCGGACTGCGGAACGTTTCGACGCCATGATTGCGGGCCAGAACCGTCAACACCGACTGATCATGCCTGTGATCGACGAATTCCGGCAGGTTTTCCCTGCCGAGTTCATTGGGAATATCGGTCAGGATTCTCGGATCGCGCATGCAATCCCTCAATTCCGTCAGGAACGCCCGTGCCACCGGACCTGCGCGATAAAGCTGGAACGCGGCATCGAGCTGGCGAGCGTTCCAGTGTTCGCGAATATCCGCATCCATCAGGACAAAACAGTCGCGTTTGGTGAATGCGGCCTGAGTCCATTCCGGCAGCCGGTTGTCGAACAGAACGATGTCGCGCCCTTCCAGGAGCGAAAGCAACGGCGCGGGGTCATCGACATATTCGACGCCGCAATCGGCATAGAGGACAGGCGTTCCGTCAGGCACCTGCGCCATCGCATCCAGAATGATATAGGGTTTCCACAGCCAATACCCGGCGCCGCGCATATCGGGCCGTATCGATGGATTTTCTGAAAAGGTACGAAGGACAGCCGCGGATCGGGGGCCGTAAATCCTGATATCTCGAACGCCGAAACGACGCGCTGAAAGGCTCAGCAATGCCGCCGACTGGGTGAATTTCTCATCTGCATACGAGACATGCAGCAAGTCCTGCATGGCGCAATCCCCCACCCATCGCGAACGATTGAAGCGCCGCGACGTTGCATTCTATGCGACATGTCACCTCTGGCAGCAAACCAGGACGGCAACACGCCGACTATTCGTACGAATCAGTTCTTTCCCACAGCCGCCCGACGACGCGAGAAGAGGAAAAATCCGCCTACACCCACGCAGGCGAGCGCGAGACCGTACCAAGTGATCGCGTATTGGAGATGGTTGTTGGGGAACTCGATCAGGGTCGTGCCGCCCCTGGGGAAACCGCCGGGAATATCGGAAGGCCCGGCATCGACGATGAAGGGCACCAGCGTGTCGTCGCGTTGCAAATCCATGGTCTGCGCGATGGCGGCAAAGTCCTTCCAGTAGAACTCGCGCTTGTCGGGACGATTGTCGGGTACGAAGCTGTTCGGCTTGTCAAATTGCGGGTTGCGGGCAAGACCGGTCACGGTTACCTCGCCGCGGATCTGGCCCGGGCCGCGTTCCTTCGGGTCGCGCAGTGCATCCGGAACAAAACCGCGATCGACAATCGCCACGCGTCCGTCGGCCAACACGAGCGGAGCAAGGACATCCCAGCCGACCTTGCCCCCGAACGTGGTGTAGAAGAAGACTTCACGGGCGTGGTCGAACTCGCCGCTCAGGGTGACGGGAAGATAGTCGACATCCTGGTCGCGTTGCCATTGGTCGACCATGCCGTCCAGCGTTATCGGCGCTTCCTGCCGGCGCGCCTCGACGGATGCGATCAATGCTTCCTTCCATGCGAGGCGGCGCACCTGCCAGGTGCCGAGCGCGACGAGGACCGTCGTGGCGGCGAGGATACAGACCAGTACCAGCCAGAAGGACGATCGTTTCACTCCAGTTCGCCTTCCTTTGCCGAGTGGCGGAACTGCAACGCGATCATGTAGGCCTTGGCGAAGCGCAGCGACCAGACGCTAGCCGCGGTGATCACGGGTATCCAGATGATGACATGCACCCAGATGGGCGGCGAAAAGGCCGAGTCGAAGGCGAGCGCAAGGCCGAGTATCACAAAGCCCAGGATCAGGATAACGAAGACGGCAGGGCCGTCGCCGGAATCGATGAAGGTATAGTCGAGGCCGCAATTGGCGCAGCTCTTCGCCGGCGTCAGCACACCGGAATAGAGCCTGCCCTGCCCGCAGCGCGGGCACGATCCCTTCAAGCCCGCCTCCATTGGCGAAACCGGCGGCCAGATTGCCTTGTCTTCGTTCATGTCGCTGCCGTCCTTGTCACGGAAGTATTTCGATCGGTGTACCGTTTTTGACCATGCCCCAAACTTCGTCCATGTCGCCATTGGTCAAAGCGATGCAGCCATCCGTCCAGTTCAGTTCCTGCACGAGCCAGGCAGCCCAGCCGAATCCGTTTTTCTGGCCGTGAATCATGATCATGCCCCCCGGGTCCTCATTGCGACTTCGCGCCGCGCGGCGGTCGTCCGCATTCGGGTAGTCGATATGGATCGACTTGTGGAAGCCGCTCGCGGCGTTGCGCCAGTCCAGCACGTAGCGGCCCTCGGGCGTGCGTTCATCGCCCTGCCTGTGTTTGTGCCCCACGGGGGCGCCACCCAGCGCGACCGGGAACGTGCGAAGCACTTTCTCGCCGGCAAGCAGTTCCAGCCTCCTGTCGGCCTTGTGGACCCTGACCAGATCCACGGTTTGCGCCAAGGCAGGAGAAGATTGCAACGACAGCGAAAGGCAGAGCGCGAGCAGCCATGCCGAAAGCGAGGAAGGCGGTCCGTTGCCGAACCGCCTTCCCCCAGTTTCCGTCCGGTTCGTGGCCTCAGCCATGCGCGATCGGCGCACCCCACGAAGCCCAGACATAGATGCAGCAGAACAGGAACAGCCAGACCACATC
>JAGRLL010000366.1 GCA_020441855.1 Nitratireductor sp.
GACAATTCCCAGTCGAGCACGCCGAGAATGCGGCTGGCGTCGTGCGAGAACACCATGTTGTCGAGGCGGAAGTCACCATGGACGAGCGATACAGTACCATCGTCGGCGGGGATGCGCGGCTCGAGCCAGTTCATGAGCTGGTGGATCTCGTCGATACTGTCGATTTCGCTAGCCGCGTATTGCTTGCTCCAGCGGCTGAACTGACGCTCGAAATAGGAGCCGGGTTTGCCGAAATCCGACAGGCCCACGGCATTGACATCGACATTGTGCAGCGCGGCGAGTGCACCATTCATCGCGTCGTAGACCTGGCCGCGATGGGCGTTTGCCTCCGGGCCGGTCAATTCGTGCAGGGCAGGGTCCCAGAAAATGTGGCCGTCGAGGAATTCCATGACGAAGAACATGCGGTCGATGGGCGAGCCTTCTTCCTCCTGCAACGCGAAGACTTTCGGCACCGGTACATCGGTATCGCCCAATGCCTTCATGACGCGGTACTCGCGATCCACCTGGTGGGCGGATTTGAGCAGGTCGCCCGGCGGCTTGGCGCGCAGCACGTATTTGCCGCTCTCGGCGACAATCAGATAGGTCGGATTGGACTGGCCGGTGTCGAACTTCCGGATCTCGTGCAGTTCGCTGAAGCCCGGAACATGGGTTTCGAGCCAGGGCACCAGTGCTACGTCGTCCAGCAGGTTCGGGCTTTCGGTATTCACGCTGATCCTCCTCTGCGCGAATTGAATGTGCAAGCGGGCAGGGCGGTGCGTCAAGACCGGCCAGGTACCGCGCCGCCAGCTTCGAGGAAACGGGCGATAGCATAGCGTTCCAGACAGCGGTCTGTCTTGCCGCTCAGGACGTTTGCGGCCAGCAATTCGCCGACGACCGGGGCAAGCGTCACGCCTGAATGCGTGACGGCGACATGCAGGCCCTCGATGCCGGGCACCGGTCCAAGCGCGGGAAAGCCATCCATGGGGGTGGGCCGCTCGGCGACGGTGAAACCGGCGATTTCGATGGCCGGATCGTCACCGATCAGGTTCCGGATTTTCACGGCAAGCATTTCGATTGTTTCCTGCGGCCGGTCGGGATCGAAATCCCCGGTAAAATCGGCGCCGGCGAGCAGGCTGCCATCCGGCCTCTGTCGTACATGCAGATCGGGCGAGATGATCAGCCGGTCGAAAAGCTTGCGATCCAGCGGCTTCGTATGGATCAGCAGGCCGGGCGGTGTCTTCATAGCGAAATCGACGCCGCAACTTGCCAGCAGCACCTGTGTTCCCGTGCCCGCCGCGACCACAATTGCATCGGCTTCGACGATACCGTTTTCTGTCTCGACGGCGGTGATCCGGCCATTCGTGGTCGCGATGCCGCGCACGCTCATGCCCGAAAGCACCTTTACGCCCGCGTCGCGCAGCAGGGCGTTGGCGGCGTGTACCGGTTCAACCATGCCTTCGTCGCCGACCAGGGCGGCTGCCTGTGGCGGGTTGCGCAGCGCGGGTTCCAGCGCTTCGATCTCGGTGCGCCCGACCAGTCTGATATCGTAACCCCAGCCGCCATACTCGCGGACATAGGCTTCCAGCTCGTCCCCGGACAATTCGAAGGACAGGCTGCCGCACATGCTTGCGCCGAGCACCGGCAGGTCGCGCGCCCAGCGCCGCCAGTCCTCGATCGAACGCATGCGCAGATCGAAATATTCGCGCGGATTGCCGATGGACGCGTTGATCCAGGCAAAAGATGCGGCTGTGGCACCACCACCCGCAGCATTGTCGATCACGGTGACGGATGCGCCGCCGCGCGCCAGATGCCAGGCGATCGAGGCGCCGATGATGCCGGCGCCGATGACTATGGTTTCCCGGGCATTTCCGGATCCTGCTGGCATGCAATTTCCTGTGTCGTTCGAACGTTTGCAGACGATGCATCGCCGCTGGCGCAGGCTGCGTCAAGCTGGCATTCCATCGCGGCCTGTGGGATTTCTACGGGCCTTTTCGTTTGCGCATGCGCGAGCCGGTTGCTAGGTCACGCCTGCGTTGCATGACGGGAAGCAAAGAGGACGGCCAGCGGCGATGTCGAACCGGCCACAACCAGATCAAGAAGCAGATCAATCGACGCCTGCGGAAACCGGTTCTGCCTTGCGTCAGATGGGGCCGAAGCTGGTCGTGCGCGGCCTGATCCTTATCTGCGTGCTGGTCGGCGCGGGTTTTCTCATCGAAAGCTACAAGTTCGAGGAAATCGTCGAGGCGCTGGCGTTCTCGGGCGATGCGGAAGCGGGCTGGCTGCACGGAAGGCTTGCCTATCTGGCGCTTGCCGGCCTGTTCACGGCGTTCGGCGGGCCGCGTCAGGCGATCAGCTTTTTCGCCGCGTATTTTTTCGGGCTCGGCGAAGGTTTTCTGATTGCGCTCGCCGGTAGCGGTCTGGGCTGCCTCATAGCCTATTTCTTCGCGCGGATGTTCCATGATGCGGCGGTGAACCTGATCCGCGGGCGGGTAGACGTCGCGCGTCGCATCTGGGCGCGCGACACGTTCTGGCTGACCTTCATCCTGCGCTTGCTGCCGGTAGGTTCCAATCTGCTCGCCAATCTGGCGGCGGGAGCCTCGGCGATACCGTTTGCGGCGTTTCTGGCAGGCTCGCTCGCGGGCTACGTGCCGCAGACGCTGGTGTTCGTGCTGATGGGGTCGGGCGTCAATGTGGGCTCAAGCGTTCAGGTCGCGGTGTCCGTCGGCCTGTTCGTCATTTCAACGCTGATTGGCGTATGGGTCTATGCACGCTATCGCAAGCGGCTGCGCAGCGAGGCGCAAGCCGATGCTGCCGCGGACCTGGAAGGAGCCGGCTGAACCCTCAGTCTTCCGCCGTGTCCGGCTTCTTCGTGCGCTTTCTCAGCCAGGTGACACCGAACAGGTCGTAGAGGCCGATCATCGCCCGGTTGAAATTGTTGTATTTGGAGACGCCGGCGATCCGCGGCCGGTCGTTGACCGGATGGTAGGCGGTCTCGTAGCCATAGCTCTGGAACAGCGCCGGCAGATAGCGATGCACGCTGGTGAAGAAGGGCAGAAGCAGGAAAGCCTCGCGCCAGTAGACCTTGATGCCGCATCCGGTGTCCGGGCAATCGTCCTTGAGAATGGTGTCGCGGATCCAGTTGGCGGCCTTGGAGGCATAGCGTTTCGAGCCGGTATCCTTGCGCCTTGTACGCACGCCGCCAACGAGTGCCGGGCCCGACCTGTCGCCCGGTTCGGCGAGATGGCCGATCAGGGCAGGGATGTCCTTCGGGTCGTTCTGGCCATCGCCGTCCATCTGGGCGATGACGGGGAAGCGGGCGGCAAGGATGCCGCTGCGCAGGCTGGCGCTCTGGCCTGCATTGCTCAGGTGACGCACCAGTCTCAGCTTGGGATGCTTTGCCTTCAATGCCCTGACTTCATCGGCGGAAGCGTCATTGGAGCAATCGTCGACGACGATCACCTCGCCCAACATGGCGTCGGGCACGGCTTCGAAGGTCTCGGTCACGAGACGTCCGATATTGCCTTCCTCGTTGAAGGCCGGGATGACGACGGAAATCTGCATTGTTGCCGTGAAGTTGCGATCTGGCCTTTCGCTGGTCGGGAGCCCGCCAATCGAACCATCGGGGGAACCACCGGGGAACGATCCGGCCAGCTTGACTTGCGGCGGCGTAAATCCCATACACGCGGCCAATTGGCAAGGGTGGCGAACGTTACCGGGGGGCGAGCGCGGGATGCAGCCGCCGGCCCCTGCGACGTTCCGTTTGGCCCCGGAGATCGGCTTTTGACTTCGATACGGCATATCGGTGGCGTCCCCACCGCAAGGCAGGATGTCGTCTGGCAGCCCTGGCCGCAGCGCGTTGCGTTCGTGCTCGGCGTGATATTGATCGTGCGGCTCGTGTCGCTGTGGTTCAATACGACGGAACTCTTCTTCGACGAAGCGCAATACTGGGTCTGGGGGAAGGAGCCGGCTTTCGGCTATTTCTCCAAGCCGCCGATGCTCGCCTGGATCATCGGTGCATTCACCGGCGTTTGCGGTGACAGCGAATTCTGCGTGCGCCTGATGTCGCCGCTTATGCACACGGCAACGGCGTTCGCCATTTTCGTGTTGGCGGCGAAACTGTTCGATGCGCGCACGGGCTTCTGGTCCGCGATCGTCTATGCGACTCTGCCGGCAGTATCGCTCTCCTCCACACTGGTCTCGACCGACGTGCCCTTGCTGTTCTTCTGGGCCATGGCGCTTCTTGCGTTCGTCTATTTCGAGGAAACCGGCAAACTCAAATGGGCCGTCATGCTCGGGCTGATGCTCGGCGCCGGCATGCTGTCGAAATACGCGATGGTCTATTTCCTGCCTTGCGCGCTGATCTATTCGTTCAGCGTGTCGGAGCGCCCGCACGTGCTCGGCAGGCCGGGTTTCTGGCTGGCGCTGGCAATCGGCGCGCTGATCTTTGCGCCCAATGTCGTGTGGAACCTGCAGAACCAGTTCGCGACGGTCGGCCATACCGGCGAGAATATCGGCTGGGACGGCAGGCTGCATTTTGCCCGTTTCGCGGAATTCTTCGGATCGCAGTTCGCCGTGATGGGGCCGATCCTGTTCGGCATCTTCGTGGTGGCGATTTTCCGCCTGATCTTCGAAGGCATGAACCGTCAGCAATTGTACCTGCTGTGCTTCTCGGTGCCGGTGCTTGCATTGATCATCGTCCAGTCGCTGCTGAGCAAGGCGTATGCGAACTGGGCCGCGCTCACCTATGTCGCGGCGACGGTGCTGGTGACCGATCTGATGGTCAACCACATACCGGAATGGTGGCACCGCACCTCGATGTGGGTGCATACGACCGTTTTCGCCATGCTCGCCATCGCCGTGGCGTTTTCGACGCCGGGCAGCCTGCCGCTGCCCGACAATATCCGTCCGTTCGACCGCATGCATGGATCGCGCGAGGCTGCTGCCGAGCTCGCGGATCAGGTGGCGAAAGGCCAGTATTCGGTGGTGATGGTCGATAACAGGCGGCTTGCCTCGCTGATGATCTACTACATGCGCGAACGCCCCGAGAAGATCGTTTCCTGGCGCTGGAACGAGGTGCCAGACGACCATTTCGAATTGACTCGCGCCTATCAGGACAATCCGGGCGAGCCGGTTCTCTACATGACCAGCCGACGCAACCCGTATGAGATCGTCTCGCAATTCAAGGACGTCGAATTGCTGGGTGACACCAAACCGCCCACGGGCTTCATCGGCCATGTCTGGTTCTATGCACTGCGAGGCTTCGCGCCGGACGGCGCGGGAGCGCGGGAAGAAGGGTGATGGCCGCGTCGAACGGGGCGGAAGCGGAAAACACCCGGCAGGATGATCAGCCGTTCTGGGCTCATCTGCCGGGCAGAGGCGAAACCGCAAGAGTTGCGCTCGTGGCGATGGCGCTTGGCGCGGTTACCGCCTTCGTCTTCACGGTATGGCCGGAGCTCGACATCGCCGTCTCCCATGCGTTCCAGGCAGGGCGCGATGTCTTCCCCATGACGCAGGCATGGTTCTGGCGTTTCCTGCGCGACGTGTTTCTCAAGGGCTTTACCGCCTGGTACGTGCTCGTCACCATCGCGTGCCTTGTCACGTTCAGCCAGCGGCCCAGACTTCTCAATCTCGACTTTCGCCGCTGGCTCTATTTGATGGCGTGCTCGCTCACCGGGCCGCTATTGCTGGTCAATGTCATTCTGAAGGAGCATTGGGGGCGCTGGCGGCCGCGCGAGGTAATCCAGCTCGGCGGCGGCGAATTGCATACCACGCCACTCGACTGGAGCGGGACCTGCGCCGACAATTGTTCTTTCGTTTCCGGCGAGGTGGCTTCGATGGTGATGGCCTTCATGGCGCTCGCCTTCGTCACCACGGCATGGCGGCCGATCTTCTACGCGCTTGCGATCGTCATGGGGCTTGTGTCGGCGTTGATCCGGGTCGGGCAGGGCGGCCATTTCATTTCCGACGCGCTTTTTGCCGGCGTATTCATGACGCTGGTCGCGGCTGGCATCTATTGGGTGATGTTCCTGCGGCAATCGAAAAGGTAGCGCCTGATAAAGGCGCCACCCGAAAGCTTCTGCCACATGAGTTGATGGGTGCCGTTATTCGGCTGTTGCGAGGTCAAACGACCT
>JAGRLL010000050.1:0-30189 GCA_020441855.1 Nitratireductor sp.
GTCGGCGGCACCTTCACCGACGTTTTCATTCTCGACACGGTTTCGGGCGAAGTCAGGACGGCGAAGGTTCCATCCACGCGCGGCGACCAGTCCAGGGGCTTCGTCGAAGGCATTTCGCGTGAGGTCGAAGACTTCGCCGATATCCGCACCATCGTTCATGGCACGACGGTGGGCACCAACGCCCTGCTGGAGCGCAAGGGCGCGCACACCGGCATCATTACCACCGCGGGCTTCCGCGACGTGCTCGAGATGCGCCGCCGCGACCGCCCGACGACCTGGGGGCTGAAGGGCGACTTCAAGCCTGTCGTGGAGCGCGTCGATCGCGTCGAGGTCGACGAGCGTACGCTTGCCGACGGCAGCGTGCTCGAGGAAGTCGACATCGAAGCGGTCAAGGCACGAGCCCGCGAACTGGCGGACAAGGGTTGCGAGGCCGTCTGCGTCTTCTTCATCAACGGCTATGCCAACGCGGAAAACGAGCAGCGCGCGGTCGAGGCCGTGCGCGAGGTCTGGCCGAACGAATACGTCACCGCCGCTACCGAGATCCTGCCGGAAATCCGTGAGTTCGAGCGCCTGTCCACCGCGACGCTCAACGCCTATCTCCAGCCCGTCGTCTCCTCCTATCTCGACAGGCTGGAAAAGGGTCTTGCGGCGCGCGGCTTTGTCGGCGACGTGCTGATCGTCCAGTCGAATGGCGGCGTGATGTCGGTCGACACCGCCAAGCGCTATCCGGTGCGCACCGCGCTTTCCGGCCCCGCTGCCGGCGTCATCGCCGGCATGGAGATCGCTAAGGCCGCCGGTTTCGACGACATCATCACCTGCGACATGGGCGGAACCTCGTTCGACGTCTCGCTGGTCGCCGGCAACAAGGCAGCACTTTCGGCGCAGACGGCCATCGATTTCGGCATGGTCGTCAGGACACCGATGATCGAGATCACCACCATCGGCGCGGGTGGCGGATCCATCGCCGGCGTGGACATGGGCGGCCTGTTGCAGGTTGGCCCGGAATCGGCCGGCTCGGACCCGGGACCGGTCTGCTACGGGCTGGGCAACGACCGGCCGACCGTGACCGACGCCAATGTCGTACTCGGACGCATCAACCCCGACCGGCCCATCGGCGGCAAGCTCAGCAGGCTTGACATCGAGGCTGCGCGCCGGGCCATCGAGGTTCACATCGCGACGCCGCTGGGCATTTCCATCGAGGATGCGGCGGAAGCGGTTCTGAAGCTCGCCAACGCCAAGATGGCCGGAGCCATTCGCCTCGTTTCCATCGAGAAAGGGCACGACCCGGCGCGCTTCGCCGCCATGCCCTTCGGCGGCGGCGGTGCGCTGCACACCGGCGCGCTCATCAAGGAGGTAGGGCTCGGTTCGGCGCTCGTACCGCGCTTTCCGGGAGTCACCTCCGCGCTCGGTTGCGTCGTCGCCGACATGCGCCACGACCGCGTGCAAACCGTCAACAAATTGTTGAGCCAGATCGATGCCGGCGAACTTGGCAAAGAGATGACGAGGGTCGCCGACGAAACCGAGTCGCTGCTGGCGGGAGCCGAAATCGCCTTCGTCGCCATCGACCGCATCTATGAATTCGACATGCTTTATCTGGGCCAGACCCATACCGTCAGCGTACCGGTCGCCATCCCGGCTTCGGGCCTGACGCGCGAGGCCATCGCCCATGCCTTTGACGACGCCTACAGGGATGAGTTCGGGCGGCTGCTCGACAACATCGAGACGAGGGTGATGAACTATCGCGTCGCCGTCGTGGGCCGCAGACCGAAACTCGACATGGCGGTCTTCGCGCCGCTCGACGGAAAGCCGCCGGAAGCCTGCCAGACCGGTACGCGCAGGGTCTATGCCGACGGTGAATTCCACGATGCGAGGATCTACGACCGGCTGGCGTTGGCCATCGACTCGGTCGTCGAGGGGCCAGCCATTCTGGAGCAGGCCGACACGACCATCTTCATCGATCCCGGTCTTGTCGCCACCGTGGACGGCTTCGGCAATCTGGTCATGAGATCCCTTGCATGAGCATCGACCTGAAGTCCATCGATGCGTCGAGAACCGCGCTCCTCATCGTCGATCTGCAGAACGACTTCCTGCATCCCGAGGGGGCCTATGCGCGGGGCGGACAGACAAGCGAGGCGATAGCCGCGTTGCCCGAACGCGTGAAACCGGTAGCCGACGCCTTGCGCGCAAGGGGCGGCTGGGTTGTCTCGACCCAGTTTACGCTGGTACCGGGCAAGGGTGGCGAGCCGTTCATCTCACCGCATCTCAAAAGCCTGAGGCCCTTCCTGGGGAAAGGCGATTTCGCGCCCGGCGAATGGGGGCATCGCCTGGTCGATGCGCTGCAGCCGGCCGACATCACCATAGAGAAGGTCGCCTATTCCGCATTCTACATGACACGGCTCGAATGGGTGCTGCGCAAGGCCGGTATCGAGACATTGATCATGTGCGGCATCGTCACCAATGGCGGCGTCGCCTCGACCTTGCGCGACGCCCATGTGCGCGATTTCTCGACGGTGCTGCTGACCGACGGTTGCGCCGCCTTCAGCGCGGAGACGCACGAGCGCTCGATCGCGGATCTGTCCACCATCGCCACGCCGGCAACCTGCGCCGACGCGGCCTTGCTGCTCCGGGGAAGCCGGGATGACTCCTGATGCCGTCGTCCCCGGCATTTCGCGTGAACCTCCCGAACATATCGACATCGAGACCGAAGTGCTCGTTGTCGGCACCGGGGGCCTGCGGTCTCGTCGCCGCGCTGAAGGCTGCCGATACCGGCGCCGGGGTGGTCGTGGTCGAACGCGATGCCGCGCCGCACGGTTCGACTTTCATGTCTTCCGGCTTCATTCCCGCACCGGCTACCCGTTTCCAGCAAAAAATCGGCGTCGATGACGATACGTCTGGCCGGCGACATCGCTGCGAAATCGCATGGCAGGGTCGTGACCTCTCCCGTGAAACTTGCCAGCGAAACCATCGGCCCGGCGCTGGAATGGCTGGCCGACAACCACGGCCTGCAACGGATCGTGCTGGAGGATTTCCTCTATCCGGGCAGCATCACCGATGAGGCGTGGGCGGCCGCTGCCACATGTTCTGCTATTGATGCTGATCCCGAATTCGATGTGACCAGCCTGGAGAAATTGCTATAATGATATGACATTTAACTCGCTTTCCGGCATCAGCAGTCAGGTACAGCTTTGATTCACGCGCATCCGGCCTTGATGCACTCCATGGACGAGACGTCCGCGTCACAAAATGGCGGGTCTGCCTGTTAGCGATTTGAGGCTTGCTTCTCACTCCCTGAAAAGATATAACAATATAACAATTGTTGGGGAGGTACCTGATGCGCCCGGATTCGCCCTCAAATGATGCCGTGACGCCGCTGCACCACCAGGTCTATGTCGTGCTGAAGCAGCAGATCGAGGAAGGGCAATATGCCGGCGACAAGCCGATTCCCTCCGAGCACGAACTCTCCCAGGTCTTCAACGTTTCGCGGATCACGATTCGGCGCGCGATGGACCGTCTCAAGCAGGAGGGTTTCGTCAGCCGTACGCGGGGCAGGGGCACGTTCGCGCGCACGCCGCCGCAGCCGCAGGCGATCTCGGCGAACCTTCGCGGCATCTTCGAGAATCTGGTGGCGATGGGCCTGCGTACGCGCGCCAAGCTCATCGAGTTCGGCTATGTGCCGGCGCCGCCGCTCGTGGCCGAAAAGCTCAAGCTGAAACCCGGGGCAACCGTGCAGCGCGCGGTACGCGTGCGCTATCACGAAAACGTCCCGTTTTCGCATCTGACGACATATCTGCCCGAGGATATCGGCAAGCAGTGCGACGAACAGGAGCTCTCCGAGACGCCGCTGCTGCTGCTGATGGAACGCGCCGGCATCAAGGTCACATCCGCCGACCAGTCGGTCTCTGCCAAGCTCGCCGACACCATGGTCGCGCCCCTGCTCGAGATCGAGACCGGTTCTCCGCTTCTGTGGGTGAAGCGTACCGTATCGGACCAGAGCGACCGCCCGGTCGAATATCTCCATGCGCTCTACCGCCCGGACATCTACGAATATCAGATGAGCATGTCGCGGGTGAATGGCGAGAACGCCGTGCTCTGGAGCCCGGACAAGGCCGGCGGCTGACCTTCAACCCGTATCGCATTCCAGGAAGCATCCGAGTCCAAAGAACTGTTTTTTGACGATCCGCAAGCGCTTGCCCGCGCGCGTGACAAGGTATTCGCCGCCGCCCTCGACCGCGCCTTTCGCCATCATCCCCATTACAGCCGTCTTTTCGTCGAACGTGGCATAGAGCGCGACACGATTTCCGGCGTTGCCGACATCGCGCGCCTGCCGGTGGCCAGCAAGGCCGACTATGTCGGCCGTCCCTGCGAATTCACGCTTGCCCTGCCGGCAGACTATGATGCGGACGAGCGCATCGTCTGGGACGTGATGTACACAACCGGCTCGACCGGCGACCTTCACCACCACTTCCCATGATTCTCTCAACGTGCTGGCGGCCAATCGCAACATGCTGCACCTACGCGGCGTGACGCGCGACGACACGATCCAAAACCTCTTTCCGCTGACGCGTCATCCGCATGGCGCGTTCGCGCGGGCGATGAACGCGGCCTGGCCAGCATCGAGCGACACCGCGCAAATTGCCACCAGGCCGGGCCGATAATCTGATCGGGAGACAGCGTCGGAGCCCCCGCGTGAGCGATGTCGGGCGTTTGGCGCACGCTCGCTGCACAAAGCATTTGACAGGGTGGAATTTTCATTGTCATATAGATATGACATTAGTCAATTGTACCTTGGAGGTGTTCATGGGCGACGAGACTCGGGAGCCGTTTGAAGTAGACAGGGCCGTGCTGATTACCGCGGGTCTGGCCGTCGCAAACGACCGCGTGGTCGAGGCCTTGGTCAAGGTATTGCAAGCCAAGGGCATCCTGACCGCCGAAGAACTGGCTGCCCAACTGGAAGAACCTGAATTCCTTGCCGAAACCAGTGGCCAGAGCGCGGCCTTTTACAAGGGCATCAAGAAGGCATGAGCTATCGGCATGTGGTTGTTGGCGCGGGCGTTGCCGGTCTGGCCTGTGCCATCGAGACGGCGCGGCGTGGAATAAAAACGCTGGTGATCGACCGCGAGCCGGTGATCGGCGGCACGTTATGGTATTCGAGCGGCCATATGAGCGCCGCCGGAACAAGACGGCAAAGGCGCCTTGGCATCGACGACGATGCGGGCAGGCACCTGATCGAGGTCGAGCGTCTGGGCAGGGGGCAACTGACGCCCTCCCTCGTTCGGCTGGCCATCGACGGTGCGGCCGCCACTTTGGACTGGCTGGAGGACGAAGGCTTCGAGATGGCGGCGGACATGCCGATCATCGCCAAGAGCCACGAGCCATATGAAATCCGGCGTACCTGTTGGGGGGTGGCTGGCGGCGTTTCGATCCTGAAAGTGCTGCAGCGGCTGTTGGCGGAACCTGAAATCCGCGCAAACCTCAATGTCCGGTCGGGCTGTCTCGTCGAGGGCCTGGATCTCGATGCAAGCCCCGTCATGCTTTTTGTGAGAAACGGCGGGCGGATCGAGGAGATCGATGCGCCTGAACTCACCCTCGCGACCGGCGGATTCGGCGCCGATCCCGAACTGCTGAAGGCCTGGCACGGGCAAAGTTCGCTCTATGGCGGCGGCAGCTTTGCCGATGGCACCATGATGCGCCTGCTGGTGGACAAGGGGGCGGAAGTCGTCGGTATCGGCACATTCCTGCCGACGCTTGGCGGCTATGCGCAACGTGCGGACAGCAATCTTGTCGACTGGTCGAAGAAACTTGCGATCAATCCGCAACAGCGGCGCGTGCCGGAAATGTTCCTGGATGCCGAAGGCCGCCGTTTCATCAACGAAAACTCCGAAAGCATCAATGGCGTCGAGCGCACTTTCCTGGAGCACAGGATAGATACCTATCATGT
This sequence comes from Nitratireductor sp., assembly GCA_020441855.1. Lineage (GTDB taxonomy): Bacteria > Pseudomonadota > Alphaproteobacteria > Rhizobiales > Rhizobiaceae > BOKV01. Next base: position 5,939 of record JAGRLL010000050.1, read on the forward strand.
GCTGGGAAGTTTCGACACGCTCGCGCGCTCTGCGCCGCTGCTGGGAGGAGCGGGCGCCAGCCAGGACGAGCAGCGCGCGCTGATCTCTGCGATCGCAGGTGCGCGCATCGGCTCCCTGGATGCAGTTCTGGGCGACGGCGGCGCCTTTGCGGAAAACGTCCGGGCCGAACTGTCCCTGAAGGCGGGTGCGACCGACCGGTATGGGCGCCACTGGTCCGATGCCGACATCCTGTCGGGCGAATTCTATCTGATCCCCTGCCAGACGGTGGTGTTGCGCACCTGGCCCGGGATTCGGGTGGATGACGACATGCATCTTATCGTGAACGGCGCGCCGCACGCGCATGTTCATTGCCTTGGCGAAATGCTGGGCGGCGTCCAGTTCTCGGGCGCTTCCTTCGCCAGCGGCATGTCCCTTACGCCGGCACTGACCCTTGCGCGTCGTCTTGGTGCGAGCCTCACCTGAAAGGAACGGAGATCATGACCCATTCCCTGCATTTCAAGCCCTACCAGCAATTTGTCCAGGAGGGGCGCAAGTTCTGGAAGTCCGATCTCTATGCCGACGTCATGCGCGAGGCGGAGGGGAAGTCGCCCGGGGAACTGACGGGCACGCAGGCGCTGGCCGCCTACAGCTGGTTCGAGAAGAACCTGCAGCAGGCCAAGTACTATGGTCCGCACGGATTGGTGGAAACATTCCGGCGGAACGGCGGACTGGAGCAGGACAGGGATTTCGACCTCGAACCCGGGGAAATGCAGGCCTGGAACGACACCCTGCCCGGCTATTACCGCGATACCGGATTTCATCAGCACAATCCCGGGGTCTGGCCGTCGCTGGGCGATGCCCTGGCTTACGAATATGCGACGAACTATTTCTCGTTTTCGCTGATCGCCGCCGACGTGCCCTACAAGCGTGTCGCCGAGATCGTGGCCGATCTTGCCAGTGAACTCGAGGCGCCGCGCGTGATGGATCTGGGTGCGGGCTATGGCAAGCTGGCATTCGCCATCAAGCGCGCCGTGCCGCAGGCCGTGGTGGAAGGCGTCGACTTGTCGATGCCGCTCATCAAGCTGGGCCAGAAGAGGACCGGGGAGATGAACCTGGATGTCAATCTCTTCTGCCATCAGGCCGAGCAGATCGACCAGCTGGGGCGTTCGTTCGATGTCATCACCGCCTACTGGCTGTTGCATGAACTGCCCCAGGAAGTGACGCGCGAAGTGGTCGCCGCGTCCTATCGCGCCCTGGCGCCGGGCGGCTATTTCGTCAGCCTCGACATGCATCGGGCAACCGGCGGAGAACTGGGCGAATTCCTGCAGAAGCGTCATGGCGTCGCCAATGACGAGCCCTTCTTGGAGGATCTTCTCACCTGGGACTACGAAAAAGACATGGCTGCGATCGGCTATGAGGACATTCGTCTCATCGATCCGGTGACCCGTTCTGATTTCGACGTCGACAAACCGCTGCCGGCCGAGCGCACGCACGAATTTTCGGTGCTGATCGGCCGCAAGCCCGAGACAGCCAAATGAGCAATGTCGAAACGTCGAGCGCTCCGGGGTCCGTTCCAAAGCTCGCGGTCAAATCCCTGTCGCATTGCTACGGACGAGGGGAATCCGCGGTCTGGGCGCTACGTGACATCAATGTGGAAGTAGCCGATGGCGAGTTTGTGGTGTTGCTTGGACAGTCGGGCTGCGGGAAGAGCACGCTGCTCAACATCCTGGGCGGGCTGCTGCATCCTACCCAGGGCTCGGTCGAGGTGTCCGGCGTGCCGCTGTTCGCCGCCGGCAAGGATAACGCCCCGAAGCTTTCCTATGTTTTCCAGGAAGCCAACCTGCTGCCATGGCGGCGCGTCCTTGAAAACGTAACCCTGCCGCTCGAGCTTCGCGGCGTGCCCAAGGCCGAACGCGAAGCCGAGGCGCGCGAATTGCTGGAAATCGTCGGGCTTTCCGATTTTGCCCTCAAGATGCCCTATGAATTGTCGGGAGGGATGCGGCAGCGGGTTTCGATTGCCCGGGCCCTCGTCGGCCAGCCCGATATCGTGCTGATGGACGAACCCTTCGGCGCGCTCGACGCGATGACGCGCGAGCACATGAACGATTTTTTGCAGGAGCTTTGGACCAAGCATCGTTTCAGCGTGGTCTTTGTCACGCATTCGATTGCCGAAGCGGTGTTCCTTGCCGATCGGGTGGTGGTGCTCAGCAGTCGTCCGGGCGCCGTGCGAAGCATCAATGAAGTCGATATTCCGCGCCCGAGACGCTCCGAACTGATGGCCTCGGAAGAATACAGCAACATGTCCGACATTTTCCGGCAAGAGTTGAAATAGGAGACTCGAACATGACCTCCCTAGACTCTGGTGCTTCGCTTGAAGAAAAGCCGGTCGAGAACAAGGTCGAGCAGCCAGTCTATGTCCGCCACCGCAGCATGATCGGTGCGGGAATGGTGGTGCTGTTTTTCATACTCTGGGAAGCGGCGGTCCATTTCTTCGAAGTCAGCCGGTTTGTCCTGACGCCGCCCTCGAAGGTTTTCGAGGCGCTAGTGGACCTCGCGCAGAAGGACTATTTCTGGGAACATTTCCGCTACACCGTCAGTGAAATCCTCACCGGCTTCGCCCTGGCCATCGTGCTGGGCGTGGTTCTGGGCGTTCTCCTTGGCCGGTCGCGGCTGGCCGAGGCGATGTTCTCGCCGTTCATCGTGGCCAGCCAGGTCACGCCCAAGGTCGGTCTGATGCCGCTTTTCCTTCTGTGGTTTGGCTTCGGCATCCAGAGCAAGATCGCGATGGTGACGCTGCTGTCGTTCTTCCCCATCCTCAAGGCGACGATGCTTGGCGTGTCGTCGATAGAGCAGATCAAGCGCGACCTGTTCCAGGTCTACCGTGCATCGACATGGCAACGCGTGCGTCATCTCGAGATCCCCGCCGTGCTCCCCTACATCATGACCGGGATCGAAACGGCGAGCGTTTTGGCCGTTACCGGCGCGATCGTCGGAGAATATCTGGGCGGAAGTCGAGGCCTGGGTGCCTTCATCGTCACGACGCTGAGTCAGCTGCAGGTGGACCGCATGTTTGCCACCATCCTGGTCCTGGCCGTGTTCGGTTTCCTTTTCTACTCCTCCATCGCCGCGATCCGCAGAAGGGTCGTCAGCTGGCACGAATCCGTCCGTCTATCGAATTGAGCAATCCAGTATGAACGCTTCGAACGAAAACAATCCCGAATGCTATCTCCGCGATCTCCCGGAGGATGTGCTGGCCGAGATCGGCGAGACTGGTGGCGTGTGGGTCGGGCGCTATCGCGTCATCGACGCTCAGACGCTCGAGCTGAAGCGGGAATTCAAGAGCCGCCAGACCAGCCGCCGCGTGGGCGACCTTTGGGAAGAACGCATCGAATATCTGTACACGGACGAGCCCCCGGTCGAGAAGGTCTTCCAGGCGCGCATGGGACCGGGTGGCTCCCATATCTACGACCGCACGCAGATCGTTTCCGGCAGGTCGGAAAAGACCAGCCAGGGTCAGGTGGTTTTTCCCTATGTCTGGGCCAACGGGGACGAGGGAATCGAGGTGCTTGAGGTTCAGAATTACCTGACCGGGACCCTCAGGACCCGCGTATGGCAGCGCTTCCGCGACAAAAAGCTCTACGAACTGGTCATCGTCGAGGAAGAAAAGATCGCCCGCCAGGATGGCGACGACGGCGGGGAGATGAATGTATAGCGACGGCACCGTTTGGGGCGCGCGCGTTCGGCGCGCGTTCGAGTATTTCGGGGATTTCGAAATACACTACCGGCACTGCGGGCCGGTGGACGGGCAGACTGTCTTGTGTCTGCATCCTTCGCCGGTCAGCGCGTTGGGAATTGCGCCGATCGTCAGCGAACTGGGCCGTCATTTCCACGTACTCGCGCCAGATACGCTGGGCAACGGCGATTCGGCCGGCCCCATGCCCGAAGTGCCGGATATTGCTTTCTACGCCGATGTCTGCACCGGGTTCCTGAAGGCCCGCGGCGTCACGAGCTGCGCCATCTATGGCTGTCACACCGGTGCGTCGATCGCCATGGAGATCGCCCGGCGCGGCGATATTGCCGTCCGGAGCCTGATCCTGGACGGAGTGGGTATCTATCCGCCCGACTTCCGGCAGAAGCTGCTCGACAATTACATTCCCGATCTGACGCCGGATCGCGACGGCCTTTATGCCCTGAAGCTCTGGATGATGCTGCGCGACATGTACCTTTTCTGGCCCTGGTTCGAGAAAGACGCCGCCAATCGCCGGCCGGTCGATCTGCCGTCTTCGCAGAGCATGCATGCTCGCTTCGTCGAGACGCTCAAGGCCGTCACGACCTTCGGCAAAAGTTACCAGGCAGCCTTTCGCTACGACAAGCTGGCGACGCTCTCCCGGCTCGAAATGCCGGTAATGATCACGTCTGCCGAGGGCGACATGCTTTCGGGAGCGGACCAGCAAGTCCTCGCCGCCCTGCCCAATGGCATCCATCGAGCCAATGCCGGGTTTGCCGACGCCGATGCGGCGCGGCGAACGGGTGAATTGTTCGCAGGCTTTCTTCGCAGGCCCGAACCAAACTGATTTTTCGCGCAATCCAAGAGTCTGGCAACCACAAGGAAAGGGAACTCGCAATGGATCGAAGAAACTTTGTCATCGGAACGGCAGCCGTCGCAGGCAGCATGGGCTTCAGCGTGAAGCTGCATGCCCAGGACATGATTGCGGCCAGCTGGATCGGCCCCTCGAATATTACGCCGCTGCAAACCTACGTTCTGATTGCAATCGAGAAGGGTTACCTGGCGGAAGAAGGCGTGAATCTCACGGTGACCGCATCGCCCGGCACGGCCAACGCCATTACCCAGCTTGCCGCAGGGCAGGCGCAGTTTGGTCAGGGAGCCTCGGTGACCAGCGTGCCGGCGATCGTCAACCAGGGTGCGGAGGTCATCACCGTCGCCCAGCCTATCTACGAAAGCGTTTTCGAACTGGCTTCGCGTCCGGAAGCGGAAATTCGCACACCCCAGGACCTCGTCGGCAAAACCGTCGGATTGATGTCGATTGGCGGCTCCACCGACAAGCTGCTCGATGCGATGATGCTGAATGCAGGGCTTGACCCCAACAGCGTCAACAAGGTCGTGACCGGCCTCTCGTCGAGCGCCGTCGCATTCCTCGAACGCGGTGAGGTGGATGCATTCTGGTCCTATTATCCCATCCGCGTCGCCCTGGATAAGATGGGAATCGAGCTGTCCTATCTCGGATCGGGCAAATTCGCGCCTTTCCCGCCGGACAGCATCATCTGCAGCTCCGTGCTGCTCAAGGATGATGCCGGCAGGGAACTGGTTCAGAAATACCTCCGCGCCTGCGCACGTGCGCATGCCTACATGATGGATCCGGCCAACACCGAAAGCTGCACCGACATCTTGGGCAAGTACAACCCGGTCGAGGCCGAGGACCGTGACGCCACCGCGCGCAAATTTGCCATCGTGCGCGATCTGGCCAAGACGCCCGAAGGCGTCAAGCCCATGTATTGCGACCTTGCGGCGTGGGAAAAGGGCATTGAACTCATGAAGTCGATGAACACGATCGAGAATATCGTGCCCCTCGATCAGGTGGTTACCAACTCCATGCTGGAGGCCGCCGGCATCTGACCTTTGCCCGGAATGTCCGACGGCATTCCGCAACAATTGCGCGCGACGAATAAAGCCATCCGTCGCGCGCACCCTTGAAGATATTGCATGACGCAGCCTGCACCAGGCAGCCGTAGAGCCGGGAAAGAGCATGTCCGAACCAAGAGTACTACAGGGAACAGCCTATCCTCGAACAGTGTCGGGAAGGGCTTCCCTGATTGAACCCATGCCGCACGACATTTCCTGTGACGCTTTGCATGTCACTTTCCGGGCCGACCCGGACCGCATCGCGCAATTCCTGCCGCCCGGCGTCGAGCCGCTTGAAAGTGGAGAGGGTTGGGCCATGGTTGCGGAAATGACCAAGGTATCGCGGTCCGATCCCGACCAGATCTGGAAGGACCCGTTCCGCTGCAATTACAATGAAGGCGTCGTGGGGTTCTATTGCAGCCATGCCGGGCGCATCGTGCGTTACACGGCCTTTGTGTGGGTCAATCGCGACTGGTCCATGGCGATGGGCTCCATCTTCGGCTGGAGCAAGCGCCTGGCCGAGGTCGAGCGCACCCGCTGGCAGCCAAGCAACCCGGCCATGTTCCCCATGGGGTCGGGCGCGAGGCTCGGTGCGCGGGTCGTGCGTCAGGGACATACGGTGCTTCACCTGGATGTCGAGTTGGACGAAAGCTCCAGCCAGATCGAAGCCTTGCCGGGCCATTCGAGTTCGACCCTGCTCTACCGCTACGTCTCGAGCCCCAGTCCCGATGTTCCCGACACCGAAGAGCTATACGAATTGCCTTTGACCAATACCCGCTCCTCCCCCGTCTGGGCGGGCAAGGGTAGCCTGCGCTTCTTCGATTGTCCCGACGAGGAACTGCACCTGCTTGGCGAGGTCGAGGCGACGGCAGGCTATCTCTATCAAAGAGGCTGGACCACGGCTCCCGTCGCTCGATTGCTTCAGGACTACGGCCGCTCATAATCGCCCCAGGGCCGGACAGGGGAATGCACGCCACCGGATTTCCCCCGTCCTTCCCACGTTGGCGAGCCGGACCCATGCCGTTTCTGGCGCTCGGCCCAAAAGGCAATGAATTCCGATGCCGGAACAGGCTGCGAATAGTGCCATCCCTGTGCAAGGGTCACGCCGCGCTCCTTCAGGTAAGCGGCCTGCTCCTCCCGCTCGATTCCCTCGGCGATGACGATCAGGCGCAAGTCGATCCCAATCTGGATGATGCGGCCGGTCACATGCAGCAAGGGTGATTCCGTGCCAATCGGATCGACGAAGGATCTGTCGATCTTGAGGGCATCGATCCGCACCGTCTGCGATCTTGCGGCTCCGACAGGGCGGCCTGACCGGCCGGTGGGCTATTCGTCCGCCTGATCGATGTTCGAGGCTCTTTCCGGACTCTGCACTATCGAACCTCAAGCATCGAATTCCCGACAAGCGGCTTTCCGCCGCTTCCGGTTTCTGCTCGTCCCGCTTTCTCGCCCTCCAGCCCCTCCTGCCTCGCCGTCCGCAGACTGTGCCGGTGCGTGTCGCATCAATCTTCAAGAACGCGATTGACGAACAAACATCCTATAATACATATTATATTAATAATCCGGTCGGATCGGCGCTCGTGACCCCGGATGCAAGCTGGCCGCGACGATTGAGGTATTGGGGGGATTGAGTGTTTCGTTTTCTGGAAGGCGTGAAGGTCGTCGAGATCGGCCATATTCTGATGGCCCCCTATGCGACCCAGTTTCTCGGCGATCTGGGCGCCGATGTGATCAAGGTGGAATCCCTCGACGGCGATTATTACCGCCAGCTCGGACTCGGCAAGAAAAAAGGCGTCACCGCGCAATGGATGACGGTCAACCGCAACAAGCGCAGCATCTCGCTCGACCTCAAGAGCGCGGAAGGCCGCGAGGTGCTGAACGACCTGCTGCGGCAGGCCGATATCGTCGTCCACAACATGAGGGTCAAGGCGATCGAACGGCTCGGCTTCGGCTACGATGCCGTCAAGGCCGTCAATCCGGGACTGGTCTATTGCGCGGCGATCGGCTTCGGCCAGGACGGTCCCTATGCCGACTTTCCCGCCTTCGACGACATCATCCAGGCCTATAGCGGACTGGCGGCGGTCAATTCCGTCGGCTCGGGCAAGCCGACCCTCTTGCCTTTGGCCATCGTCGACAAGGTGGTCGGGCTGATGCTCGGCCAGGCGATGCTGGCCGGACTGCATCACCAGCGCGCCACCGGCAAGGGCTGCTACATCGAAACGCCGATGTTCGAATCGGCAGTGACCGTCGTGCTCAACCAGCATCTGAACGGTCATTCCTACGTGCCGCCCATCGGCGATCTTGGTTACAAGAGGGTGATGAGTCCCCACCGTCAGCCGGCGCGGACCCTGGACGGCTACATTGTCCATGGCGTCTACAAATACGAACACTGGCAACGCTTTCTGTCGGCCGTCGGCCGCCAGGACGTACTCGACGGACCGCTCATGGCCGACCAGCACGCGATGGCGCAGAATATTTCCGGCCTTTACGAAGTCGCGGCGAAGGAGATCCTGCCGACGCGCACCACGGCGCAATGGCGCGCGCTATTCGACGAACTCGACATTCCATCGGCCCCGGTCAACAATATGGAAGATTTGGAAGACGATCCGCATCTCAAGGCGGTCGGGCTGTTCGAGGATTACGACCATCCCTCCCAGGGCAGGCTGCGCCAGATGCGAACCCCTTTCAGCGTCCGCGACGTTGAAAGGGGTCCGGATCGGCACCCGCCCGAGATAGGCGAACACTCCGTCGAGGTCCTCCGGGAGATCGGCCTCGACGAGGATCAGATCCGGGCATTGCAGGCCAGGGGGCTGATCCGCACATTCGAGGCGAATGGTGCGGACTCGCCCCTGATTCACGAAGAGAAGGCCGGGAATGAACGATAACGGTAGCGACGTTACCAGCCAATTGCGCGGTCAGGCCGGCGTCGTCACGCTTTGTCGTCCGCCCCACAACTATTTCGACGAACATTCGGTCGCCCGCCTGCTTGCCGCGTTCAGGGCTTTCGAAGCCGACGGGAATTGCCGCGCCATCGTGCTTTGCTCGCAAGGCAGGAGCTTTTGCGCCGGCGCGGATTTCGGGGGCGACGGCAACGGCATTGACGTTGAAATCGCCGGCCGCATCTACCAGAGCGCGATTGCGCTGTTCGCCATCACCAAACCGATCGTCGTCGCCGTGCAGGGCATGGCGATCGGTGGCGGACTGGGGCTGGCGCTGGTTGGGGATTTCCGCATCGCGGCCGAGGAAGCAAGATTTTCGGCCAATTTCGCCCGGCTCGGCATCCATTCCGGCTTCGGGATCAGTGCGACCCTGCCCGCTGTCGTCGGCAGGCAAGCCGCCCTTCTCCTGCTGGAAACCGGCAGAAGGATCGACGCGGCCGAGGCATTGCGATTCGGACTGGTGGAAAGGGTCGTGCCCGCCGGCGAATTGATGGATGCCGCGCTCGATCTGGCGGGCGAGATTGCGTCAGCCGCGCCGCTGGCGGTCGGCTCGATGCGCCAGACCCTGGTCGGAAATCGCGCGTCGGTGGTTGCCGCCGCGATCGAGCGCGAAATCGCCGAACAGCGCATCCATTTCCAGAGCGAGGATTTCCGCGAGGGTATCCGGGCGGCGCAGGAAAGGCGCCCGCCGGTTTTTCGGGGGAGGTAGGACATGATGAAAGCGGCGAGGGACAACGGTGTATTCGACGCATCGGACGGCATTCCGCTCTATGTGAAGCTGGCCAGCGTTTTCCGCGACCTGATCAGTCGTGGCGAATGGACGATCGACAGCCAGATTCCTCCCTTGCCGAATTTGCAGGAAACCTACGGCGTTGCGCGAACGACCGTGCGCCAGGCGATCAGCATGCTCCAGAACGAGGGCTATCTTTCCAGCCAGCGCGGGCGCGGCACCTATGTCCTGCGCTCGCCGCCCACGCGCGACCTCAATCCGCAGGCGCCAGGCCACGACCAGCTCAACCTCGATCCGCGCTTTTCCATCAAGATGCTGGAGCACGTGCCATGGAGCCGCCGGTCGGGACCGGCCCGTTTCATTCCCGAAAGCGAGGGCGAACTGATCGCCGCGCGCAAGCTCCACCTGTTCGAGGGCGCGCCCTATTCCGTCATCGAGTTCATCATGCCGGTGCGCTATTTCGAGAAGATTCCCAGGGGCCTCGACGAGACCCGGCTTTATGCCCAGCTCGTGCGCGATCATACCGAGCTGGAACATCTTGTCGCCGACCAGATCATGACGGTCAATCTGGCCGGCCATGAAGTCGCCAGCGAACTCGGCATTCCACTGGCCGCTCCGGTCGTGCAAACCGACTCGACGCTCTCGATCGCCGAAGACGCGCCGCCGATCATCGCGCATCGAAGCGTCATTCGCGCCGATCTCTTCCTGCAGCATCGGCGCTTGCACGACGTGCTGGAGCGCTCGCCGAAGGACTGGCGTCCGACGGTGCGGCCGGATGTCGGCGAGATCTGATCAACACTTCGATACAATTGCGGAGAATAGCCAGATGGAATTCATCCTGAGCGAGGAGCAACGCGCCATTCGCGAGGCAGTGGCGCGCATCTGCGCGCCCTTTGACGATTCCTACTGGCTGGAGCGCGACCGCGACGGCCGCTTCCCGCACGAATTTGCAGGCGCGGTCGCCGACAATGGCTGGTTTGGCATCACCTCGCCGGAAGAATATGGCGGCGCCGGGCTGGGCATCACGGAAGCGGCGATCGTGATGAAGGAGATCGGCAGGCTGGGACTTGCCGCGACCTCGGCGGTCCACATCAACATCTTCGGGCTTCAGCCGGTCGTCGGCTTCGGCACCGACGAACAGAAGCGCCGCATGCTTCCACCGCTGATCGAGGGCAGGGAACGCGCCTGTTTCGGCGTCACCGAGCCAGATGCCGGTCTCGACACGACCCATATCACGACTTTCGCGGCACGTTCGCAAAACGGCTACGTCGTCAATGGCCGCAAGGTCTGGACCTCGACGGCGAAGGAAGCCGACCGCATCCTTCTGGTCACGCGGACCATGCCGATCGACAAATGCGCGCGGCCGACCGACGGGATCACCGTCTTTTATACCGCCTTCGACCGGGACCGCATCGAGGTGCGCGAGATCGAGAAGATGGCCCGCAAGGCGGTCGATTCCAACGCCATCTTCATCGACGGGCTGGAAGTGCCGGAGGAAGACCGCATCGGCGCCGAGGGCGAGGGTTTCCGCGTGCTCCTGCATGGCCTCAATGCCGAGCGTATCGTGGCGGCGGCGAGCGCCATCGGCGCGGGCCAGGCCGTACTCGAGAAAGCGGCGGCCTACGCGAACGAACGCGTCGTGTTCGGCCGTCCGATCGGCAAGAACCAGGCGATCCAGCATCCGCTGGCCGATATCTGGATGCGGTTGCAGGCGGCCGAACTGATGCTGTTCAAGGCGGCCTGGCTCTACGACCGTGGCGAGGCATGCGGGCTCGAAGCCAATAGCGCGAAATATCTCGCCAGCCAGGCCGCTTACGATTCAGCCTTTCGCGCGGTACGCACCCATGGCGGCTTCGGCTTCGCCAGGGAATACCATGTCGAACGCTATTTCAGGGAAAGCATCCTGAACTTCATCGCTCCGGTCAGCGAGGAACTGATCCTGTGCCACGTCGCAGAGCGGGCGCTCGGGCTTCCCAAATCCTATTGAGGCGCGGGACCCAGTATTTCGTCGTTGTCGCGTCCGGGCGCGGGCGCCGAGCCGGCATAGCCCGGCCGCGCCCCGTCGAAGGAGATCGGCAGACCAACGAGTGTCAGGTCGATGTCGGGCGCCTTCTGCATGATGCCGAGGGCTTGTGTTTGCGGATGGGCCAGCACTTCGGGGACGGTGTGGATCGGCGCGCAGGGTACGCCGGCCGCCTCCAGGCGCTCGGCCAATTCCTCCTTCGTGGTCGCCGCAACCATGTCGGCAATCATCGCCAGCAGGACGTCGCGGTTGCGACGGCGGTTCTCGTTGGTGAGGAAACGGGTATCGCTCGCCCATTCGCCATGGCCAAGCTGTTCGGCCAGCTTGGCGAACAGGCGATCGTTGCCGGCCGCGATGACGAGCGGGCCGGTCGATGTCTCGAAAGCCTGATAGGGCACGAGCAGCGGATGGCCGGTGCCATGGCGAACCGGCAGGCCGCCGCCGGTCATGTAGGTGGCGAAGTGAAGGCCGCACCATAACAATGCGGTCTCGAACAGCGAGGTGTTGACGACACAGCCCTTGCCGGTCGTGCCGCGCCGCACAAGGGCGGCGAGCGCGCCGATTGCCGTCCACATGCCGGTTCCAAGGTCGACGACGGAAGCGCCGATGCGCGCCGGAGGCCCGTCGGGATGTCCGTTGGCGCTGATCAGGCCCGAAAAGGCCTGCATCAGCGGCTCGTAGCCCGGCCTGTCCTTGAGCGGCCCGACATGGCCGAACGCGCCCATGTCGCAATAGATCAGGCGCGGATGACGCGTCAGGGTTTCCTGCGGGCCGAAACCCATCTTCTCCATGACACCGGGTCGCAGATTGTGAACCAGGATGTCGGCGTCGGCGAGCAGGGCCTCCAGCCGGTTGCTGCCGCCAGGACCGGCAAGGTCGATCGTGACCGCCATCTTGTTGCGGTTCATCGCGTGGAAGGCCGCCGAGGCCTTCTCGGTGATCGGCGGTCCCCAGCCGCGCGCATCGTCGCCACCGGGCTTTTCGACCTTGATCACGGTCGCGCCCAGATCGGCCAGGATCTCGCCGGCAAAGGGGCCGGACAGGTTCTGGCCGATTTCAACGACTCTGATCCCTTCGAGCATTGCGGTCATAGCGCCCTTCTCCTCATCGCATCTGCGTCGGAAGCCACAGCGCGATCGACGGAAAGGCGATCAGCAGGGCGAGGATGATCAGTTCGGCGATGACGAAAGGCCAGACGCCGCGGAAGACCTGGCGCACCGGCACGTTTGTCGTCGAGGCGACGACAAAGGCGTTCAGGCCCATTGGCGGCGTGATCAGCCCGATCTCGGAGGTCTTGACGAAAAGGACGCCAAGCCAGACCGCGTCGTAGCCAAGGCCCGTGAGCAACGGATAGGTCAGCGGCAGGGTCAGAACCAGAATGGCGAGCTGGTCGAGGAAGAACCCCAGCACGAGCAGCAGCGCCAGGACCAGCATGAGCACGGCGAATGGAGGAATGTTCGCCTGCTCGATTGCCAGCAGCAGATTTTGCGTTACGCCCGTCATGGTGAGGAACACGCCGAACACGGCGGCGCAGGCGATAATGGACAGGATCATGGTCGAATTGCGCGTGGCCGCGCCAAGCGCCGACAGGAACGCACGCAGACCCATGCGGCGCATGGCGACTGCGAGCACCAGCGCGGCGAGCGCCCCCACCGCGCCGACCTCGGTCGGCGTGATGACGCCGGAATAGATCGCGGCCAGCATGCCGACCATCAGCAGCAGGATCGGCCAGACCGATTTGAGCCCGGCAATGCGTTCGCGCACCGGTAGCGGTTCGGCGGCTTCGGGTGCGACGTCGGGGTTGCGGCGCACCAGGAAATTGATGGTCAGGATATAGCCCAACGCCGTCACCGCGCCCGGGAGCAGCCCGGCCATCAGGAGCGCGCCGACGGACGTTTCGGTGAAGACGCCGTAAAGGACGAGGCCCAGGCTCGGTGGGATCATGATCGCCAGCGTGCCGATGACCGCAAGCGCACCGGTGGAGAAGCTTTCGCCATAGCCGTAGCGCCGCATTTCGGGATAGGCCGCCGCCGACAGCGTTGCCGCCGCGGCCGTGCTGGACCCGGAGATCGCCGAGAGCATGACTCCACCAGCCACTGCGGCATAGGTGATGCCGCCGCGCACATGGCCAAGCCAGCGATGGGAGGCGGCGAAGAGATCGCGGGTAAAGCGGCCGACGGTGAGGAACTCGGCCATCAGGACGAACATGGGCAGGGTCGACAGCGTGTAGCTGGCGACATGTTCGTAGGGGCCGGTTTTCAGCACGCCGGTCAGGGGATAGTAGCCGCCCGTGAAATACAGCCCGGCCGCGCCTGAAACCAGCAGGGCGAAGGCGACCGGCATGCCATTGATGAGGAGCAGGAAAAGCAGGATGACGATGCCGATGGCGACGAGGGTCATAGTCCGTCCTCCCCGGCATGATGGACCTTGTCGCGGGATTGTCCGGCGGGCGATTGCGGAAACACAATCTCCAGCGCCAGACGCACACTCAGCAACCCGCAGCCGACCGGCACCCAGACATAGCTCCAGTAGAGGGGAAACTGGATAACGCCGAAACTGGTGTCACGCTCGATGAACTTGGTGATCGCCGCGCCGCCGGCATGCCAGGTCAGGAAACCGAATACGGCGGCCGCCAGCAGGGCATTGATGCGTTCGAACGGCCTGCCCGGGACACGCGCGAGACGCTCGCGCAGGATATCCAGCCGGATATGGCCGCCGCTTGCATAAGTGGCCGGAATCGCCAGGAAGGTGATAATCACCATCAGGTAAAGCGACGTGAACTCGTAGCTGCCCGTCAATGGCCGGTTGAACAGGTAGCGGCCCAGCGAATCCGCGCTGATCGACAGCATCATCAACGCCATGGCGATCTGCGCCACGATGAGGAACAGCCGGTCGAAAAGCGACAGAACGGATTCGAGCGGGCGAGGGATCATGCCTGTTTTCCTGGATGCAAGCAGCGATTCCCGCCGGTCTGCGGGAACCGCCATTTCGTTTCCGGCGTTTATTCGGCGAGATAGGCCTTGTAGGCGTCGAGCGTTGCCTTTCCGTCCAGGCCGCGGCTTTCCATCTGGGAAATCCAGTTGGCTTCGACCGCCTGCAGCTTCTCGGTGAACTGCGCCTGCACCTCGGGGGTCAGCTCGATAAGCTTGATGCCGGCGGCATCAAGCTTCTTGTAGGCTCCGCCGGTAGCCGCCGCGAACTTGGCGGCCATGTTGGTGCCGATTTCCTGCGAGACCTCGGAAATCATCTTGCGCGCATCTTCCGGCAGTCCCTTCCACACGTCCTCGTTGACGAAGGCGGCGAAGGCCACGGTGCCGAGGCTGGCATTGGTGGTGATGGCGGACAGCACTTCCTCGATCTTGTAGGCGAAGAGGCTCGGCGGATTGTAGATGGCGCCGTCCACCGTGCCGCGGTCGAGCGCGAGATAAAGATCGGAAGCAGGCACGCGCACCGGTACCGCGCCGAGCGCCTTGGCAATCAGTTCGCCCGTTGCGCCGGCGGCGCGCAGCTTGACGCCTGCCAGATCGGAGATGTCGTTGACCTCGGTCTTCTTGGCGAACATCAGCTGGTAGGGCGGAGTTACCATGGTGAAGAGCGGGCGCACGCCATTGCGCAGATATTCCGTGTTCAGAAGATCGTTCTGAGCCAGTTTGGTAAAGGCGGCGCTGCCCTCGACCCCGTCGGTGAACAGGCCGGGCAGTTCGACGGCGCTCGTCAGCGGCATCTTGTCGGTGACGTAGACGACCCCGACCATGGCGATGTCGGCGACGCGGTTCTTGACCGCATCGAGCAGGCCGGCGGCCTTGGCAAGCTGTTCGGCGGGATAGAGCTGAACCTCGATCGCACCGTTGGAACGCTCCTCGATCATCTTCTTGAACGGCTGCGCGGACAGTTTCGAGCCCGTGTGAGTGAGCGGGAACTGGTCGGCGTATTTCAAAACGATCTTGTCGGCGGCCTGGCTGGCGGTCGCCATCAGCGCGGCGGCGAGCGCGAGCCCGGCAATCTTCGTTGGGGTGACGAATTTCATGGTTTCCTCCGTTTCGTTGTTTGCCGTTCAGGCAACAGGTTCGAGCCGGTCATGGCTCGCGTTCAGTCATTTCGTTCCATTCAAAGCGAGGTTTTTCGCGGTTGAGAAAGCGTGCTGCCGCCTGCCGGTGATAGGCCGTTTCCAGGGCGATGGCCTGTGCGGCTGTCTCGCCCTCGGCGATCTGGCGGATGTCGAGCGCATGGCTTTGCTGAAGAAGCGACTTGGAAAGCGCCAGCGCGGTCGGCGAGGCCTCGAGAAACCGTTCAGCCAGTTCGCGCGCGGCTTCGATCAGGCTGGACGCATCGACAATGCGATGGATGAGGCCGAGGCGCAGCGCCTCGTCGGCCTGGATCGACCTCGCCGAAAAGACGATTTCCTTGGCGCGCGCCAGACCCACGATGCGCGGCAGCGAATAGTGAAGCGCGAGGTCGGGCACCAGGCCGATCTTCGCGAAGGATGCGCAGAACACGGCCGAGGGAGCGGCAAGCACGAAATCGGCAGTCATGGCGATGCCGAATCCGGCGCCGAAAGCAGCGCCTTCGACGGCGGCGATCAACGGCTTGTCCAGCGTGGCGAGTGCGACGGCGAACTCCCCTGTGCGCCGCATCCGCGTTCGCGCATCCTCGATGCCGGGTTCGCGGTCGCGCATCGTGGAGATATCGCCGCCGGCACAGAAATTTCCACCGGCCCCGGTGATGATGCACGCGCGAAGCTCGCCATCGCTGCGGACCTGATCGATCACGGCGCGCAATTCCTCGCGCATGACCATGTCGACGGCGTTGCGCCTGTCCGCACGATCGAGGGTGAGGACGGCAACGCCGTTGTGGGTCTCGAAACGGATGGTTTCAAATCCGTCCATGCCGCCGAACGCTCCTCCCATGTTTGCCCGGCTAAAGTACCTAATACAGTACTATAGAATGTTTAGAACACAAGTATCTTCTTCTCCCGCGCCCGGCTACGTCCGCCAGTCCGCGATCGGCCCTCCCGGCGCGGTCCATTCGGCTGGCACCACGACAGGAAGATCGAGAAACATCTGCGCGTAGGTCTTGGCCTGCGGGTCGTAGCGCAGAGACGCCGTGCCGCCGCCGCCCAGAACGTTCTCCAGCAGGAAATTGAGCGCCGAAAAGCCCGGCAGGAGATAGCGGTGAACCTCGCCCTCCAGGTAATGGGCGAAGAATTCCGCCACGCGTGCCTCGCTCACCTGTTCGGTCAGAAGCGGATAGAATTCCGGTCGCCGCGCGATGATGCCGATATTGGCGTGGTTGCCCTTGTCGCCCGAGCGGCCCCAGGCGAGCGCGCGCAAGGGTACGCTCGCCGTGTCGCCCGAAAGGGTCTCGGCCGTCGGCGCGGGGTGTGGCTCCGGCTCGGCGGCGGAAGCGGTGACCGGAATTTCGGCAAGGCGCGTTTCGCCGTCGATGTGGATCTCGACGGGCACTTCCGCCTTCGGCCACAGGAAGGAGTGAACGCGCAGGACGGGAACCGGTTTCGGGCGGCCGTGCAGGACGCCGGTCAGCCCCTGCGCCATCGACACGCCCGGATGGGCGAACTCGCGGGCGAAGATTTCCAGCGCCTTGGGATCCTCGTGCTTGAGGCCGATCTTGACGATCACTTCCCGCGCCTCGAAATCCCGGCGCATCGCGCCATAGGTGTCCTCCGCGCCGATAACCTCGATGGAGACCTCGCGATAGGGCGCAAAGCCCTTGGCTTCCATGAGGCGTCCGGTCCGCTTGACCAGCGCCTCTGCCGTGCGCCGGCCCTTGTCTCCGGCACGCCAGCCCGCGATCATGTAAGTGGTCGTCAGGCGAAAGCCGTCGACATAGGTGCCGCACACCTTGTAGTCGGGACCGGGCGCGCAGCCCCTTGCCCCGCTGACCCGCACCGTGTCCTTAGCGGTTTCCTCCAGCTTTACCTCGGAGAAATCGCAGCAAACATCGGGCAGACGGTAGGCGCGCGGATCGCCGATCTCGTAGACGATCTGCTCGGCGACCGTGCCGAGCGTGACCATGCCGCCGGTTTCTTCGGGCTTGGTGACGCTGAAGCCGCCATCCTCGGCGACCTCGACGATCGGAAAGCCCATATCGTCCCAGCCATCGGCAACAGCCTCCCAGTCGGTGAAAAGGCCGCCGGTGGCCTGCGCCCCGCATTCGATGACATGGCCGGCAAGGCTTGCCCCGGCCAGACGGTCGTAATCGTCCCGCGACCAGCCGAATTCGTGGATCAGCGGACCCAGCACCATGGCGGAATCGACGACGCGTCCGGTGATCACCACCTGCGCGCCGGAATCGAAGGCATCGGCGATGGCGCTCGCGCCGAGATAGGCGTTGATCGAGGCGAAAGCCTTGGGAAGCGGCGCGCCGGAAAACATCTCGGCGGGTGCGGCTTCGCCGATCGTGCCGGCCTGGGGTTTAAGGTCGTCGCCGGTGATGACGGCCACCTTGAACGACAGCCCGGCATCTGCGGCTGCGGCCATGAAGGCATCACGGCAGGCGAGCGGGTTCATGCCGCCGCTATTGGTGACCAGCTTGATGCCCTGTTCGGCGATCTGCGGCAGCAGCGGCTTGATCGAAGCCAGCCAATCGGGAATGAAACCGCCATCGGGGACCTTCGCCCTGGTTCGCGCCAGCAGCGCCATGGTGACCTCGGCAAGGTAGTCGCCGACCAGGTAATCCACCTTGCCCTTTTCGACCAATTGCCTCGCGCCCAGTATGGTGTCGCCCCAGGCCGCTGCCGCGCCGCCGATACGAATGGTCTTGCCGTTCATGCTGTTCCTCCTCGCCGCCAATACCTATTGCGCCCAGGCGGGCTTGCGCTTTTCCAGGAAGGAGGTAACGCCCTCCTGGCCCTCTGCGCCGACAAGACATTCGGCGAAACCCTCTGCCGCCAGGTCGAGCATGGCGTCGCGCTTCAGATGCGGCGCCGCCAGGACGATTTTCTTGGTCGCGGCATTGGCGCCCGGCGCGCACAGTCGCACGCTCTTGCGCAATCCCGCCTCGATCTCGGCAAAAGCCCCGACATCGGCGACCACCTCGTCGGCAATGCCGATGCGGCGCGCTTCCTCGCCGTCGAACCGCGCGGCGGTCAGCATGATGCGCCTCGCCGTCGCCAGTCCGACGCGCTGGACGATAAGCGGGGCGATCTGCGCGGGAGGGATGCCCAGCATGGTTTCGGTCAGCGCGAATTTGGCATCGGCGGTAACCGCCACGAAATCGCCGGCGCACACGAGGCCGAGACCGCCCGCCATGGCGGCGCCCTGAACCAGCATCACGGTGACCTGCGGCAATTCGTTGACGGCATGGAACAGCTCGCCGCCGCGCCGCGAGAACTTCGCGACCTCGGCCACGCTTGCATTGCCCTGCGTGATCGACTTGAAGCCCTTCAGGTCCCCGCCGGCGCAGAAGGTTTCGCCCTTGCCGCGAAAGGTCACGCCGCGAATGGAACGGTCGCCGGCGATGGCGTCCACGACGGCCAGCAATTCCTCCGCCATCTCGCTCGACAGCGCATTGCGGGCTTCCGGCCGGTTGAGCCAGATCGTAAGCCAGCCATCCTCATTTTCCAGCGATAGCGTTTCGGTTGCGGGTAGTCCTGTCATTGGTGCGAATTCTCCACGCATGCGTTTGTTCGTCCAGGTCGCTTCCAGGGGGCTTTGAGGCCGCTTCGGAACCGGGCCGTGCCCTGGAACCTGCCCTGGGCTCTGCCCCGAAGCCGCCCTGCACCTTGCCTTTGGCCGTCGACATCAATACAAAACGAACGTACGGTTTGTCTATTCAAAACATTTCTGCCTCGCCGACAGCCCCTGGCGGGTGGTACATGGCGTAGGCCCCAACACTTCCCGGAAGCCATGCACGAAACCGCTTCGTCTCAACCCAGAAAAGAATCCAAGAAGGAATTGCAGGCCGAAGCCGCCCGCGAGCGGATCCTGTCGGCGGTTATCGACTGCCTCGACCGGTATGGTTACGCCGAAACCAGCATCAGCCGCATCCAGGAGGCAGCAGGTTTTTCTCGCGGCGCGCTGACGCATCATTTCCCCAGCAAGGAGGAGATGATGGTCGTCGCGGCCGAACGCCTGCTTCGACCGACATTGTCGCTGCGCCGCCGCAAGCACCCCGCCGGTGCGGCGTCCGAAGCCGTTCTGGCCGTCGACGTGGAAGCCGACATCGTCTGGATGTGGGAAAAACTGGTCGACACAAGCGAGGGTCGGGCGCTCCTCGAAATCCTTGTCGCCTCGCGCACCGACGATGTGCTTCGCCAGCGTATCGCCACCAAGTTCGCGCGCTGGAACAATGCGATCAACGAAACCCTGATCGAGAATTATGGCCAGTCGGGCATGGACGGTCAGGCCCTCCAGGAATTCTGGACGATATGCCGTGTTTTCTTGCGCGGCCTCAACACGCAAAGCCAGTTCGACCCTGACGACGGCATGCGCAAGGCGCTGGTACGCCGCTTCGCGCATGCTTTTGCGGCGCAAATGTCCCGGCCCCGCGACTGATCCACTGCCTAAGGTTTGAGGGAGCCGGCCAATAAACTTCGGCGCCGGTTTGCCGAATGGCCGGTGGCGACCGACGAGGGTTTTCGAAACCGGCGTCCTTGCCTACTCGGCATCCTGCTGATTTTCCGGCGCGGCATCGCGGAAAGCCTGCAACGCGTTGCAGGCCGCGTCGATCGCGACCAGACGCGGGAAGTCCTCAAGGTCGGTTTCGAAGCGCCGCGCATTGTACATCTGCGGTACGAGGCAGATTTCGGCGAGGCTTGGCGCGCTCCCGAAGGCGAACGGGCCCTGCCAGTTCGCGCGTTCCAGCCCGGCTTCGAGCGCCGCGAAGCCCAGGCTGATCCAGTGGCGATACCAGATATCGACACGCGGCTTGTCGATACCGAGTTCTCCGCCGAGATATTTCATTACCCGCGAATTGTTCAACGGATGGATGTCGCAGGCGATCGAGAGCGCGAAGGCGCGAATGGCCCCGCGCTGTTCGCAATTGCCCGGCAGCAGCGGCGGCTCGGGCCGAATCTCCTCGAGATACTCGCAGATCGCGAGGCTCTGTGTCAGCACCGCTCCTGAATCCGTCGCCAGCGCGGGCACCAGCCCGGCCGGATTGACCCCACGGTAGGCTTCGCCGTGCTGCTCGCCGCCGCCGCGCACCAGATGGACGGGCAGCAACTGGGCCTCGATGCCCTTGAGATTGAGCGCGATGCGAACGCGATAGGCCGCCGATGAGCGGAAATAGGTGTAGAGCTCCACGTCTCGTCCCCCTTGAAAGGCTTCTCGTTTCCGTTGCGCCTGTCGGGCGCAACGCCGATCGTCCATATCATGCCTCGAACGGGGATTGTCAGCGGTGCCGCAGGAATCTCGCCGCTGCGG
The DNA here is from genome assembly GCA_020441855.1 of Nitratireductor sp. Lineage (GTDB taxonomy): Bacteria > Pseudomonadota > Alphaproteobacteria > Rhizobiales > Rhizobiaceae > BOKV01. The sequence goes on from JAGRLL010000050.1 coordinate 26,635, forward strand.
GTTATGGCCAGTCGGCGAAGTTTGGTGGCGAGAACTCGCCGGTATTGGCGGCGCTGCCAAGCATCTTGCGGAACTTGCCGGGCGCCAGCCCCGTCATCCGCTTGTGGAAGTGCGAAAAATGCGCCGGATCGCGAAAGCCGAGCGAATGGCTCAATTGTTCGATCGACAATGTCGAGCGTTCCAGCGCCATCGCCGCCTCCCGCGCCAGGCGCTCCGCGATCAGCGCCTTGGGATTGCGCCCCAGTTCGCGCGTGCAGATGGCGTGCAGACGGTCGGCGGTGATGCCGAGCACCCTCGCGTAGCGCGCAACAGGCCAGTGATCGCGGAAATGTCCCTCGACGAGCTGGCGGAAGCGTTGCAGGAAATGCGCGTCCTCGCCACGCCCCGTACCGGTGGCCTCTTCAAGACCGCTGATGCGCATCATCTGCACCAGCACGATGCGCAGATGCGCGACGATGGCCATCACGGTGCCGGGCTGCGGCCGCCCGTTCTCCTCGATCACCGCTTCCAGATTGGTGCGAATGCGTTCTTGAGCCGGCTTTCTTTCCGCCAGCGACAGACCCATGTCCCGGTCGGCCATGAACATGAGCGCCGCCGATTCGGCGAAGTCGCCAACCGCGCGCATCAGGGTATCGTCGCCGATTTCGGCGGTATGGCCGGTCGATCCCGCCCGTAATATCAGCCGGCAATGTTTCGGCATGGCGAGCCACGCCAGTCCCGGCGCGATGACCATGCGTTCGCCCGACGCCGCGCCCGCCTGTTCGCCGTCCTTGCCCGATTCCCACTCCAGCCGGCCCTCGCCGTCGCCCAGCAGAACCAGAACGTGCGACGATCCCTGGCCGCGCCGCGCCAGACTGATCGTGCGCGTGTACAGGCTGCTTTCCAGGCGTTGCACCCGCATGGGCAGTCCCGCCGGATGGGTGGCCGGATTCATCTTCTTCCTTCACCAAACCGCGAGAATAAGGGCTCTTGACCAGTTTTACGCATGTGAGACCCTGTTTTTCGCATTTTATATCGCTTGCGGGAAGACTAAAACAGAAGCCGCACCGCAAACGGCACGACAGATGCCCGCCGGGTGCGCTGCCGGAAGCGATTGGATCGCGGGACGGCGGACAAGGGAGGATGAATGCTCAACGCGGCATTGCTGATCGATGGCGAACAGGCGCCGGCGAGCGGCGAGGCGACCTTCGATCGCATCGACCCCGTTTCGCGCCAGGTCGCGACGCGCGCCGCCGCCGCGAGCGTCGAGGATGCCATCCACGCCGCCAACATTGCCGCGCGCACCTTCCCGGAATGGTCGCAGACGCCGCCGAGCGAACGCCGCGCCTGCCTCAACCGCGCCGCCGACCGCCTGCTCGAGCGCATGGACGACTTTGCCGAGACGGTGATCGCGGAGACCGGCGGCACACGCGGCTGGTCCGATTTCAACTGCCGCCTCGCCGCCTCGATCCTGCGCGAAGCCGCCTCGACCACCACGCAATTGACCGGTGAGGTCATTCCCGCCGACCGCTCCGACACCTTCTCCATGGGGTTGCGTCAGCCATGCGGCGTCGTGCTCGGCATCGCGCCCTGGAATGCGCCGATCGTGCTGGCGACGCGCGCGCTTGCCATTCCGCTTGCCTGCGGCAACACGGTGGTGCTCAAGGCCTCCGAACTGTGCCCGCGCACGCACGGCTTGCTCGGCGACGTTATCGCCGGTTCCGGTCTGCCGTCCGGTGCGGTGAACATCATCCACACCGACCAGGAACATGCGCCCCAGATCGTCGAGGCACTGATCGCCCATCCGGCGGTGCGGCGCATCAATTTCACCGGCTCGACCCGCGTCGGCCGCGTCGTCGCCGAAACCGCGGCGCGCCATCTCAAGCGCTGCGTTCTGGCGCTCAGCGGCAAGGCCCCCCTGCTCGTGCTCGACGACGCCGATATCGACGCCGCCGTCGATGCGGCGGTCTTCGGCGCCTTCTTTCATCAGGGCCAGATCTGCATGTCGACGGAACGCATCGTCGTCTGCGATGCGATTGCCGACGAATTCGTCGAGAAGTTCGCGCTGCGCGCCAAGGCCATGCGTGCCGGCGACCCGCGCGACCCCGGTTGCACGCTCGGCGCCATGATCACCGAGCAGGCCGCCCAGCGCCTCAGGGGGCTGATCGACGACGCGGTCCTGAAGGGCGCCCGGCTTGTCGCCGGCGGACGCCAGGAAGGCGTCTTCGTCGACCCGACCGTGCTCGATCAGGTCTCGCCAGACATGCGCGTCTATTACGAGGAATCCTTCGGTCCGGTGGCCTCGATCATCCGTGTGGCCGACGTCGAGGAGGCGGTCTCGGTCGCCAACGACACCGAATATGGCCTGGCGTCCTCTGTGTTCGGGCGGGACGTGGCGCGTGCGCTCGCCGTCGCCCGCCGGCTGGAAACGGGCGCCTGCCACATCAATGGCGCAACCATCTATGACGAGCCGCAAATGCCGTTTGGCGGCGTCAAGGCTTCCGGCTACGGCCATTTTGGCGGCCGCGCGGGAATTGAGGAATTCACCGAATTGAGGTGGATCACCCTTCAGACAGGTCGGGAAACCTATCCGATCTGACCCAGTCCGGCTGGAGGGCAATCGAGTGCATGAGTTGAAAGCAAGGGAGGAAACCCGATGAAACGCAGAACCCTTTTGAAGACGACGGCCGGCGCAATCATCGCTGCCGGCCTGATGGCCGGCAGCGCTTACGCGCAGGACACCATCCGCATCGGCGCCAGCGGTCCGAAGACCGGTCCGCTCGCCGGCGGCGGCGCCGTCACCTACTGGCCGGCAATCCAGCTGTGGGTGCATGATGTCAACGAGCGCGGCGGCATCGATGTCGGCGGCAAGAAGATGAAGGTCGAGCTCATCGAATACGACGACAAGACCTCCAACGAGGAAGCGATCAAGAACTATCAGCGCCTCATGACCGTCGACAAGGTCGATTTCGTCATCCCGCCCTACGGCACCGGCATCAATCTGGCGGTCGCTCCGCTCATCGCCAAGAACGGCTATCCGCACATCGCGGTGACCGCCGTCGCTGACGGCCTCGACGCCTTCGTCGAACGCTGGCCGAACACCTTCTGGACGCTCGGCACTTCCGAGGGCATGGCGAACGGCATCGTCGACCTGCTCAAGAAGATGAAGGACGAAGGCACCATCAATTCCAAGCTGGCGCTCGTCTCCGTTGCAGACGCCTTCGGCATCGAGATGTCGAAGACCGCCAAGCCAGCATTCGAGGCCGCCGGCTTCGAGATCGTCTATGAGTCGTCCTATCCGCTGACCCAGCAGGACTTCGCCCCGATCATCTCGGCCGCCAAGAACGCCGGCCCGGATTCCTTCGTCGCCTTCTCCTATCCCGGCGACACCTTCGGCCTGACCCAGCAGGCGACCATCGCCGATCTGCCGGTCAAGGCTTATTACACGGGCGTCGCCACGGCCTTCCCGGGCTTCGCCAAGGCCAATGGCGCGGCAGCCGAGGGCGTTCTCGGCATCGGTGGCGTCAATGCCGACGATTCGAAGATCCAGGACTTCATCAAGCGCCAGACGGAACT
>JAGRLL010000050.1:30281-32751 GCA_020441855.1 Nitratireductor sp.
AGGCCGTGATCAAGGCGATCGGCGAAGGCAGCTTCGACACGATCATGGGTCCGTGGAAGTTCGAGAACAACATCATCACCAAGTTCTGGACTGTCGGACAATGGCAGGACGGCCATTTCAAGGGCGTTGCCTCCACCGGCCTCGACGGCGCGGTGCCGACCGTTCTGAAGAAGGGCTGGAAGTAATCGCTAACCATGGCGGCTACCAAAGTCGAAACCTGATCGTGCTAGAGCAATTCCAGGAAAAGTGGACGCCGGTTTTCCGTCCGGAATTGCGGCAAATATGAAGTGTCGCCTGCCGCGGAGCGCTCCGCGGCAGGCAGCCAACCGTTACCTGGCCAACCGCTACCAGGCCAAAAGGGCCAGGCCAAAAGGACCAGGCAGGCCAGAACCAAGAAAGACCGGCATGCGGACCGTCTGACGGTTCCGGCAAGCCCGGGGAGTAAAGTTCCGCGTTATGGAAATCCTGATTACAGGCATCGTTCTGGGCGGCACCTACGCGCTCATCGCCGTAGGGCTGACGCTGCAATACGGCGTTTCCCGCATCATGAATCTCGCCAATGGCGAAAACCTCGTCTTCGCCTGTTTTGGCGCATTCTGGTTGTGGTCGACCTTCACCATCAATCCGGTGGTTGGCATCGCCCTCGTCGCGCCGGTCGCCTTCGCCCTCAATTGGGTGATCTATGTCTGGCTGCTGCGCCCGCTGGTCAACCGCGCCAGGAACCGCGGCCAGCTCGAGGTGGATTCGATTCTGGCGACCTTCGGGCTGATGTTCATCGCCCAGGGCGTCATGCTGCTCGGCTTCGGCGGCGGCTATTACAATTACAATTTCCTGTCACAGCCGATCGCCATTCTTGGCGCCAATTACGGGCTGAACCGCATCGTGGCGCTCGGCGCGGCCATGGTCATCGCCGGCGCGCTCTATCTGTTCCTCAACCATACCCGCTACGGCACAGCGATCCGCGCCGTCGCCGTCGACCCGGCCTCCGCCGGCCTCGTCGCCATCGACGTGCCGCGCGCTTCCGCCTTCGCCTTCGCGCTGGGCGGCGCGCTGACGGCTGCCTCCGGCGCGCTGCTGTCGACCTTCTATACCTTCAACGCCTCGATGGGCACGCTGTTCACCATGAAGGCGCTGATCATCGTCATCATGGGCGGCGTCGGCGATGTGCGCGGCGCGGTCATCGCCGCATTGCTGCTCGGCATCACCGAAACTACGGTGGCGAGCCTGATCGATCCCGGCCTCACCCTGGCCGCGACGTACACGCTTTTCATCCTTGTGCTACTGTTCCGCCCGCAGGGCATTTTCGGGAGGCATCTGGCATGAAGCCCCTGCTTGCCACGGTCTCGCGCAAGGAAGCAGGCATCGCCGTTCTGGGCGCCGCCGGCCTTGCGGCCGCCGCGACCCTGCCCCTGTTCGACACCGGCTATTATCTGTCGCTGGCGCTCAACATCGTCATGTATGTCGTGCTGTGCACAGCCTGGACGCTGTTTTCAGGGCCGACGCACTATATCTCGCTGGCCACCGCGGCCTTCTTCGGCATCGGCACCTATTCGGTGGCGCTCGGCATCGATCACCTGCCTTTCCCGCTGCTGGTCGCCATCGGTTTCGTCGCCTCCTCGGTGCTGGCCGGTCTCGTCGGCATTGCCACATTGCGCCTCTCCGGCGTCTATTTCGTCATTTTCACACTCGGTCTGGCCGAACTGGTGCGGCAGGTCGTGACCTGGGCGCAGACCAATTTCACCCACGGCGTCGGCCTCTACGTCTTCACCGATTTCAACGAGACCCACATCTACTGGATGCTGCTGGGCCTTGCTGCGATCGTCTATGTCACCGGCTGGCTGATCAATCGCTCGCGTCTCGGTTTCGCCATGCGCATCATCGGCAATGACGAGACGGTGGCGCGCCATGCCGGCATCGACACCGCGCGCGCCAAGGTGGCGCTCTTCATGATCTCCGGCGGCTTCATCGGCGTGGTCGGCGCATTCCTCGCACCGCGCTTCGCCTATGTCGAACCGCCTTCCGCCTTCAACCCGATGATTTCCTTCCAGGTCGTCATCATGGCGTTGCTCGGCGGCACGGGAAGGCTGTGGGCGCCGCTTCTCGGCGTCATTCCCTTTACCATCCTGTTCGATCAGGTCTCGGCGCACTTCCCCAACCACACTTCGCTCGTCATCGGCATCGCCTTCATGGCCGTGGTCTACCTGCTGCCACGCGGCGTGATCGGCTTCGTCGACGACATGCGCAGGCTCAAACGCAAGTTCCGCATCGTGCTTGCCGAGGACGGTGCCGCCGGCAAGGAGCACGCGTCATGAGCGCCATGTCCATCGCCTCTTCTCCCATTTTGGCCATCGACGGCGCCCGCAAGGCTTTCGGCGGTCTCGTCGCGGTCAACAACGTTTCCTTCAACGTGCGCGAGGGCGAACTGGTCGGCCTGATCGGTCCGAACGGCTCGGGCAAGACGACCATGCTC
>JAGRLL010000367.1 GCA_020441855.1 Nitratireductor sp.
CCCTTCCGCCCGGCGGGCCTCGAGCCAGGTACGAAGACGGTAGCGAAACCGTTCGTGGCGGGTTCGGCGCGCATCCTCGGCAATGATCTGGGCAGCACGGGCTTCAAGGCGATCCAGCTCTTCGCGCGCCGCGAGGATATCCGGGGCGAAGACATCGACGTATCGCATCGACCAGTGGAGCAACGCGCCGATGACCGGCTCGGGGATCCGCGGCGTGGTGTTCTCCGAGCTCGTCCGGCTCCGACCGCTGACATTACTTGCCGTGCGCCCGCCCCAGGGCAGGAAGGGAATGCCACCCCCGGTCACCCATGGCCCGAAATGATGGAGGTCGATGGGGACATCGACATAGAGGCGGATCTGTTGCGATGAACGTGCGCCGTCTCCCCCCAGATGCGCCAGATACGCGTCCAGCACTTGCTGGTCGACGCGCGCCAATTCGACGGAACCGATACGATCGTGCAGGAACTCTCCGAAATGGCGCAGGAACAGCAATGTGCCCTTGGCGGTCGAGGGGCCGCAAGGGCCCCGGTAGCTGCGCAACGGCGCCTGAAGGCGGGCAAGCATATACTCCTTGGCGAGCCGTCGAAGCGCGGGGTCTGCAATGGCCCCGAAATCCACACGAAACGCGGCCGGACGCGCGTTGGCGCGAAACATTGCCGGACTGAGATCCCAGACATCTTCGCCGAAGCGAGACAGCATCGAGTGCTCCGATCCCGGTCTGAGCGGTCTGCCTGCGAGAATGTCGACGTCGTCGGCATGGATTGCCGATGGCAGCGATGGCCTTGCGGTCGTGATGGCCGGATTTGCGCTCATGCGAGACCCGCCTCCGGGGGAAGGTAGATCTGTGCCGACTGACTGGCTGCGAGGGCACGCGCGGCGGCGAGATCGGGTTCGGAGAATTGCGGTAATATCTGCGCAGATATCCTGTGGTGGACCCGCCCGAACTTGGCCCGCCAGTCGACCTCGGTCAGCACCTTCCGCTGGTCCACAACGAAATCCAGAAACGCCATCAGCGCGGGAAGCTTGCGGGTGGTGATGACACCGTTGCGGCATTCGATGCAGCCCCAGAACGGCACCGGGCAGGCCTCGCCCGAGGAGGCGAACGGGCTGCTGTAGAAGCCGGAACAGCTTGCCAGCCACACATCCTGTTCGCCGGCCGGCAATGCCGGAACATCGGTCGCCAAACCCTGCGGAAAACCGGGCTGAGCCGAAGACGGAGCTGCCAAGACGTTGGCCTCGGCCTCCGGGGTCAACACGGTAGGCTGCAACGCGTCTTCGACAGCGTCCATCAACGCCTCGGCGATGGTAGCTTCGTGGATCGGCCGCAAGGCGGGAATGTCCCCATAGTGGTTCGCGGCAACCTCGACTGTATGTCCAACGGCAAACCGGCGCAGCTGACCGCCAGTCTTGCGATACCACGCAGCCTTGTGGGTCTTGCGCAAACGCGGGAGGCAGAGCTTCAACGGCTTACCATCATCATCCTGCAACCCGTGGCGTTTGACCCAGACCTTTCTAGCGGATTGCATCGGCAGAACGACATCGGTCAGGCGGCCGCGGCAGTAATACGTGAAAAGCTGTTCGCTCTTGAGATGACCGCGCGCCGTCGCGGTCCACTGAATTGCGAGGCGCAGGAGGCCGCCCGGGGTGCCTGACCCTCCGTCCCGAACCCGCAGCCGCTTCCACTCGGCATGACGGGCGCGGCGCTTGCAATACTCGATCTCGACATAGCCGCTGGACGGGTTCTTGAGGCAGTCGGCACGCAGGGTCTTGATCGCCTCGATCTCGAGACCGGTCTCCAGCGACAGCAGAACGAACAGAGCAATCAGATCGCCGAGGAGCAGATGCCGCGTGCCATGCATCCAGTCGCTCAGCCCCTCATTCGAAATCCCTGCATAGTTCCGTGCCCCGTAGAGTTGACGAAAAAGGTCGTTCTTGACGGTAATGAAACCGACACGGTCGATCTCCGCGAAGGCGTCCATCTCCAGCCGGTCGATGCGTGTCTCGCACTCCTGTTTAAGCGCCGGACGGAATCGCTGCACGATCGCTGCAACATCGGCACGTGCGGCCGCCTTCAAGGCCACCCGGACACTGTCGCTGTAGGCATCGCGCGGGTGCGGTGGAACACCCGGGCGTGTACTGACATAGAATAATCGGCGGGAAGCCTCTTCGGAAAGGCGGCCTGGTTCGCCCGCATCCGCCAACCGCAGCAGCATCACTACATCTCCCATCTGGTGGCGGCGATGGTTGGGATGCTGCCCGCGCTCATCCATCCAGGCGTCGAAGCCTTCGATGGTAGCGACATCAATCTCGGCAAGCGCCTGTACGGATGAGTCTGTCGCATCGAGATAGCGCCAGAACCGATGGATGGCTTCGGCCAATGACATGGCGGTGCGGACGGTGCCGGCGGGGCCACCGACCTGACATGCCTGCCAGAGTGCCAGCGTGAAGGCCCGCGCAAGCGAATTGCGACCCGGCAAACGCGTCAGGTCCATCGTCGCAGTCCGTCCGGCCAAGGTAATCTCGAAACGGCGGGCGGTGATGGCAATGGCGGCCGCGGGACCGGGATCGGAAAGATTGTCAGGAAAACTCGCGCGTCGCCCTGGGCGGGGCTGTGAGACGCGGGCTC
>JAGRLL010000368.1 GCA_020441855.1 Nitratireductor sp.
TTGCGGTGATGGCCGAGAATCCGCCCATTCGGGTCGAAGGCCGTCGCACTGTTGAAGATGGCGCCGCCGGAAGCTTCCGCCCAGCCGACGGAAACCCCGCATCTGCGGGTCCGGGCGAGATCGGACAAGCGCCGCATCCACGGCCCGTCGAGCGGCTGTGCCTGCCGCTTAATCGCTTCGGCGTCGTTGTAGCAGGGCAGGAAAAGCTCCGGGAAAACCACGTGGTCAACAGCCAGAACCGAGCAGGCATGCAACACGCGCGAAATCGTGTCGAATGCCGCTTCGGTATCTGCTTCCGCCGACCGGCATTGGAAGACCGCGAGCTTCATGGGCAGGGTGCGAGCGGCCACCTCGGCGCGTTCCGGATTCAAAGGTTCGCCAGGTAGCGTTCGCGTTCGATATCGGTAACCTGATCCGTCACGAAGGCAACCTCGCGCCGGCTCTGTTCCAGGATGATCTCGTAGCGCATGTCGCCCAGAGTCTGGCGCACGAAACCGTCCGCTTCCGCTGCCTTGATCGCCTCGTCCAGCGAACGGGGCAGTGCCGGGTCCGCGCACTCCTCATAGGCATTTCCCTCGGTCGCCTCGCTGGGCCTCAGGCCCTGCTCGATCCCGTCGAGGCCGGCGGCGATGTCACAGGCCATGAGATAATATGGGTTGCAGTCGGCGGCGGCGTCCCGCTTCTCCACCCGCACCGCCTTGTCCGAACCGTCGATGACGCGCAGCGCAACGGTACGGTTGTCATGCCCCCAACTCGCATTGACGGGGCAGAAGGAGTACGGGCGGCGGCGGCGATATGCATTCGGCGTGGTCGAGGAGACGATCGACGTCCCGCATATGCGCTTCTGGAGACCGGCGAGGAACGCCAGTCCGGTATCGTTCAGGCGCCCATTGTCCGAGAAGGCGTTGCGGCCGTCCTTCCACAGCGAATAGTGGGTGTGGAATCCACTGCCGGACTTGTCGATGAACGGCTTGGCCATGAAGCTTGCAAGGTAGCCGTGCTGGGCCGCGATCACCTTGATCATGTTGCGGAAAAGGATGACATTGTCGGCGCTTTTCATCGCTTCGGCGTAGCGGATGTTCACTTCCACCTGCCCGGGCGCATATTCCGGATTGGATTGCTCGATCGGAATGCCGATGCCCAGCAGCCCGTCGCGGATCGGCCCGAGCACATGCTCCATCTCGGCCTGCCGCTGTAATCCGTAAACCTGGATGCCCTGATCCTTCGGCAACCCGGTTTCGGGATCAAGCAGGTAGAACTCGAGTTCGGCACCAACCTGGATTTCGAAACCCATCGCGCTGGCCCGTTTCAGCTGCTCGGCCAGTGCCGCGCGCGGCTCGATGGGGACCGGCCCGTGGTCCATCCCCTCCGCATATGCCATGCATAGCGCAACGCCCGGCTCCCAGGGGCAGGCGACCGGCGCATGCAGCGGGAAAATGTGGACGTCGACATAGCCATTGTCGAAACTGCAATAGGGCGTGTCCCAGATGTCGCACGTCATATCGATGGCGTAGATCGCGGCAATGATTGCGCAGCCATCCTCGCAGATCGTTTTCCAGTGACTGGCGGGGATCCGCTTGCCGCGCATGATCCCGTTGATGTCGGCCGTGCCCAGAACGATCGTGTGGGTGCCCTCAGGCAAATCGAAGACCTGTTTATTCATTTCCATCCCTGTCTTGTGTTCTCAGTCTTCTTCCAAAGCGACGATGACCGGCGGCCGGAATGCAGTGACCGGCGGTGGAACGCCGCGGAATTTCTCGACCTGCACGAGAGCCGATTGCGCAATCGGCCCCTGTCCGAGCTCGGATGAGCCGGCATCGCGGGTCAGCACATTTGGGTTTCCGTGTTTGCACAGCGCCGCCGGATCGCCCGGGGTCTCGGGGTCGTACCAAGCCCCGGTCGAAAGCTGTACGACGCC
>JAGRLL010000369.1:0-1760 GCA_020441855.1 Nitratireductor sp.
GAGGCGCAGGACCTGGAAGACCTGGAACCGTTCCTCAAGCAATTGCCGACGGTCGTCGTGGTCGACCATATGGGCAGGCCGGACGTGACGAAGCCCGTCGATCATCCCGATTTCGGGCGTTTCATCCGGCTGATGGCGGAAAACGAGAATATCTGGTCGAAGGTCACCTGCCCCGAGCGGCTGACCAAAAAGGGACCACCCTATGACGACGTGGTACCGTTTGCCGCAAGGGTCGTCGAGGCATTCCCCGACCGGGTGCTGTGGGGCACCGACTGGCCACACCCCAACATGAAATCGCATATGCCCGACGATGGGGCGCTGGTGGACTTCATCCCGAGAATCGCAACGACGGAGGAGGCCCGGCAAAAACTCCTCGTCGACAATCCCATGCGCCTTTACTGGGCGGAATAGTGCTTTTCAGCTTGAAACGGAATCGAAATGCCCTGCCTCTCGCTCAGGGCTCGAACGCGCATTTCGACACGCCTGTTTCCGATAAAATCTGAAAAGCACCGGATCCGGGTGAAAGCCCATAAGTTTTACGTTCGCGATATTCGATTTTCATCGCGCACACCTCCGGTTTGATTCAGGTCAAGTGGGTAGCGAATGGCGCGTGCGACGCACGGTCAAGCACAAGCTTGGCATGCACAGGAGGAAATGATGGACCACGCCGAATTCGACCATCACATAGACATTCCCGGCACCACCCTTTTCAATGGCGAAATGGCCATGAAAGGCTATGCGCTCAACAAGATGTGTTACTCGTTCAACGCCAAGGCGAACCGCGACGAATTCGCGGCAGATCCGGAGGCGTACATGACGAAGTACGAACTCACCGAAGAGCAAAAGCAGGCTGTTCGCCACAAGAACGTGCTGGAGATGATCGCGGCTGGCGGCAACATCTATTATCTCGCCAAGCTCGCGGGCATCTACAAGCTCTCCGTTCAGGATGTCGGCGCCCAGCAGACCGGCATGACAACGGAAGAGTTCAAGGAAAAATTGCTCAGGCAGGGAGACTGACATCATGGCCAAGATCATTGGCGGCGTGACTTCGTCGCACATTCCCGCAGTCGGCAACGCCATCGCAAACGAGTTGTACGAGGACCCGTACTGGAAGCCTTTCTTTTCCGGGTATCCGCCGATCCGCGAATGGCTCGGCGACAACAAGCCGGACGTCGCGATCAACATCTACAACGATCACGGGCTCGGTTTCTTCCTCGACAAGATGCCGACCTTCGCCATCGGCGCGGCGCATGAATACAAGAACCAGGACGAGGGCTGGGGCATTCCCGCGCTCGATCCGTTCCCTGGCGACGCGAAGATGTCGTGGCACATCATCGAGAGCATGGTTGCGGACGAGTTCGACATCACCTCGTGCCAGGAACTCGCAGTCGATCACGGCTTCGTCGTGCCGATGCAGCTTTTCTGGCCGGGCGCGCCGCACAATCCTGACATGCCGCGGGCGATCCCGATCAGCGCCAATACCGTTCAGCATCCGATCCCGACGCTGAACCGCGCCTTCAATTTCGGCAAGGCGCTGAGGAAGGCGATCCTGTCCTATCCCGAAGATGTCAGGGTCGTGGTCATGGGCACGGGCGGTCTTTCGCACCAGCTCGACGGCCAGCGCGCGGGGCACATCAACAAGGAATTCGACCAGATGTGCATGGAAAAGATCGTGACCGCGCCGGAGGAACTGACCAAGATTTCGCGCCACGAACTCGTGAGACAAGCCGGTTCTCAGGGCACCGAATTCCTGATGTGGA
>JAGRLL010000369.1:1909-2769 GCA_020441855.1 Nitratireductor sp.
CCTGCCTTCATGCAAAAGAAAGACCCGGCTTCGCAGCCGGGTCTTTTCGTTTCGAGCCTGTCAACCCGATCGCGGTCAGCAGCCGATGTCCTGCCTGCGCCGATCCAGCCAGCCTGTGATGGCCGCGACCGTCTCGGCGGACCGCTCCACCGGCAGGAAATGGCCGGCATGATCGATAACCTGCACCTCTGCATCGAGTGCAAGTTCGGCGATTTCACGGTGCTGCTTTTCGGGTGACCACTTGTCCTGCGCGCCGGTCAGCAGCAGAATCGGGCATGTAATCGCCGACAGATATGCCAGCGCGTCCGGACGGCCCAGCAACGCCCTGATCTGGCGCTCGTGAATGTCGGCGCCGACAACGATTACCATCTGCGTCAGATCGGCCATCAGGGCCACGTCCGACACGCGCGCCGGATCGAGCATGGGCGGCAGCCATTCGGCGGCAAGCCCTTCGATGCTTTTGTGCCCGAGATCGATGCGTGACTGGCGCATCGCAAGTTCGCCGGGCTGCTGCGTGTTGTGACCGGTATTGGCGAGGACGAGCGCAATCATGCGATCCGGCGCCTGATGCGCCATCTCCATGGCCACGCGCCCGCCCATCGAATGCCCGACCGCGACCAGGTCGCCTTCAGCCTCGTCGAGCAGGCGCCCCGCCATGGCGGCAATGGAATCATCGCGCGTGACGTCCGCCTCAATCACGGAATGGCTCCTGGACAGGACATCCGCCAGGGGTCGCCAGATTCTCGCATCGGAAACCAGTCCCGGCACGAGGACATAGGTGCAGTCGGTCATCGCAGATCTCTTTGCTATTCGTGTCGTCGACCCGGGCCAATGCCGGTTGGGGCAATGGCAGGTGGGAG
>JAGRLL010000051.1:0-3861 GCA_020441855.1 Nitratireductor sp.
TCGGGCTGGGAAATCAGCAGATCTTCCAGATTGACGCCCAGCTTGCGCGCATAGACAGGGTCGAGCGCGTGCTCGGCATCGACGAAGGCGCAGATGCCGCCCTTCTTCTGGGCTTCGGAAATGGTGTGCAACGCCAATGTCGTCTTGCCGGAGGATTCCGGTCCGTAAATCTCGATAACGCGGCCCTTGGGCAGCCCGCCGACACCGAGCGCGATGTCGAGGCCGAGCGAGCCGGTCGAGATGGTCTCGATTTCGACGACCTGCTCGTTCTTGCCGAGCTTCATTCATGATCGAACCCTTGCCGAAGGCGCGTTCGATCTGAGCAAGCGCGGCGTCCAGTGCCTTGGTCTTGTCCACCGTGTTATCCTCTACGAGACGGAGCGAATTCTGTGCCATGCTTTATCATCCTCGTGTAAAGCTTCCAATCGCCGCGATTGCGCCAGAACCCGCTTCGCCCCTGAGGCTTGCCAATCGGCCCGCACACCCGCTTTATTCATGTAATGTACTCAATTTGTTCCATTCTGTAAAGCGGGGCGCATAGCATTGAAATAAAATGTAATTTTGCCAAATGTTCCGAAATCGTTCAAACTTCGTTCGTGAAACGGATTAATCCTGATGCATCGCGTTGAAACATGTGCGGTACGCGAAGCCGGGTCCGGGGCATGTGCCCGGCTCGAAGCGCGAATCGGCATGGCATCATGAAGGCCTTCTCGTCCGCCTGCTTCGTCACCGGCGCGCATGTCGACCTGGCCGGCCGGCTCGATGCCGCGCCGATCCTGCATGTCTCCAATCCCGGCCGGTTCGAGCGCATTCCCGGCGGCGCGGGGCTCAACGCGGCAAGCGCGGCGGCAGCACTCGGCCTTTCCTGCGCCATCGCCGGTCCGGTGGGAGACGACGCGGATGCCGGCGAACTGAAACGACTGGCGGCGGCGCGCGGCATCGGCGATGCGCTCGTCTCGCTTCAAGGCCGCCGCACAGGCAGTTACACGTCCATCATGGCGCCGGACGGCGAAATGGTGATCGGTCTCGCCGACCTTTCCATCCATGAGGCAACCGATGCGGACTGGCTGATGGCCCATTGCGGCGAAGCGCTCGGCCATGCCGATCTGTGGCTGCTCTCGACCAACCTCACCGAGGCGACCCTCGACAAGCTGGCAAACCGGGCCGGCAACCGCGTGGTCGCGGCGGCGACGATATCGCCGGCCAAGGCGGTGCGGCTCCGGCCGGTGCTCGCGAGGCTCGATCTGATCTTCACCAACCTTGCCGAGGCGCGCGCCATCACCGGGCTTGAAGGGGCCGATGGCGAACGGCTTGCCGCCGCACTCGCCACATCCGGGATACGGGCCGGCACGATCAGCGCCGCCGGCGGGCCGCTGTTCTGGTGGGATGGCGACGCCATCGGCGCCCTCGCCCCGCCGCCGGTCGAAACCATCGCGGACGTCAACGGCGCGGGCGACGCGCTTGCCGGCGCAGCACTCGCCGCCCTGTCAAGAGGACTTGCTATGGAACAGGCAGCCCGCTTCGGCATCGCGGCGGCGCAACTCACGCTCTCGGTGCGCGAGCCCTTCCACGCAGGACTTTCGTGGGCGCCGGTCGAGGCGCGGGCGGGCGAGATTGCGCCTGCCGGCAAAGGCCGCTAAGCGAAAGCATCAACGAGGATCAGCCCATGCTGTCACGCGCGCTTGCCGATTACATGGAAATCGCCCCGGAAGTCGCCGGCGCGCTGAAGACCGGCGGGCCGGTCGTGGCGCTGGAATCGACCATCATCACGCACGGCATGCCGTTTCCGGCCAATGTGGAGACCGCGCTCGCCGTTGAGGCGCAGGTACGCGAGGCTGGCGCCATTCCGGCGACGATTGCGGTCATCGGCGGCCTTGTCCATGTCGGGCTCGGGCCGGAGCGTCTGGCCGAACTTGCGCAGATGCACCATGTGATGAA
Source organism: Nitratireductor sp. (assembly GCA_020441855.1). GTDB lineage: Bacteria > Pseudomonadota > Alphaproteobacteria > Rhizobiales > Rhizobiaceae > BOKV01. The sequence continues at coordinate 1,939 of JAGRLL010000051.1, forward strand.
GCTGTCGCGCGCCGACCTCGCCTTCGCGCTCTCGAGCGGCCGGCCGGGCTCGACCACGGTCGCGGCCACGATGATGTCGGCAGCGCTCGCGGGTATCGAGGTTTTCGCCACCGGCGGCATCGGCGGCGTGCATCGCGGCGCGGAGACGAGCTTCGACATCTCCGCCGATCTGGCCGAACTCGGCCGCACCAACGTCATCACGGTGTGCGCCGGGGCCAAGGCAATTCTCGACCTCGACAAGACGCTGGAAGTGCTGGAGACGAACGGCGTGCCGGTGGTGGGCTATGCGACGGACGCCTTCCCTGCCTTCTGGTCGCGGGCAAGCCATTTGCCCTGCCCGCTCAGGCTCGACAGCGCGGCGGAGATTGCCTCCCTGTGGCACACGCGCCGCGCGCTCGGCCAGGATGGCGGCGTGCTGGTGGCCAATCCGGTGCCCGAGGCAGACGAAATCCCGGCAGGCGACATGGAGAACCACATTGCGCAGGCCGTCGCCGAAGCGGAAGCTGCCGGTGTGCGCGGCAAGGACGTCACTCCCAACCTGCTCAAGCGCATCCTGGAACTGACGGATGGTGCCTCACTCGCGACCAACATCGCGCTGGTCAAGAACAATGCCCGGCTTGCGGCGGAAATCGCCGTGGCGCTGGCCGGCTGACCGGCTGGAACTTCAGACAATCACCTTCGCCACGGGCCGGCGCAACGATTTAGGCATGGGCTGCGCGTAGCCGAAACGCAGAATCATATCCGGACGCCGGTCGCCGAGGCCCAGCAGTTCTGCAAACTGGCGCCGCGTCGCCTCCACCTCGACGATCTGGTTGACGAAGGCGTGGCGCAGGCCGCGCGCCGTGGCGGCGAGCGCGAAACGCTGACACGAGCGGCCCGAAGCCACCCAATGCGCCTTGTCGTCACGTTCGGAGACGAAGACGGCGAGGCCCGACGAGGAACGCATCTGTCTGGCGAGCTTGTCGTTTTCGGATTTCGCGGAAAAGAAGAACCCGAAGAGAAGCTGGCCCAGCCATGGCGGCAGGCTGGGGTTGCCGGTACAGCCGGAATAAAGTCCGTCCCGACTGTTGGTCGCCTGGGAGACGTTGAAACGCAGCCAGGCGCGCAATTCGTCGACGAAGGCCGGATCCTCGACCTGGCTTGTATTGGCGGCGATCGCCAGCTCCAGCACCTGTTCGATCTTTGCCTTGTCGCTCACCAGCACCAGGCTGGATCCTTCGACCTGCGCCGCGCCGGCAACGGCCCGAAGGTCAGCGGCGGGGATTTCGGTGCCATCATAATCGGAGCGGGTCGACTGGCGTTCGAGGATGGCCTCGAACAACGGGTCGCGTGCCGGTGCCGCGTCGACCAGATCGATCTCGACCCTGTCGGCGCCGTCCTGCGAAAAGCCGATTGCAGCAGCAGAACCCGCCGTGCCGGCGGCGAGCGCCAGGTTTTCCGCCGCACAGCCCAGACTGGCATACAGGTGATGGTGGTCGGGATCGACTACCGGCGTGACTCGGGAAAAATCGGGGGCGATGGCAACGCGCCGGCCTTCGAGCGAGAAACGCCAGGGCTGGGTGTTATGGCTGTTTGCGGCAAGCGTCGCATAATGGGCGAGGTAGGGCAGATCGACCGGCCCGGAGGGCTCGACATGGCGCCAGACCTGTCCGACAGCTTCGCCATAGGACGGCCCCAACGCATAGGCGGCAGCACCCAAGGTTACCGCAGATCCCGCACCCAATGCCCCGCGCATGACGTTGCGCCGGGTGATCAATCCTTGGCCCATTCCACCAAACCTGCATGCCGAGTGTGTTGCAGAAAACGCAACTGGAAGTGTGCGCACGCTAGCCGATAGCCGTTTCCAGTCAAATCCGAATTGAGCTAGGTCAACCAAAGTTGAACATGACTGGCAAAGTTGACCATGGGGGCAAATCCGAACAT
>JAGRLL010000051.1:3960-5879 GCA_020441855.1 Nitratireductor sp.
GCGACTTCGCAGGCGGCCAGCGCCCATTGCTTCAATTCGTCAGGCTCGTCAAAAAGGCGTTCCGGCACGAACCAGTAACCCATTCCCTTCGGCACGCCGCGCATCTCGTAGACCCATTCGCGACTTCCCTCGGCCTTGAAAGCGGGAACGGTTTCCTCATCGGCTTTCAGCGCAACGGCGCCATCCGACGTGCCGAGGCCGTACATCAGGCCGTGGCGGAAGATGCCGACGCCGCCAAACATCCTGCGGATGTTCGTATCGGGAACGACCGAAAACAAATCCTCGACATGGGCGACGAATTCGGGCGAGACCGCCATTCGTCCCGGCTCAGGCCGCCGGGCCGGAGCGGGCCTGGAGCATTTCGGGCGTCATTTGCGCCGGGGTGAGTTCCACCGACTCGCCGCAACCGCATGCCGAAGTCTGGTTGGGATTGTTGAAGACGAAGCCGGCTCTGAGCTTGGTCACTTCATAATCGAGCTGGGTGCCGAGCAGGAACAGCACGGCCTGCGGCGCGACCCAAACGGTTCCGCCGGGTGTTTCGACCCTGTCCTCGCCGTCCTTCGGCTCGGTGACGAGATCGACGGTATATTCCATTCCGGCGCAGCCGCCATTCTTGACGCCGATGCGGATACCCTTCGCGTCGGGCTTGTCGGCGAGGATTTCGCCAACGCGCTCGGCGGCGGCCTCGGTTACGGTGATGACCTGAAATCCACTCATTTCATGCTCCGTTTCGCTTGCCTTCAATATAGGTCGTAGCGGCGTTCTTCACCAGCTTCGCAATTTTCTTCTGTCGCAAATCCGGACGGAAAACCGGTCACCACTTTTCCTGGATTTGCTTACCCAATGCCCCACAGACCGGGCGCGGCGAGTTCCACCACATGGCCATCGGGATCGCGGAAATAGAGGCTGGACGTGCCAGAGCGCTCCCAGCGGACAGTCGAGACGATCGCGACTCCATGCCCTTCGAGGTGCGCGCGCCATGCTTCCATATCCTGCTGTGCCGCGGCAAAGGCGAAGTGAACCGGGCCGGCGCCATCAAGCGGCGGGATCAGGTCACCGTTCGGCATCTCCTGATCTTCCAGCCGGCTGCCGCGCTTAAACAGCAACAGCATGGTGTTACCGACGCGATAGGCCGTCATGAACTGGTCGTTGATGCCCGCCTCAAGTCCCATGACGTTTTCGTAGAAGGCACGGGCACGCGCCATGTCATCGACGTAGAGGATCGTTTCGAGGATGTTGCCGATGGCAGGGGCGGACATGGCTCTCGCCTCAGAACCACCCCACCGCGATCTGGGCCTCTTCCGACATGCGGTCGGGGGTCCAGGGCGGGTCGAAGACCATGTTGACCTCGACATCCATGATGCCTTCGACGGTCGCCACCGCGTTCTGCACCCAGCCGGGCATCTCGCCGGCGACAGGGCAACCGGGCGCGGTCAGCGTCATGTCGATCTTCACGGTGCGGTCGTCCTCGATGTCGACCTTGTAGATCAGGCCGAGTTCGTAGATATCGGCCGGGATCTCCGGGTCGTAGACGGTTTTCAGCGCGGCGACGATGTCCGTCGTCAGCCGCTCGATTTCCTCGGGCGGAATGGCCGATTCCATCACGGTGCTCACCACCGCGGCATTGGGCCCGCTGTTCGCCGCCGCGTCGCCATCGGCGGTGCTGGCCGTTTCGTCCATTGTCTGCTTTTCAGCAGTGCCGACTTCGTCCTGCATCATCCTGCCGGTACCCTCCGACCTTCCCTTGCGCCGCCCGTTCCCCGCCCCCGTCAGGCGAAGAACGTGCGCGCCTTTTCCAGTGCCTCGGCCAGAACATCGACCTCGGCACGCGTATTATACATGGCGAATGAGGCGCGACATGTCGAGGTCACGCCAAATCTCTGCAACAGCGGCTGCGCGCAATGGGTGCCCGCGCGCAC
>JAGRLL010000051.1:5929-10303 GCA_020441855.1 Nitratireductor sp.
CAACTCGAAGGAGACGATGGCGCCCTTGCCGGGCGCGGTTCCGAAGATGCGCAGCGAATTGATCTTCGAAAGCTGTTCGTGCGCATAGGCGCCCAGATCGTTTTCATGCGCCAGGATCGCGGCGCGGCCGACACCCTCGACATATTCAATGGCCTTGCCGAGCCCGATCGCCTGGACGATTGGCGGCGTACCGGCCTCGAAACGGTGCGGCGGGTCGGCATAGGTGACATGATCCTCATAAACGTCGAAGATCATCTCGCCGCCGCCCTGGAAGGGGCGCATGGTCTTCAGCAGGTCATGCTTGCCGTAGAGCACGCCGATGCCGGACGGGCCGTAGAGCTTGTGCCCGGTGAAGCAGTAGAAATCGACATCGAGATCAAGCACGTCCACGGGCAGATGGACTGCGCCCTGGCTGCCGTCGGCAAGCACGCGAACGCCGCGCGCATGCGCGATGTCGACGATCCGCTTCAACGGCGTCACCGTGCCGAGCACGTTCGACATGTGCGTGATCGCGACGAGCTTCGTGCGGTCGGTGAGCGCGGCCTCGAATTTTTCCATCGACAGGCTGCCGTCGTCCTCGACCGGCACCCAGACCAGTTTCACGCCCATGCGCTCGCGCAGGAAATGCCACGGCACGATGTTGGAATGGTGCTCCATCTGCGAGATGACGATTTCATCGCCCTCGGACAGTTCCTGCATCGCCCAGCCATAGGCGACCGTGTTGATCGCCTCGGTCGCGCCCTTGGTAAAGACGATCTCCTCGATCTTCGGCGCGTTCAGGAAGGCGCGAACGGTCTCGCGCGCCTTCTCATAGGCGTCGGTCGCCGCGTTCGACAGAAAATGCAGGCCGCGATGAACGTTGGCGTATTCGTTCTCGTAGGTGTGGCTGACCGCATCGATCACGGCGCGCGGCTTTTGCGCCGAGGCTCCGTTGTCGAGATAGACGAGCGGCTTGCCGTAGATCTCACGCGCAAGAATCGGGAAGTCGGCGCGGATCGCGTCGACATCGTAGGCGGACGTCGTCTGTGCGGTGTCAGCCATGCCTGTCCAGCCAGTTCTCGATGCGGGCGTTCAGCGCATCGCGCAGCGCCTCGTCCTCGACTTCCTCGAAGGCTTCCTCGACGAAGGCCTGCACCAGCATGGCGCGGGCCTGCTTCTGCGGGATGCCGCGGGCCATCAGATAGAACAGATGATCGTCCTCGATGTCGGCGACAGTGGCACCATGGGCGCATTGCACGTCATCGGCGAAGATCTCCAGTTCCGGCTTGGCCGAGAACTCCGCTTCGTCCGACAGAAGCAGCGTGTTGCAGGCCATGCGCGCATCGGTCTTCTGGGCGATCTGGGCAACCCGGATCTGGCCCTGGAAGATGCCGGCGCCGTGCGCCGTCGCGACATTGCGGAACAGTTCGGTGGAGACCGAACCCGGCACGTCGTGCAGCAGCACGGTGGTGACGTCGAGATGGGTCTCGCCGCCGATCAGGTTGACACCACGGATCTGCAGATCGGCGTCCTCGCCGGTGACATCGACATTGATCTCGCGGCGCACCAGCGCTCCGCCGGCGTTGAGTACCAGGACGGTCAGCTTCGCGCGCGCGCCGAGATTGACGTTGAGTTGCGCCAGATGCGTCGCCGCGTCACCTTCGGTCTGCACGATGACCCAGAGCAATCGGGCATCGTCGGCAATCTCTAGATCGACGACGGCATTGGACTGGACGGCGAGGCCGTCGGCGCTTTCATGACGCTCGACGATCGTCGCGGATGCGCCCTCGCCCATCGCCACCTTGTGGCGGATGGCCGAAGCGCCGGCGGAAATCGTGCCGTGCAGCAATTCGACCGGCTTTTCGACCCTTGCGCCGGCCGCGACGCCCATATCGACGCCGCCGCGTCCGATCAGCGTGTTCAGCATGGCGACCGCGTCTGCTGCATCGGCAAACCCGCCTTCGCCTTCGAACGACTTCAGTGTCACGCCTTGCGGCATGTCGTCAGCCAGGCTGGCGCGCAGCCTGCCATTGATCACCGGAAGCCGCGCCGCCTCAACCAGCCCCCTGTCGGCTTCAATCCATGCCTGGCCGTCATCGGCCGTATCGGCAAGGCCGGCGAATTCCTTCAGCCGGGTACGCAGATCGGTGTAATGCCAGGCCTCGACCTTGCGCGAAGGCAGGCCGCGCTCGCGCAGCGTCTCGGCGGCGCGTCGGCGCTGTGGCGTTGCCTCGAGCAAGGTCTCGGCGGCGGAAAGCAGCGCTTCCTCGGCCGGCGTCAGCTTTTCGATGTGCTTCAACATGCTCATGTCACTCACCCGGGCCTCAAGCCGCCTGACCGATGATGTCGGCATAGCCGTGCTTTTCCAGATGCAGCGCCAGATCCTTGTCGCCCGACTGGATGATCCTGCCCTTGTAGAGGACGTGCACGGTGTCGGGCACGATGTATTCAAGCAGGCGCTGATAGTGCGTGATCACCACGAAAGAGCGGTTCGGGCCGCGCATTGCGTTGACGCCGTCGGCGACGACCTTCAGCGCGTCGATGTCGAGGCCGGAATCGGTCTCGTCCATGATGCACAATTTCGGCTCCAGCAGCGCCATCTGAAGGATTTCAGCGCGTTTCTTCTCGCCGCCGGAGAAGCCGGCATTGAGCGGGCGTTTGAGCATGTCCATCGAGATGCCGAGATGGCCGGCGGCCTCGCGCACGGTGCGTATGAAATCGGGCGTCGAATATTCCTTCTCGCCGCGCGCCTTGCGCTGCGCGTTCATCGCCGCCTTGAGGAAGTTCATCGTGGCGACGCCGGGGATTTCGACCGGGTACTGGAAGGCCAGGAAGAGGCCCGCGGCAGCGCGCTCGTCAGGCTCCAGTTCCAGCAGGTTCACGCCGTTGAACAGCACCTCGCCGTCCGTCACCTCATAGCCGTCGCGGCCGGCCAGTGCATAGGACAGCGTCGACTTGCCCGAACCGTTCGGCCCCATGATGGCGGCAACCTCGCCATCTGCCACGGAAAGGTTCAGGCCCTTGATGATCTCGATGCCTTCATCCGCGATGCGTACGTGCAGGTTTCTGATTTCGATCATGTTCTTGTCACTCAGTTCCAATTTCTTCGCCGTCCCAGTAGTCGAGGGCCGGTCTTTCGCGTCCAGTCATCGTGAATTCAGCGCCCATCATGCCGCCGCCGGCGGGGATGCCGGACGCGATCATGAACTTGCCGCTGTCGGGGTATTCACAGATGTCCGGGTCGTTGCGTGTCGATATGGCCAGATAGCGAAGGTCACCCTTGCCCGTATTGGTCACCTGATGCGCGGTGGCGACGCCTCCGGCCGGGGCGGCGCAGATATCGCCCGTCTTGACCGGGTAGCTTTCGTCGCCGAAGCGATAGATACCCTCCCCTTCGAGGATGATGAACATCTCCTCATTGTTGTGGTGGCAGTGGCGCGGGAAAGCCGACTTTCCGGCTGGCACGACCATGTATTGCGCGCCGAGCGACTTCGCGCCGATGGCGCCGCCCAGCCGCGTCGCATGCGATTCAAAGCGCATACCCTTCGCACTGTGCCTCGACGGCAGATCGAACATGCTGGCGACGGGCTTCACCATGGCTTGCGGTCCAGCATGTAGTTCGACGCGATCCAGCCGATCACGGCCCAGATGCCCGCCGCGACCGACAGCATCAGCGGGTTGGGCAATCGGAACACCGCCTGTGTCAGCAGCATGCCGACAAAGGCCACGAAGGCGATGACCACGACGCGCTGCCAGCGCGCCCGGGCTGGGTTGAGCATGTTCTTGAGCGTTGCCATCACCCGACGCTCCCCTCGAGCGAGATGCCGATCAGCTTCTGCGCCTCGACGGCGAATTCCATCGGGAGTTCCTGGATCACTTCTTTCACGAAACCGTTGACGATCAGCGCGATGGCCTCTTCCTCGGGAATGCCCCGGGCGAGGCAGTAGAAGAGCTGGTCGTCGGAAATCTTCGACGTCGTCGCCTCGTGCTCGAATTGAGCCGTGGCGTTCTTGGCCTCGATATAGGGCACGGTATGCGCGCCGCAATTGTTGCCGATCAGCAGCGAGTCGCACTGCGTGAAATTGCGCGCGTTCGCTGCCTTGCGATGCGCAGAAACCTGGCCGCGATAGGTGTTGTTCGAGCGGCCGGCGGAAATGCCCTTGGAGATGATGCGGCTCGACGTGTTCTTGCCGAGATGGATCATCTTCGTGCCGCTGTCGATCTGCTGCGCGCCATTCGACACCGCGATCGAATAGAACTCGCCACGCGAATTGTCGCCGCGCAGGATGCAGGAGGGGTATTTCCAGGTAATGGCCGAACCCGTTTCGACCTGCGTCCAGGAAATCTTGGAGTTTTTGCCGCGGCAATCACCACGCTTGGTGACGAAATTGTAGA
>JAGRLL010000052.1 GCA_020441855.1 Nitratireductor sp.
GCCGAATGCCGGCAGAAGGACAAGCACTGCCAATCCTGCAACCGTCCAGCCCCATACGGCCCGGTTGTCGGTGAGGACGACGAGTTCCCGGTAGCTCTCTTTGTAGGTTCCGCTTCGCATTATACCCGCTCGATTTCGCGTTGCCCGAACAGGCCGTAAGGGCGAACCATCAGCACCACCACGATCAGGATGAACCCGGCAATTTCCTTGAGACCTCGGCCGAGATAACCGCCTGCGAGGTTTTCCACGACACCGATAATCACCCCTGCCATCGAACTGCCCGTCACGGAATCGAGCCCGCCCAGAATGCTTGCCGGGAACGCCCTGAGACCCATGTGGGACATGTCCGGCTCGACGCTGAACATCAGGCAGAAGGAAAGCCCGGCGAACGCGGCGAAGAACGCCGACATCCCCCAGGCCATGGAATAGAGACGCACGACATTGATCCCCATCAGCAGTGCGGTGGATTCCCGGTTCGCGGTTGCGCGCATGGCGATACCGAACCGGGTGAATTTGAAGAACAGCCAGGATGCGACGCCGAGCACGACGAGCGTCACCACCACGAAAAGCTGGGAGGCGTACACGGCAATGCTGCCAATTCGCACAACGTTGCCGGCAAATGGCGCGGGGAATGGCTGGGCTTCGGCTCCCCAGGCCATGATAACCAGGGAGCGGATCACGACAGCAAGTCCGATGGTCACCAGAACCCGCGAAAAGACGGGTTCGCCAAGCATCGGCCGGATGAAGATCCGTTCCAGCAATATACCGATGACGACGGCCGAAACGAGGGTTGCCACCACTGCCGCGGCAAATCCGAGACCGAGATCGACCTGAAAGGAATAGGCGATATAGGCGGTGAGCATCATCACCTCGCCCTGCGCGAAATTCACCAGCCCGGTAGCCCGGTAAATCATCGCGAAACCCATCGCGATCATGCCGTAGAGCGACCCGATCACGACGCCTGAAACGACGAGGCTGAGCAGATAATCCATCACGCATGCTCCCCGTAGATTTCAGCAACCTCGCGAGCGAATTTCTTCTCGATAACCGACCGGCGAACCTTCATCGTCGCGGTGGTCTCGCCGTCGTCATGATCGAGTTGCTTGGTGAGCAGCACGAACTTCCGGACGTTCTCGACACGGGCGTAGAGCGCGTTGACTTTTGCTACCTCGCCCTCGATCAGCGCGTGCACTTCGGGCAGGCCGGCAAGCGAGGCGAAATTGGTGTAGGCATAGCCATGCTCCTGCGCCCATTTGCCGACCATGTCGAAATCGATCTGGATCAGCGCGGCCAGGAAATTCCTGCCGTCTCCGAGCAGGACCGCCTCGTCGATGAACATGCTGTCCTTGAGCGAGTTCTCGATCAGCGAGGGCGTGATGTTTTTCCCGCCGCTCGTGATGAGCACGGCTTTCTTGCGGTCTATGATTCTGATTTCACCTGAAACCTCATCAAATTCCGCGATGTCTCCGGTATGAAGCCAGCCATCAACGACGGCGTTTCGCGTCGCCTCTTCGTCGTGAAGATAGCCCTGGAAGACCATTTCTCCGCGAACCAGCAGTTCGCCGTCCTCGTCAAGGCGCTGCTCGATGCCGCGGACGGCCTGGCCTGCGCAACCGAGCGTCACATGTCCGGGAACCTGCACATTGGTCAGACCGCTCGTCTCAGTCATCCCGTAAACCTGGTAGAGCGGCACGCCGATGCATCGAAAGAAAGTGACGACCTGCGTCGAGATCGGAGCGCCGCCAACAGCCGCCAGCCACATTCGGTCAAGTCCGAGCATGGCCCGCAGATTGCGGAAGACCAGGAGTTGAAGCAGGCTGGATACGAGCCTGTCGCGCATGCCGACGAAATTGCCGCCATTGGCCAGCGAACGCTCCGCAATCGGCTTTGCAATCTCCAGCGACCGGTTCAGGGCCCATCTGGCCAGCGGCCTTGCTTCGGCAGCGCGGATCGTCACGCCATATTGCAGCTTTTCCCAGATTCGCGGCACGCCCAGGAAATAGGAGGGCGCTATCTCGACAAGATCCTGCGCAACGGTGTCGATCGATTCCGCAAAGCTTACCTTGCCACCCCAGACAAGCTGGACGACCAGGGAGAAGAGCCGCTCCACCATGTGGCATAGCGGCAGATAGCAAAGCGCCGACATGGGCTTGTCTGCGAAGCCATAGGCTTCACCGAGTGTGAGCGCGCTGAAGATGACGTTGCGATGCGATATCCTGGCGCCCTTGGGCATGCCGGTTGTACCGGACGTGTAGACAATGATGGCGTCCTGTTCGGGATTGAGCGCATCGATGCTGGCGTCCAGCCTGGCCGCCGCAGATGCATCATGCTCCAGTTTCGCGCCCGCCTCGACCGCATCATCGAACCGCCACAGACCGGGATGGTCGTAGGAGCGCATCCCCTTCCAGTCGACGGTTAGAATGAGTTTGAGGTCCGGCAGTCCTTCGCCATTGCGCTGGGCCTCCAGCACCTTGTCGGTCTGCTCCTGGTCTCCGCATACGGCTACCTTGGCCCGGCAATGACGGGTTATGTATTGCAGTTCCGACCAGGGATTGGTCGGATAGATGCCGACTGTCGTGCCGCCCAGAGCCTGCGCGGCCATATCGGCATAAAACCATTCCGGCGTCCCGTCCGAAGCGATGACCAGGATATCGCCCGGACCGAAGCCGGCATTCTGCAGAAACAAGGCGAACTGGCGAACCTTCGAGTAGTATTGCGCCCAGGTGACGCGTTTCCACACGCCGCGGTCCTTTTCGCGCAACGCCAGCCGATCCGGACCGGTTTCGGCGCGCAGGCGAAGCAGACCGGGCAGCGTGGCTGTCCCGTCGAGCACTTTTTCCGGAAGCTGCGGTATCTTGGACGTCTTCATGAGGCGATTGCGTCCTCACCCAGATAGGCCGCGACGACTTCCGCGTTGGCCGCAACTTCCCCTGGCGCTCCGTCCGCGATCTTGCGCCCGAAATTCAGCACACAGACATGATCGGATATGTCCATGACGATCCCCATTTCGTGCTCGATCATCATGACCGTGACGCCGCGTTCCTCGCGCACATCGAGTATGAAGCGCGCAATATCTTCCGTTTCTTCCTGGTTCATTCCGGAGACCATCTCGTCGAGCATCAGCAGCTTTGGACGAATGGCGAGAGCCCGCCCAAGCTCGACTCGTTTCTGAAGGCCATAGGAAAGCGTTCCCGCCGGCAGATTGCGCACGGATTCGATCTCGAGGAATTCAATGATTTCCTCGACCTCCTCGCGCGCTGCGATTTCTTCGCTTCGAGTGCGTCCCTCGAACAGGGCCGCCGTGAAAACACCGCTACGCATGTGCGAGTGCATACCGATCAGAATGTTGTCGATCACGGTTTCATGCTTGAAGATCGCCAGATTCTGAAAGGTGCGAGCGATGCCAAGTCCGGCAAGCCTGTAGGCCGGCAAACGATGGATTGCTGCGCCGTCGAAGTGGATCTCCCCGGAAGAGGGCTCGATCAGGCGCGAGACCAGATTGAACAGCGTCGTCTTGCCGGCGCCGTTCGGCCCGATAACCGAACAGATTTTCCCTTGCTCAACCGACAGGCTCACCCCGCTCAGCGCCTCGATGCCGCTGAACCGTTTGCCCACGTCACGCAATTCAAGGATCGGTGCGCTCACAGCAGCCACCTCTTGCGGCGCTTGTAGTGCTTGACGTCGCGCATGCTCCTGCGCTCGCCCTCGCGCTGAATGCCGAGATAGAATTCCCTGACATCGTCGTTGGCGAGCAGCCGATCCGCGGCGCCGTCCAGCACCACGCGACCACGCTCCACGATGTAGCCGTAATCAGCGATCGACAGCGCAAGCCGTGCGTTCTGCTCGACCAGCAGGACACTCAGCCCCAATTCCTTGCGCAGGTGGTCTATCTTTTCGAAGATCTGCTTGATTACCAACGGCGCCAGACCCAGCGACGGCTCGTCCAGCAGCAACATTCTGGGCTCGCCCATCAACGCCCTGCCGACCGCAACCATCTGCTGCTGTCCGCCTGAAAGATAACCCGAGATACGGTTGCGGTGAGGCTTGATCTCGGGGAACAAGTCGTACACGTCAGCCAGATGCGCGCGGGTCTTGCGCCAGGAGCCGGAATACCCCCCCACGATCAGGTTTTCCTCGACGGTCAGCTGATCGAACAACTGGCGCCCCTCCGGCACCTGAATCAGACCTTTGCGCACAATCTGGAAAGGCGGCTGGTTCGTGCAATCCTCCCCATCATAGAGGATCGACCCGCTCCGGATTTCGCCATGTTCGGAATAAAGGACGCCTGAAAGGGCCTTCAGAATCGTGGATTTGCCGGCCCCGTTACTGCCCAGCAACGCGACGATCCGACCCTTTTCCACACTGAGCGAAACGTCTCGCACAGCCTCGATGGCGTCGTCGTAGATCACTTGCAGATTGGCAATTGCGAGCAACTTTTCCCATCCTCCCATTCGCCTTGTAATGAACGTTACTCATTAAATCAATAATTATTTGGATTTTTAATGAGCCTTACTCTCTTTCTGTAAGGCCAGATTCCGGGAAGGCAACCCGCCGACAGGAGCACGTCCCAAAAAAGGGAAACCCGCCGTTCTGCACAGGGAAACGGAGGACCGAAGGTGCCAAGCAAGCGATAAAAACTTGGAGAGATCGTCACGAAGTTACGGCAGGTCGAGGCTCTTGCCGGCCAGGTTGCGGCGCGATTGAATGCGATCCTCTGGGTTCGCCTGCCCGCTTCAGCTGCGATCCGCGTCGAAAGCGGACCAAACTTGAACCGAAGTTTGAATCGACACCATTTCCGGCGTCCAGCCAGACAGCGCGATCCGGCCTGTACGGTCGCACAATGTATTGCGGCATCATCAAAGGTGCACGATCACCGCGATGTTCGCATTCGATTTCCCGTTAGCCAGGAGACCACATAACCAGCCTTCTGCCCAGGTAGAAATGGGCAAGACGTTCGGTCAGCCACAGAGAGGTGGCTGGATCTGGTTTCCATGCTTGAGTTGACTGCCGTCCCAATCCGGTTGCCGCGCCGGCAACACATCAGGTCACTTCGAACCACGTCGTCATTCCGGCTGCGGCATGTTCCAGCATGTGGCAGTGGAGCAGCCACTTTCCGGGCACGGGCTCTGGCCGTTATGGAGCCACAGCCCGCTGTCGGGCAATTGGCCGGCTGCGATGGAGCGGTCAACTCCCTTGGCGGTGAGGACAAAGGCGCCGTGATTGGCGAGTGCCCGGTCGACGCGAAACCCCGCAAGGGCCGCGCCCGCAAGGCCCGGTGTGCCCGCAAGTAAATGGCGCCTGTCGATCATTGTCAGAGATCGTGTCAATTCGTCTTTCGGAAATCCTCGTGGCAGGCGGAGCAGGTCTTTCCGACAGCTGTGAAGGCCGGCCGCAACCCGCTCGCATCAGAGGAGATTTCGGCGGCATCCGCCAGAGCCAGCGCACGGATCTTCATCTCGTCGGCAATCGAGACAAAGCGTTCCCAGTCCTGCCAGATGGAAGGCAGCGCTTCGCTCGGATGATCCACGGTTCCTTCCGGGAACTTGTGCGGAAGCTCGTCGGCATGTTGCGCAACGTTCTCGGCGGCCGACTTGGCATCAGCGGCCTTGAATGCCCGCTTGCCCTGGATCATCTCACCCACCGTCTTCATGTGCCCCTGAATGGACTTCATGAGTTCCATACGTTCCATCACCACTCCTTTGGCGCCGCTGTGGGCGAAGGCCCCGATAGCGGTTGCCGCCAACAGAATGGACGCGAAGGTAATTGCTTTGATCGTCATCATTTGATTCCGTTCGTTCATTTGATCCCATTTGCCCGCTGTAGCGAGCGCACGTAAGCAACTATTTTGGCGATATCGCGATCAGTGACGCCTTCGACCGGGGGCATGTCGCCGAAGGGCCAGTGATGGGAACGAACGCCCTGTCTGGCGGCAAGATAGAAGGCCTGGTCGCCATGGTGATTGGGCTCGTAGATGATGTGGACGAGCGGCGGGGCAACGCCGTCCTGGCCGGCCGCGTTTGCGCCGTGGCAGGATGCGCAATTGGTATCGAACGCCGATTTGCCGGCCAGCGCCATGCCGTCGAGTTCGGGAACCGTTACGTTCACGATCGGCTTTCCCGTTCCGGGCTCTGCCTTCTGCGGATAGAAGCGCCAGACGATCGCAGCGATTACCACGACGGCAATTGCGGCAAGCATCCATTGGCGATTCACTGGTCGTTCCTGCCGGCGAGGTCGTCGATGATGGGGCAGTCGGGCCGGTCGTCGCCATGGCAATGGCGCGCCAGGGAGGCAAGCGTCAAGCGCAGCGACTGCAATTCGCTGATTTTATGATCGATCTCGTCGATCTTGCCCAACGCTACCGCCTTGACGTCCGCGCTTGCCCGGCTCTTGTCGTCGTAGAGCGAAAGCAGTGTCCTGCATTCCTCGATGGTAAAGCCGAGGCTGCGCGCCCGCTGAAGGAAGCGCAGCCGGTGCACATCGTTCTCGGAATATTCGCGATAGCCATTGCCCAGCCGCGCCGGTTTGACGAGCGCGATATCCTCGTAATAGCGGATCGTTTTCGCCGGCAGGTTTGCGCGCTCGGCTGCCATTCCGATGTTCATCGGCGTTCTCCCTTCACTTCATCGGGAATAAAGGTTTCCCCTGCTGGAAGGTCAATCCCTCTCCAGGCTGATACGCCGCAGCCTTAACGCATTTGTGATCACCGACACCGACGACAGACTCATCGCGGCTGCCGCGATCATCGGCGAGAGCAGCGTTCCGGTAACCGGATAGAGAATGCCGGCGGCGATTGGCACGCCGAGCGCGTTGTAGCCAAATGCGAAGATCAGATTCTGCTTGATGTTGCGAAGCGTGGCGAGCGCCAGCAACCTTGCGCGCAGGATTCCGGTCAGGTCGCCCTTGACCAGCGTGACACCCGCGCTTTCGACCGCCACGTCCGCGCCGGTGCCCATCGCGATACCGACCTCGGCGGCGGCGAGTGCCGGCGCATCGTTCACGCCATCGCCCGCCATCGCCACCTTGCGGCCCGCCCTGTGCAATTCGTCGACCAGATTCTTCTTGTCCTCGGGCGAGACGCCGGCGCGCACATCGTCAAGGCCAAGCTTTGCAGCGACGGCCTTTGCGGTGCGCTCGTTGTCGCCGGTCGCCATGATGATCTTCAGCCCGGCATCGTGCAGCGCATCGATCGCGGCTTTGGTCGTTTCCTTGATCGGATCGGCCACCGCAACGATCCCGGCGAGCCTGCCTTCGACGGCCAGATACATGGCTGTCTTGCCGTCGCCGCGCAGTTCGTCGGCCTTCGCGTCGGCTTCGCCGGTCACGACACTCTCGGCCTCCATCATGGCGTGATTGCCGAGCGCAACCCGCTTTCCGCCGATGATCGCCGAGACGCCCTTGCCGGTCACCGCCTCGAAATCGTTCGCGCGTTCCAGCTTCAACCCGCGCGCCTGCGACGCCTCCACGATGGCCTCGGCAAGCGGGTGTTCCGAACCCTTTTCGAGCGCGGCGGCGAGCGCAAGCAGGCCGTCCTCGTCGCCTGCATCCAGGACGACGACATCGGTCAGCTTCGGCCTGCCTTCCGTCAGTGTACCGGTCTTGTCGACGACCAGCGTGTCCACCTTCGCCATGCGCTCCAGCGCCTCGGCGTCCTTGATCAGCACACCTGCCTGCGCCCCGCGACCGGTCGCCGTCATGATCGACATGGGCGTGGCGAGGCCGAGCGCACAGGGGCAGGCGATGATCAGCACGGAGACGGCCGAGACGATGGCGAACACGAAAGCCGGATCCGGACCGACAACGTACCAGATGGCGAAGGCCAGCACCGCGGCACCGACGACGGTCGGCACGAACCAGCCGGAAACCCGGTCGGCCAGGCCCTGGATCGGCGCGCGCGAACGCTGCGCGGACGAAACCATCTGGACGATGCGCGCCAGCATGGTCTCGTCGCCGACCTTGCTGGCCTCGACGACGAGGGTGCCGTTCTTGTTGAGCGTACCGCCGGTAACCGTGTCGCCGTCGCTCTTCTCGACCGGAACGGGTTCACCCGTCAGCATGCTCTCGTCAACCGAGGAGCGGCCCTCCAGCACCACCGAATCCACGGGGATGGCTTCGCCCGGGCGCACGCGCAGCCGGTCGCCGGCGAGGATGTTCTCGAGCGGCGCCTCGTATTCGTCGCCATCGGGCGTGATGCGGCGCGCGGTCTTCGGCGCGAGATCGAGCAGCGCGCGAATGGCGTCGCCCGTGCGCTCGCGGGCGCGCAGTTCCAGCACCTGGCCGACGAAGACGAGCGCGATGATGACAACCGCTGCCTCGTAGTAGACCGGCACGTGCCCACCGTGCGACGTCAGTTCGGCTGGAAAAAGATCCGGCAGGAAGGTCGCCACCACGCTGTAGAGATACGCCGCCGCGACGCCGAGCGAGATCAACGTCCACATGTTGAGGTTCCAGGTGCGGATCGAGTTGATGCCGCGATGGAAGAAGGGCCGCGCCGCCCACAACACCACCGGGGTGGCGAGGATGAACTCCAGATAGACTGCCCATTGTTCGCCGATCCAGCTTCGCACGGGCAGACCGACCATCGGCCCCATGGTGATGAGAAGCAGCGGGATCGCGGCGGCCGCACTAACCCAGAGCCTGCGCGTGAAATCCACGAGCTCATGGTTGGGTTCGTCGGAAATGCCGCTCATCGGTTCGAGCGCCATGCCACAGATCGGACACGTGCCGGGACCCTCCTGCACGATTTCTGGATCCATCGGACAGGTGAAGAGGGTTCCAGCAGCGGCCTTCTTCTTCGCCTTCCTGGAATTGCCGGAAAGGAAGTAGTACGGATCGGCCTCGAACCGGGTGTGACATTTCTTGCCGCAGAAGTGGTAGGTCTCGCCCTTGTAGGTGAGCGACGGCTTGCCCGCGTTCGGGTCGACCTTCATTCCGCAGACCGGATCCGTTTCGGTCTTTTTCGGATCGATTTCCTTTGCATCGCCATGGTGATGGCCATGATGCTCATGGCCTGAATGTGCTGCGTGACTGCTCATTACCGGCATCCTTCCTTGAACTGTGCAACCCAGATAGGGCTTCCAGTCACTGGAAGGTCAAGAGCCCTGGCGCAAAGAAGAAAATACGACGGCAAGCGTTCCACCTGGCCCGGCATGGAAAGGTGTGCGGCTGCCAACAGGGAATCGGGTTCGGAACCGTCTGTCCCTCTAACTGCGCAGATATTAGATCAGGGCGGCGATCAACAGAACGGCGAGGATCAGAAACAGCAGCATTCCCAATCCGCCGAAGCCCATTGCGTAGCCACTCATCATCTCGATGTCCTCGCTTTCAGGCAGGTACAATTCGGGATCGAGCGGTTTCCAGCAGGCGGAAGGTCAATGCATCGGCTTTCCGGTCGCAATGGAGAGATGATGGGCCCGGTGATGGTCGCCTATCGCCATCAGGCCGAAAAATCCCAATGCACGAATCTTTGCCTCGTCTGCATCGGACACGACTCGCCAAACGAGATGGTCGCCCGCGTCCGAGACCTCGGAGGTCCAGCCGGTCTCCCCGGCCAGCACCGGCGCATGCGCCGGAACCATGCGCAAGGCGGCGCCTTCATCGGGACCGGCCTTGTCCATGATTATCTCGATTCCGCCGAGGATGTCGCGTGTCTCGACCGATGTCTTCGTTACGAGGTTGGCCATGTCGACGAGATGGCTACGCAAGGCATCGATATCGACTTTCGACCAATCGGTCTCGGGGTCGGCGGCAAGCATTGCGACGATCTCCGAAATTGCAGCAAAGGCACCCTGTCCCGGCTCGCCCGGCAATTCTGACGCCGGTGAAGCATGCATCGCACCATGGTCCATCTGCCCATGGTTCATCTGCCCATGGTTCATCTGCGCGTGGGCAGACACCGAAAGTCCCGAAACCAGTCCGGCAACCAGAATGATCGATCGCAATCTCATTTGGCACCTCCATGCGTTTTGAAACGCCGAACATGGCGCAATCTGCCTATTGCATATATGATTTCAATCATAATGTTGCCCGAACCATTTGATCGCCTGCCCAGTGCGGCTTTGCAACAGCGTCACGCAAGGCAAGCATCCGCCGTCTTCCGTCAGGGGGATGCCGCCCGAGGCATGATATTCGTGCAATCAGGCCGGGTTGCGCTCATTCGCCATACCGAAAGCGGCCACAAGGTGACATTGCATGTCGCCGGAACCGGCGACGCCGCCGCCGAGGCCTCCCTGTTCTCCAGCGCCTATCATTGCGATTGCATCGCGATGGAGGACAGCACCGTCATATTCCTGAAGAAGACGGTCGTCATGGACCTGATCGCAAGCGATTCCGAGTTCTCGACTTCGCTCATGAAGCGCTTTGCAGAACAGATCATCGGGTACCGCCGCAGACTGGAATTGATGACAATTCCCAGGGCCGAGGACCGGGTATTGGCTGCACTTGCCGACGGTTGGCTGACCGGATCGGTCATGCAGTTCGCCTCTGCGATCGGTCTCAGTCACGAAGCCACCTACCGCGCTTTGTCACGGCTGGTGGCAAAAGGGCGGATAAAACGGCCGGTGCGGGGGCGTTACGAGCCAGCTTGAAACACGGGCAACCAAACTCTGCTGAACCGGTCCTCGTTCGCGAATGCCAGGCAATGAGATCGGCAGATCGCGCGAAGGCATAACTTTTCGTGAATTGCCTGACTTCTCGCGTGGTCTTATAGGCGATGATCATGGGTATCAGCCTGCGCAGTTCGTTTCCTTCGCGCCTGTTTGTGGTGGCCATCCTGGCGTTTGTGCTGGGGATGCAACCATTCGCGATGGCATTTGCGACACAGGATCCAGGCGCCATTGAAACGCACGCCACGACTTCTCATGATGACCATAATGGGCACAGCTCCATCGAGTTGTCTGGCGATCAATCCACCCATTGCCCCGATGCCGGTTCCATCCTTGACTGCGGCAAGGCTGGCTGTGGCGGCATGCATTGCGACAGCCATGCCTTCATCTTCGCGCACGCCGTCATTCTGCACTCCGCTAGCGATACGCAGGATACGTTGGTGACTGTCACAGGAGCGGGTTTCG
Organism: Nitratireductor sp.; assembly: GCA_020441855.1. GTDB lineage: Bacteria > Pseudomonadota > Alphaproteobacteria > Rhizobiales > Rhizobiaceae > BOKV01. Next base: position 11,067 of record JAGRLL010000052.1, read on the forward strand.
GTTTCGAGCCGCCCGTCCAGCCTCCCCGACTCTGAATTGCACGCTTGATCCTTGGCGAGCGTCCGGCCGGCTGCCGGACGGCATTCAGAATTGGGACTATCCATGCGCTACAGATATGTCGCGGCCCTGCTGCCGCTGTTGCTGTCGGCATGCTCATACGGCATCCCGGAAGAAGCAACCTCCCTGCCCGCTCCCGATGATCCGCATTCGGCAGTGAAGACACTCGTGCCCTCGGATTATTTCCGGGGTTATGTCGAACGCAAGCCTGTACAACCGGCGCCCTGGCGATCCCGGACCGACAATGACGGTCGAGGAGGTGCGCGATGAATGCGGTGGCTCGTATATCGTTGCCCGCCCTGATGGCGCTCGGTCTGGTGGCGTGCACGGGAGAAACGCAACGTTACGCCGCCCGGGATGCGGGCTTTTCCAATGTCGCTCTCCTTGCCGATAACGCGGTCTCGAAGGAGGCAGTGTGGATACAGGACAAGGAAGCGGCCCGGACCAATGCAAATCGCGTCAGTGCGCTGGTGCGCGGCAAGACCGTCGACGCCGACACGGCGGTTCAGGTCGCCTTGCTGAACAACAAGGGGCTCCAGGCTGCCTACGCCGATCTCGGAGCATCGGCGGCGGAAGCCTGGCAGCAGACGCTTCTGCCCAATCCGAAACTGTCGATCGGGGCCATCGGCATCGGCACGCCGGGACTTGAAGCCTACAAATCCATCGAAGCAAGTGTGGGCGCCAATCTGCTTGCGTTCTTCACCCGTCCGGCCAGGGTTTCCGAGGCGGACGCCAGGTTCCAGTCGGCGCAATTGCAGGCGATCGACGACACGCTTCGACTTGCCAACGAAACCCGCCGCGCCTGGATCGAGGCTGTCGCTGCGTTCGAGACCATCATCTATCTCAATCAAGCACAGATGGCGGCAGACGCGGCATCGCAACTGGCGCAGGAACTCGGCCAAACGGGCGCGCTTTCGAAGTCGGGACAGGCACGAGAGCACGTGTTCTTTGCCGAACTCGCGGGCCGCAAGGCCAAAGCGAAGCTCGCCGCACAACTGGCGAAAGAAGAACTGGCCCGGCTGATGGGGCTTTGGGGCGACGATCTTCAGTTCTTCGTACCCGACTATCTGCCCGAATTGCCGAAAACGTCGCCCGATATTGCAGCCGCGGAAAGCGAGGCGCTTCGCAACCGACCCGATCTACAGATGCGGAAATTCGAGTTGGAGGCTGCGGCGCGGCGCTACGGCCTCACGGATGCCACGCGCTACGTCTCCGATCTGGAACTTTTCGGCGGC
>JAGRLL010000370.1 GCA_020441855.1 Nitratireductor sp.
TTCTGAGGACTTGGCCGGCGACTTGGCCGGCGACTTGCCCGGCGACTTGACTGATGACTTGCCGCGCGACTTGACCGACGATCTGCCCAAGTCTGTGCGCGAAACATATTCGGAACCGCTTGACCCCGAAATGGAGGCGCCGACGCTCTCCACGCCCGACGATGTCGTCGGCGATCCCGTCGATGCGAGGGGACCGGCGGATCGCGATTATGCCGACGAAGACTTGAGTGTGCCGGCTTCGGGCAGTGATTTCGACGGTCCGGAAATCTTCGCCTTCCGTCACGCGGCAAGTGCGATCGGAGGCATGGGCAGCGCGCGTATCGCGGTTGTGTCGCCGGCAGGCGATCCCGGTTCGGTCGTCGCAAGAAACCTTGCCCGCAGGCTCGCTGCGAACGGCTCGGTCGTCATGGTGGACCTGACCGGTACAGGGGTGACCTCGCGAAAGATGCTGGGCGAGGGCGATTTTGCCGGTCTGCACGAGCTTGCCGCCGGCAGCGTGCGTTTTGGCGAGGCCATTCATCGCGATCGACAGTCGGAGGTTCGGGTTCTGCCCTCGGGCGACGTCGAAGGCGAGGGGATGGCGCCCGACAGGCTCGCCGCCATCGCTGACGCCATGACGGGCAGCTATGACTTCGTCATGTTCGATTGCGGCTACACCGGCCCGCAGGGGCTGAAGCTGGTCGCCGACGGCAACACGGTCGTCGTCATAAGCTGCGAGGGCGTGACGCCCGATGAGGCCGCGGACACCGCGATCCAGTTCCATGCGGCGGGTTTCGTCGACACCATTCTGGTGCATCTTGATCCATCGGAACGTGAATCCGTTCCGGCTGGCGCCGCTGCCTGATCGCAATCGCAAGCGTGCCGTCGGCCGCGCAAGCGCACGAACATGACTGCCCCGGACGAATATCCGGGGCGGCAACCGGTTTCGGACCCGCGACGGCTACACTATGGGCTGGCTATCAAAGCGGCAGGAATTTGCGGCGCAGGCGCCTGACACGGCTGACCGCATTCCACAGGTCCGGACGTTCGCGCACCATGCGTTTGGCCGCGTTCAGCCCGCGCCTGAAAAGTGCGATGGGCATGCCGAAGGCGTTTGTGGGCAGGATCACATCGAACATGTCGAGTTGTTCGTCGCACCACGAGCGCTTGTAGCGTTCGTCGCCGGCACCCAGATCGATCGCCCTCAAATCCTCGTCGGCCGACTTTTCGACGACAAGATAAAGCAGCATTTCGCCGGGGCTGATCGCACTCAGATCATCGGTTGAGATCGAACTGAAATAGCCCGACATCTGCTGGTCATGAATGCCGGCGCCGAACACGGCGCGAATCTCACCGCCTATCTCGAGCGCGTGCAGGCGCAGCAATGGCTCCCGCATCCCGATCGAATGAAGCGCCAGACCGCGGATGAGATCGCGGGCGCGTTTGGAGCCGAAGACATTGGCGATGCCCTGTTCGGCCAGGCGTTCCGACTTCTGCTGGAAGAAGGCTTCCAGCAACCGGTCGATGCCGTCGGCGTCTTCGGGGATCAGCAGGCGATACCCGCCGGCTTCTTCCGCAACGCGGCACTGGTGGCGGAATTTCTTTCGCTTGCGCTTGGCGTTGCCGCGCGCCAGCGTGGCGTCGAAGCCGCCGTCGAGATGGATGATGAACGCGGGATTGATGGAGGGCTGGTGCGCCAAATCCTCCATCGGATTGGAGATACCCTTCCACAGATGGGGCTGGCAGCAAAGCCTGACATAGCCGACGCCGGGAACGAGGCGGAAGACGCGCTTCATGATCTGGCGCATGTCACCCGGACCGACAGCGGAAAGAAATTGCTTCGAAAACAGGCCCATGTTGAAATTGACGTGGCTGCCGCCAACCCAGGTCAGTTCGTGCAGCAGGCCGCCGCGGATCGATAGCGGCAGCAGGAAGGCGGGTTCGCCGTCCAGCGTTCCGGTGACGATGAAGGCGTTGCGCCGCTCGTTGCATTCGAGCGTTTCGAGGCTGGTCGATACCCATTCGTAGCGCTGGTATACGCTGACCGTGCCCTGCGCCTCGAGTTCGCGCCACATCCCCTCAACGGTTTCGATGCGGTCGCAAACGGTAATGTCGAGCCGCTCGGCAAGGTCATGCATGGTGCCGCCGGTCGCTCTGGCGACGGCTGGCCCCTCGTCTTGCGTCAGTTCGAATTGTCCTGCGGTAATGCGCTGTGACACCATGCACGCGGGGATAGCAATAAAATCTAAAGAAACGATGAGTTAGAGCACTTGCATTCGCCGGGATGTGCACCGGTTTGTCCCCTGGCGGAATGGCGTCGGGATACTCGCGGGCCATCAGGGGTGGCTATAAGGTGTGGCCGACTGGGGCGAAAGGTCATATCTATCGAACCGGGCGGTCCGTTCGGTTCGGGGACGGCGGCAACGAAGCCGGAAGGGGTGAGCCGGTTTGGCCTCGCAACTCGCTTACAAGACGGTTCTGAATGCGCTGTATTTTTCCGGCGCGCAGACGGTTTCGCGCTTCTGGCTCGGCGGTCTCGGCGGGATTCTCATGCTGCATCGCGTCGACGCCGCAAAGTCCCGCGATTTCGCGCCCAACAGCCACCTGACGGTTTCGCCGAAATTCCTGGATCGGCTGTTTCTGCGCCTCAAGCGGGCCGGATACGAATTCGTCTCCATGGACGAGGCGGTGTCGAGGCTGCACGCCTGGCGTCCGCGCCGCTGGCCGGAGCCGATCATCGCGGTGACGCTGGACGACGGCTATCGGGACAATCTCGAAAATGCCGTGCCGGTATTTCGCAAACATGCCATTCCCTACACCATCTTCGTCGCGCCCGGCCTCGTCGAGGGCCGTGCGACCTTGTGGTGGGAAGATCTTGAGGCGGTGATTGCCAGGCGCGAACGTTTTGTCATGGGTTCGCCCAAGGGCAGGGTCGATTTCGATGTCTCGACGCCGGCACTCAAACGGCGTGTCTATGCCGAATTGCTGGCGCTGCTTACCACGCGTGTCGACGAAGACGAGCAACGGCGCATCGTCTCCCAGCTCTGCATGCAGGCGGGAATCGATGCCGAAGCCCATCGTGCCCGTTCGATCATGAACTGGCGCGAGATCGTTGAATTGTCGCGCGACCCGCTTTGCACGATCGGTGCCCATACGGTGCGCCATTTCGCGTTGGCGCGGCTCGAGTCCGATCGCGCCATGGCCGAGATGGAGGAAAGCGCGCGCATCCTCGAACTCGAGACCGGCCAGAGGCCGAAACACCTTGCCTATCCCTATGGCTACAAGGAGGCGGCGGGCCCACGCGAATTCGCCCTGGCAAGGGAAGCAGGTTTCGACAGCGCGGTGACGACCCGTCACGGCGTCCTCTATCCCGAACATGTCGGCCATCTTCACGCATTGCCGCGTATTTCCCTGAACGGTCACTTTCAGGCTAAACGCTATGTCGACACGCTGCTCTCCGGCGTGCCGACACGGCTGGCCAACAAGGGCCGCATGCTCAATGTCGGCTGATGCCGACGCAGTCATGCCGCCCGGCGAGGGCATGCCCGGCTAGTTGATGGACACAAGCTCGATGGCGAAGGTCAGGTTCTGGCCGGCAAGCGGGTGATTGGCATCCAGAACCACGGCCTCGTCGTTGAGATCGACCACCATGACCGCGACCACCCGGCCATCCTGGGTCTGCACCTGCAATTGCCTTCCAACTTCCAGCGGAATGTCGGCGGGTATCTGATCGCGGGGGACGGACTGGCGCGCATTCGGGTCCGCTTCGCCATAGGCTTCGTTGGCCGGAACATTGACGGTCTTCTTGTCGCCCGCGCTCATGCCGGGCATCGCTTTGTCGAGACCGGGAATGATCTGTCCGGAACCGACCACGAATTCGAGCGGATCGCGGCCTTGCGAACTGTCGAACCGGGTTCCGTCGGCAAGGGTTCCGACATAGTGAATGCGGACGGTATCGCCCGTTTTGACTTCGGACATCAAAGCTTCCAATCATTCTGGGATGAGTTTGCGAGGCCGCGTCAGGTGCGGGTACTCGGATGTGGCGTCAGGGTAGCCAACATGGCTCGAATGTAAACCGTCCGAGCCAAATTCATCCCGATGCCGCCAGCAGGCATTCGAGCAACCCGCTCAATTCAGCAAGGAGAAATCTTCACATTGGCCTTGCCGACATTGCACTCTCCGGCGCGAGCGGGACACTGGCCCGACCCAATGAGTTCGGGTCCTCTCGTTTTTACATGAGGATCGTTATCCAGAAATCGCAGCTTCAATATGGGTGATTTTCGCTGCAGTTTGAATGTGCAGGTATAGCTGTCCTGACACACGGACGAGCGGAAGCCGGAACCTGATTCCTCGACAATGACATCAGGCGCGGGGCCGACACCTTCCTCGACGTCCCAGGTGCGTCCGAGATAATCCGTTCTGGCAACCCTGACAGAAAGCTTAAGACAACCCGCCGCGCTTTGGCCTTCTCCATCCGAAGTGGTGCGGCCGGCGCTTTGCACCGCCACGCATCGCCCGTCGGCTTCCACTTCGCCGGTTCCGCACACAAGCGGACAAACCCGTCCCGTGCGTGTTTCCAGGAGGGCGAGAAGCTCCGGGCCGGGCGTTGCTGTGTCTTGACCGGCATGTCTTGTGAAATCGCCAAGCCCCTTCTCCGTGCGCTTTCCCCACACCCCGTCGGGACGGCCGGTCTCGCAGCCCAGACGGTTCAGCTCCGTCTGGATCGCGCGCACCAATTGCCGGTCCTTCCTGGCGTCGGCGTCCTCGCTATCGCCGTTGCCCTGTGTATCCGGCGTGTTGGTCTCGGTCAGGCTTGCCTGTTGCCGAGCGCTTTCCTGCGTCGACGCGTTCGGGGCGCTTTGGGACGACTGTGGCCCGGATGAGGCGGCCCTGAGCCGCTCGACCGTCAACTTGGCGATCTCCGCGAATGCGCCGTCCGGAAATCGGCGCAGATAGGCTTCGTAAAAGGCGGGGTCGTTTGTATTCTGGATCGAATCCCAGAAGGTGATTTCAACGGATCGATCGTTCTCTCGTGTTTGATCCGGGATTTGCTGGATTTCCTTCAGCACGACCGAACCGGTCAGCGATGAATGTTCCCACGGAACCTGTTTGCCGCCCGTGCTTTCGATGACGTCCTTGCGTACGAGCACCATGGTCTCGGCCAAGCCTTTGCCGGGAGTGCCGAAATGACGTACGAGCGCTTCGGTATAGGGGCTGTTGTCCCCTTGGCCGTCCAAAGCGACATTGCCGGGTTCCGTTGCGAAAGAGATGAATGTTCCTGTGCCGGCGCCGATCCTTGCCAGGCCTCTCCCGACGGCGGTGGAACGCGTGCCCAGCGAGCGGGCAAGGCTGCGCGCAAGGGGGTTGTTCCGGCACGCATCGAGAAACAACAGGTTGGTCTTGGACCGCGACTGCATCGTCGCCATCACGAGATCGACCGGAACCGCTTCGTAATCGAGGGTAATGTGCGATTCGAGCTTGGCGCCAACCGGAACGAGGTAATTGCGGCCGTCGACCTGTAATCCGTGGCCCGCATAATAGAAAAGCGACAGCTCGGCATTGTGCAGCTTGTCGGAAAACTCTTCGACCGCAGAGAGCATTTCCGACAGTTTCGCATCCTGCCGGACGATCACCTCGAATTCCAGTTCCGCAAGCTTCGCCGCAAAATCGGCTGCGTCGTTGCGAGGATTTGCAAGCTCCGGTGCATGCTCGTAGGCACTGTTGCCGATGATGAGCGCGACACGCTTGCCGGCCCATGCCGATGCGGACATCGCGGCCAGCGCGAACATGGCAATCAACAGCGACAGCGCCGCATATCTTATTGAAACAACCCGCATTATTCCTTCAGGCTATTCGAAAAAGACTTTTTGCCCCTTGTCACTATACCGATGGATGGCGAGTTATGGCAAACGATCCGGATTTTGGCTCGGATAATACCGTTCCACATTTGCGCCCGAGGGTTCATTCGCCCCTGGTCTTGTCCGGCTTCAGCATCCAGCTAACAATGGCCATGCCGGGCAGCACCCACAGCAATCCGGTGACGAGGAAATAGAGAAAATGCGCCCAGGCGGGCGCATCGGCCAGCCGCGCCGCGGCGATGGCGGTGGCGACGAGGGCATAGATCGCGATCAGCGCCACCAGAAGGAAAGTGCCGATCATCTTGCGATAGGTCTGCCGCATCCGTGTTTACTCCTGCGTTCGATGAAACCGGCGCGACCCTGTGTCGCCAGCCGATTGCCTTGTGTCAATGCATGCGATAGCGCCTATTGGCTGCAGGAAATTCCACGACCGGCGAGACTCATGGCGACTTCCCCGACCGTTCTCTACACCACTGCAATCGTTCAGCGCGAGCGGCGCAACCGCGCCATCGTGCGCTGGTGGCTTTACCTCATCTGCCTGATGGTATTCGCCATGGTCATGGTTGGCGGTGCGACACGGCTGACCGATTCAGGCCTTTCGATCACCGAGTGGAAGCCGATCCATGGCATCATACCTCCGCTCAGCCACGATGCCTGGCTGGAGGAATTCGAGAAGTACCGGCAGATCCCCGAATACGAGCAGATCAACAAGGGCATGAGCCTGGCCGAATTCCAGTTCATCTACTGGTGGGAATGGGCGCATCGCTTCCTCGGCCGCATCATCGGTTTCGTCTTCTTCGTGCCGCTGGTCGCCCTGTGGTGGTCCGGCAGGCTGGAAAGCCGGCTCAAGCCGCGTCTCGTGGCCTTGTTCCTGCTTGGCGGCTTGCAAGGTGCCATCGGCTGGTGGATGGTTGCTTCCGGCCTGGTCGACAGGGTCGATGTCAGCCAGTACCGCCTCGCCATCCACCTCACCTTCGCCTGCGTCATCTTTGCCTACGCATTGTGGGTGGCGCGCGGGCTGACATCCTACTCGGACGGAGGCGCGTCGCGAACGGTGCGGCTTCTGGCGCCGCTCGTCGTGGCGCTCGTATTCGTCCAGATCTTTCTGGGGGGGCTTGTCGCCGGCCTCGATGCGGGGCTTGCCTTCAACGACTGGCCGCTGATGGACGGCGCCATCATTCCTTCCGGTCTTGCCATCCTCGAACCCGTCTGGCGCAATTTCTTCGAAAACCCCAAGACGGTGCAATTCGTCCATCGCTCGTCTGGCTACGCGCTGTGGATCGTGGTGATACTCGCCTGGCTTGTGACGCGTTCGTCCGCTGCCGACGTCACCCACAAGCGTCGCGCGGCGCTGCTCGCCGTGCTGGTGACTCTTCAGGCAGCGCTCGGCATCGTCACGCTCGTGCTCCAGGTGCCGTTGCACTGGGCGCTGGCCCACCAGGCCGGCGCGGTCATCCTGCTCGGCTTCGCCGTCGCCCACTGGCGCGCGATCGACGGAGCCTATCCGCCGGTGACGGGTATCGAGGTGCGGGGGTAGGGGCGGGCCTCAGCCATTGCCCAGCATGAGATCCATGTTCTGCACGGCAGCGCCCGAAGCGCCCTTGCCGAGATTGTCGAGCGTGGCGACCAGATTGACCTGCCCGGTCGCGGCCGAATTGCCGAACACGTAAAGCCGCATCCTGCTCGTGCCGACCATTTCCTCGGCATCGACACGCGGCATCTTTGCGCCCGCCTCGATCGGCATCACCTCGACGATGTCCTGCCCGGAATAGTGTTCGGCCAGTGCGGAATGGATGGCTGCCTGATCCGGTGCGCCGTTCAGCAGGTCGAGATGAAGCGGCACGTTGACGATCATGCCTTGCCGGAAACGCCCGACATTGGGCGTGAAGATCGGCCGTCGCGTCAAACCCGCACGCACCATGATCTCTGGTACGTGCTTGTGGGCAAGCGTCAGCGCGTAGAGAAAGTGGTTCGCCGTGATGTGGTCGTCGGCGTCCTTGTTCTCCATCTGTGCGATCATGCTCTTGCCGCCGCCGGAATATCCGGAGACGCCGTTGATGGTGACGGGGTAGTTCGGCCCCAGTACCTGACGCTCGATCAGCGGCCGCAGCAGCGCGATCGCGCCGGTCGACCAGCAGCCGGGATTGGAGATGCGGCTCGCCTTTGCGACCGCCTCGCGCTGTCCCCTGGTCAGTTCGGCGAAACCGAAGGTCCAGCCGTCCGCCGTGCGGTGCGCGGTCGAGGTGTCGATGACTTTCGTATGCGTGTTGCCCGCCGCCTCCAGCATGGCCACGGCCTCGCGCGCCGCGTCGTCCGGCAGGCATAGGATCGCGATGTCGGCTTCGCCCAGCAGCTTCGCGCGATGATCCGCGTCGCGACGCTTTTCCTCCGGCATCGACAGTACTTCGACATCCTTGCGGTCGGCCAGGCGCTGGCGGATCTGCAGACCCGTCGTGCCGTGTTCGCCGTCGATGAAGATTTTCGCCTTGCCGGTCATGATCGAAGGATTTCTTTTTTGTTTCAATTGCTTATGGCGAAAATCGGAATCTGAATCACATTCCGTGCCTTGCTTGAATCAATTTCTCAATTGATCCGCAAAAGTTGAGCGAAAGCATGATGCGTCCGCCCTATCGCTCGCGGCCAGCCATCTTTTCCGCCTGGAGGCCGAGCATATACATCGCGATGGTCGAACCGGCAATGGCGGTGATGTCGGCATGGTCGTAGGGCGGTGAGACCTCGACCACGTCGGCGCCCTTGATGTCGAGCGCGCCGAGCCTGCGGATGACCGACAGCATCTTGGCCGAACTCGGCCCGCCGGCGACCGGCGTGCCCGTGCCGGGTGCGTAGGCCGGGTCCAGGCAGTCGATGTCGAAGGTGAGATAGCAGGGCATCGAGCCGACGCGTTCGGTAATCGCCTCGGCGATGCCGCGCGAACTCATTTCCTCGATATCGTCGCCATACAGGACCTCGATGCCGAAATCGTCCGGCGCAATGGTGCGAATGCCGATCTGGATGGAACTGGCCGGATCGATAATGCCCTCTCGCACGGCCCGTGTGATGAAGCTGCCGTGGTCGATGCGCTCGCCGTCATCGGGCCATGTGTCCTGGTGCGCGTCGAACTGGATCAGCGCCAGCGGCCCGTAGCGTTCGGCATGCACCTTGAGCAGCGGCCAGGTCATGTAATGGTCGCCGCCGAGAGACAGCAGGAACGCGCCGTTCTCGATCAGCCGGGCGGCCTGCTGTTCGATCGTATGTTCGATCTCCCAGGGCCTGCCGAGATCGAGCGCGCAATCGCCGTAATCGGCGACAGCCATCTCCTCGAACAAATCGATGGAGAAAGGGTATTGCGGATCGTTGTCGAAGATCGCCGACGCCCGCCTGATCGCCTGCGGGCCGAAACGCGCCCCCGGCCGGTTGGTCACCGTTATGTCGAGCGGAATGCCCCACACGATCACATCGGCGTCGTCGACCTCCTTCGTCAGCTTGCGCCGCATGA
>JAGRLL010000371.1 GCA_020441855.1 Nitratireductor sp.
GCATGTCGGCGAGCTTCTTCTGGAAGAGCTGCGTTCCGGCAAGCGGCTTGTTGAACTGCTTGCGGTCGAGCCCGTACTGGCGCGCCTGATGCCAGCAGGCTTCCGCCGCACCCATCGCACCCCAGGAGATGCCGTAGCGGGCGCGATTGAGGCAGCCGAACGGCCCGCCCAGCCCGGATGCGTTGGGCAGCAACGCATCCTCACCAACTTCGACGCCTTCCATCACGATCTCGCCGGTGATGGATGCGCGCAGCGAGAGCTTGCCACCAATCTTGGGCGCAGACAGGCCCTTCATGCCCTTTTCGAGCACGAAGCCGCGGATCTTGTTGTCGTGCGCCGCCGATTTTGCCCAGACGACGAAGACATCGGCAATCGGCGCATTCGAAATCCACATCTTCGACCCGGTGAGGCGGTAACCGCCATCGATCTTCTCGGCGCGCGTCTTCATGCCGCCCGGATCGGAACCGGCATCCGGCTCGGTAAGCCCGAAACAGCCAATCCATTCGCCCGACGCCAGCTTGGGCAGGTACTTGCGGCGCTGTTCCTCCGAACCGTAGGCGTGGATCGGAAACATGACGAGCGAGGATTGCACGCTCATCATCGAACGGTAACCGGAATCGACGCGTTCGACCTCGCGCGCGACCAGGCCGTAGGTTACGTAGCCTGCGCCGAGGCCGCCATATTCCTCCGGCACGGTGATGCCGAGCAGACCCGCCTCGCCCATCTCGGCGAAGATCGCCGGATCTGTCTTCTCCTCGAGATAGGCTTCCTGCACGCGCGGCATCAGCCGGTCGGCGCAGAACGCGGCGGCTCCGTCGCGCACCATGCGCTCGTCCTCGGTAAGCTGATCGTCGAGAAGGAAGGGATCGTCCCAGACGAAGGCGTTGTCTTTGTCGGCCATGACGTTCGTTTCGCTTTGATGTGAGTTGCAGGTTCCGTTTCGCCGAATCTGCATAACACGAAGCATTCCACAATTGATATTTACGTTGCCTGCCATGAGGATTACTCATAGTGGATGCACACACCACAAAGACGCCTTCTGCCATCGACCGGTGCCCTTGCCTCCTTCGAGACCGTTGCGCGGCTCGGCAGCTTTTCTGCCGCCGCCACGGAGCTGGCGCTGACGCAGGGCGCCATATCGAGGCATATATCCAACTTGGAAGCACAGCTTTCCGTGCCGCTTTTCGTGCGCAACAGCCGTGGCGCGGCGCTTACCGAAGCAGGCAGAGCCTATTACGATTCCGTCGCCGGCGCACTGAACACCATCCGCACGGCCTCACTCGACGCCATAACAAAACGGCATGGCAACAGCCTCAGCATCTCCTTTCCGCCCACCTTCGGCACGCGCTGGCTGATGCCGCGCATACCGCGCTTCGTTGCCGGGCATCCCGATGTCGCATTGAGTTTCGCAAGCCGCATCCAGCCATTCGACCTCGTGTCGGAACGCATTGATGCAGCGATCTATGTCGGCCAGCAGCGCTGGGCGGATGCGGACATGACGCTGCTGATGCGCGAAGACGTGGTGCCGATGTGCAGCCCCGCCTTTCTCGATGCCAATCCCCTGTCGAAACCGGACGATCTGCGCCGGTTGCCGCTGCTTCACATCCGGTCGAGACACGGCGCCTGGGCCGACTGGTTCGAGGCTTGCGGCGTGGATTATACAGGCGCCGGCGGCATGACCTTCGAGCAATTCGCAACGGTCGCCCAGGCCTGCATTGCGGGTCTGGGTGTGGCGCTGCTGCCGATCTTTCTCTCCGAAGCCGAATTACGCTCCGGCCAACTCGTGACAGCCATCGACCGGCCGGTCACCAGCCGCAGCGGCTATTATCTGGTCACGGCCAGATCCGGCAGCGAGTCCACGTCCCTGACCGCTTTCCGTTCATGGCTTCTCGCCGAGGCGAAGGAGGGAGCCTGAATTCCTTCGCGCGCCCGCGCCCGCTCAGGATCCCGGCTTGCCGGGAACGGGCGGCGTGCCGTGGGTATGGAAGGTCTCAATGGTCTTCAACCCCCAGGCCTGGCCCTTCTTGCGGTCGGCCTCGGTCCAGACCACCGGCTCCCAGTCGGGATCGAGGATCAGCCGCGCGCCGGCATTGGCGAGCTCGATACGGTTTCCGGCCGGCTCCCACGCATAAAGGAAGAACGATCCCTGTATCGCATGCTTGTGCGGCCCGGTCTCGATATGGACGCCATTCTCCAGATAGATGTCGGCTGCCCGCAAAATCTCCTCCCGCGTGTCGGTGGCGTAAGTGACGTGATGCAGGCGTCCCTGCCCGCCGCCGCGCTCTTCCGAGCATACGAGGTCGTAGGTCTTGTTGTTGCAGGAGAACCAGCAGCCGCCCATGCGGCCATTGTCAAGCTGGATGTACTCGGTGACACGAATGCCCAGGCAGGCGTCGACGAAGCGCTTGAACTCCTTCACGTCCTCACCGAGAAGGTTGACGTGGTCGATGCGGCGCGGGCTGATGCCGACACCATGGTATCGCGACGACAAGTTCTTCAGCGCCGAGGCGTCCTCGGGCGGGGCCTGGTATTTCACCGTCTCCCAATAGAGCTCGAACACATGGCCGAACGGGTCCTCGAAGCGGAAGGCGCGACCATGGCCGAGATCGCCGTCGACCCAGCCAATCACCTTGAAGCCGGAGGCCTCGATGGCCTTGACGCGGCGCTCCAGCGCTTCGGGCGACGAGCAGCGATAGGCAACATGACCGATGCCCGTCGTGTCGTGTTTCGTCAGCTTCATGGAATGGAATTCGTAGTCGTCCCAGCCGCGAAGATAGGCGCTGTCGCCATCGAGCGCGGACAGTTTCAGGCCGAAGACGCGCGTGAAGAAATCGAGGCTCTTGTCGAACTGGTCGGTGTAGACCTCGACATGAGCGAGATGGGCAAGGTCGCAGCAATGATCGTTCATGTTCCGGTCCTTATCGAAATTCATCCGTCCGTCCGCAATTCCCTCACGGACAGCAAATAGGCTATTCGCCTTCCAGATTGAGCCCGACATAGCGGTCGAGCGTGGCCTGGTCCTTCAACAATTCGGCAGAGCCGGCGGCGTGGGCGATCACGCCGCGTTCGATCACGATGGCCTGATCGGTCAGGCCCAGCGCGACTTCCGCGTGCTGTTCGACCAGCACCAGCGCCATGCCCTCGTCCTTCGCCATGGCGCCAATCTTCGCGATCAGTTCCTCGACGATGATCGGCGCCAGCCCCTCGAGCGGCTCGTCAAGGATCAGGATGGACGGGTTGGTCATCAGCGTGCGGGCGATCGCCAGCATCTGCTGTTCGCCGCCGGAGAGCTGGTTGCCCATGTTGGCGCGCCGCTCCTTCAACCTGGGAAACAGATCGTAGACGCTCGACAGGTCCCAGCGCCCGGCATTGCCCTGTCCGGCGCGCGCCGTCGCGGTGAGGTTTTCCTCGACGGTAAGCGAGGCGAAGATGTCGCGCTCCTGGGGAACCCAGCCGAGCCCCGCGCGGGCACGCTTGTGCGGGGGAGCGCCCGAAATGTCCCGTCCCGCGAAACGAACCGTTCCCTGCATGAGGTTGACGAAACCCATGATCGTGAGCAGCAGGGTGGTCTTGCCAACGCCGTTGCGGCCAAGCACGGCAAGGCTGCCACCCTCCGGCACGCTCAGGGAGACGCCGTCAAGCACGACGGCCTCGCCATAGCCGGCACGCACGTTTTCAAGCTGGAGCAGCGGTGTTTGGGCGTTCTCAGTGGCCATGCGCGGACCCCAGATAGACTTCGCGCACGCGCGGGTCGGAGCGCACCGTGTCGGGATCGGCTTCCAGCAGCACACCGCCGGCGACAAGCACGATGATCCGCGAGGCGAAGGTGAAGACGATCGACATGTCGTGCTCGATGAACAGGATCGTCATGTCCTCGGGCAGCGCATCGATGACGGAGAAGAGCATCGCGCTCTCGTCCTTGGGCACACCCGCCGCCGGTTCGTCGAGCAGCAGGACCTTCGGCTTCGTCGCCAGCGCCAGGGCGATTTCGAGCAGCCTCTGCTTGCCATAGGGAAGATGACGCGTGGTGCGCGTCGCCTCGTCTGCTAGGCGCAGGCGGGCGAGAATTTCGTGCGCCTCGTCGATGGCGTCGCCATGTGAGGTCAAAGGCCGCCAGAATTGCGCGGCCTTCCCTTCCCGTTCGCAGATCGCCATCACCACCGATTCCAGCGGGGTAAGGTCGGGAAACAGGGTGTTGATCTGGAAGGTGCGGGTCAGGCCGCGGCGGACGCGGGCCGCAACCGGGGCATGCGTGATATCGACGCCTTCGAGCAGGATGCGCCCGCCGTCGGGCGCGAGTTGGCCGGTGATCAGGTTGATCAGCGTGGTCTTGCCGGCGCCGTTGGGACCGATCAGCGCATGGCGGGCGCCGCGCGGCAGCTCGATCGAGACGTCACGCGCGACCTCCAGCGAACCGAAGCTTTTGCGGACCGATTGCGTGGCGAGCATGATTTCGCTCATCCGCCCAGCCTCCGCAGCAGGCCGGACAGGCCGCCCAGAATCCCCTTCGGCATGAACAGCACGACGAGCATCAGCAGAAGACCGATCCAGAAATACCAGTATTGCGGGTTCATGTCCGAGAGCTGGTCCCTCGCGATCATGAAGATGGCCGCGCCGAGTATCGCGCCATAGAGC
Organism: Nitratireductor sp.; assembly: GCA_020441855.1. GTDB lineage: Bacteria > Pseudomonadota > Alphaproteobacteria > Rhizobiales > Rhizobiaceae > BOKV01. The sequence continues at coordinate 4,636 of JAGRLL010000371.1, forward strand.
CGTCCGGTGCCGCCGAGAATAAGCATGACGACGACATCGGCGGAACGCTGGAAGCTGAGCGAGTCGAGCGATACCGTCTCGGTCGTGTGCGTCAGGACCGCGCCGGCAATGCCCGCCATCCCGGCCGAGATCGTGTAGACGATCTGGAGATGGCGACGCCAGGGCGAGCCGATGGCCGGCATGCGGTTGAGGTTTTCGCGCACGCCGCGCAGGGACAGGCCGAAGGAGGAATGGACGATGCGCCGCGCCGCCGCCACACCGACGAACAGGGCGGCGAGCGCGTAGGCGTAGGCGGTGTAACCCCACAGGTCGAATTCGAAATGGTTGAAGACCGGCCAGACATCGACGCCTTGCAGGCCGTCTGTGCCACCGGTCAGCCAGCCGAGCGAATTGGCGAGTTCGGCGGTGAGCAGTCCGAGGCCAAGCGTGATCATCAGGAGCGCGAGGTGCTGGACGCGCACGATCATGAAGCTCACCAGGAGACCGACCAGCGCGGTGAGAAGACCGGACAGCACCAGCCCGCTCAGCGGTTCGCCCCAACCGGCCTTTGTCAGCAGGCCGGCGGCATAGGCGCCGAGGCCGAAGAACATGGCGTGGCCCAGCGTGACGATGCCCGCGTAACCCAGCACCAGATCGACCGAAACCGCAAAGAGCGCGGTGATCGCGATCTGGCTGGCGAGGGTCAGATAGGTCGGAAAAACCCAGAAGGGGATTAAGACGGCCAGCCAGAAGGCCAGTTCGTATGGCGACCATCTCGCCTGGCGGCGCAGCCATGCGTGGTTGTCGGCGGTGGAGGAGGCTGGTGTCGTCATGTCGTCCGCCCTACCGTTTGCCAAACAGGCCCTGCGGACGCAGGAACAGGACGGCGATCATGATCAGATAGATCATGAAGGCGCCGAGGTCGGGAACAAAATACTTGCCGGCGACGTCGGCGATACCGAGCAGGCTGGCGGCGACGAAGGAGCCGGCGATGGAACCCAGCCCACCGACGGAGACGACGATCATCATGTAAACCAGGTAGTGAAAGCCGAAAGACGGGTCGAGCCCGACCATCTCGATGGCCAGCGCGCCGCCCAGGCCGGCAAGGCCGCTGCCCAGCGCGAAGGTCACGGCGAACACGGTGTCGACGTCGATGCCCAGGCCCTGCGCCGCGCGCTGGTTGTCGACGGCGGCGCGAATCTGCGCGCCGAAGCGCGTATATTCGAGGCCCAGCACCAGCAGACCGGTGATGACGAGCGCGATGATAATCAGGAAAATGCGATAGCTGCCGAAACGCAGCCCGGCAAATTCGGTCACGCCACGCAGGAATTGCGGCAACTGGATCGGCTGCTGCGCGGTACCGAAGACATAGGCCGCGGCCGCGGAAGCGGCGAAAACCAGACCGATGGTGAACAGGACCTGGTTGAGTTCGCCGGCCCGGTAGAGCCGGCGAAAGAGGGTACGTTCGAAGCCGACGCTGACGAGCGCGGCAACGATAAAGGCGGCTGGCAGCGACCACAGGAAGGGCAGACCGAGTTCACGCGTGACAAGCACGGTGACATAGCCTCCCAACATGGCGAACGCCCCATGCGCAAGGTTGACGAAATTCATCAGTCCGAGCGTGACCGACAGGCCAACCGACAGGACGAACAAGAGCATCCCGAAGGCGAGCCCGTCGAACAGGACGATCGCGAGATTACCAATCACAGCCAGCCTGTCATCGTATCAGGTGCCTGCCAGCAAGGCCGGCAGGCGCCATTGCCTAGTTGGCCATCCCGTGGAGAGGGTCCTTCACCTCGGGAATTTCATCGATGACAACGTTCTGGAGCTTGCCGTCGACTTCCTTGACCTCGCGGATATAGACCGACTGGATCACGTCGCGTGTTTCCGGATCGATTGTCATCTTGCCGCGCGGGCTCTCCCAGGACATGCCCTTGGAGGCCTCGACCAGCGCCTCGGCGCTCGTGTCGCCACCGGTCTTCTTGAGCGCCTCGTAGATGAGGTGCATGCCGTCATAACCGCCGACGGAGTAGATGTCCGGGCTGCGGCCGCCATTGGCTTCGCGATAGGCCTTGACGAAAGCATTGTTCGTCGGATCGTCGCGCTCCATCGTGTAGTTGAACGTGGTGATGATGCCCTTGGCGGTGTCGCCCATGCTTTCGATGGCTTCGGGGAAGGTCAGTTCGCCCTGCGCCAGAAGCTTCACGTCGGGCGGCGTCAGGCCACGCTGGGCAAGCGCCTTGCCGAGTGCGGGAGGCTGTGCGCCGCCGGGGATGAAGACGAAGACGGCCTCGGGCGAGGCATCCTTGATACGCTGCACGAAGGCGGAGAAGTCAGGCGGCCCCATCGGACTGGTGTCGGCGCCGACGATCTTGCCGCCCGCATCGGTGAAGCCCTTGGCGAAGGATTTCTCGGCGTCGTGGCCGGGCGCATAGTCGGCGACCAGCGTATATGCCTGCTTCACGCCGGCCTTCTCGAACGCCCATTTGCCGAACGCGGTATTGAGCTGGGGGATCGTCATCGAGGTGCGCACGATGTTGGGCGACTTCTCGGTGATGATCGAGGTTGCGGCGTTCATGACGACCATGAACTTCTTGCCCTGATCGGCAACACCTGCCGCACCGAGTGCTTCCGGTGTCAGGGTGAAGCCCGCCAGGATGTCTACCCCGTCGCGCACCACCAGTTCCTGCGCGAGACGCTTGGCCTCGTCTGCCTTCGGACCACCGGTGTCCTTCTTGATGATCTCGATCTTCTTGCCGGCAACCTCGTCGCCGTGCTGGGCGATATAGAGATCGATGCCGGCCTGCATCTGGTTGGCGGTATCGGCGAACGGCCCTGAATAGGCCATGATGAGACCGATCTTGACTGTGTCCTGCGCATTGGCCTGCGCGGAGAAGGCGAGGCCAACTCCAAGCGTCAACGCGGCTGCGATTCTTGCAATCATGGAAACTCCTCCCGATGGATTTGCGCCGGCTCCGCTGCGAATTGCGAAAACGACGACCCGAAAGTTTTAGTGTATACAGACAGGCTCGACAAGCTGCGCGTCGCGGTTCACCGGCGCATGCGGCAATCTGTTCGCAATTCGGCGCGACTTTCGTTGTCTGGAGGGGTGGCTGGCAGTAGGAATACCGCAAGCACCCGGATATGCGACCAGCATGCGCACACCGATCGCAAGCAAGACGATGACGGATGGTCGGCAACAATGTATACACCGCCCTCCGATCGGTCGTGCATCGATGCACATGGCAGATCGGCAATTGCCCTTCACGCCGACACCGGCAGGAATGGAAAGGCAGGAGCGGTTTTGTCGCGACGGGCGCGGGTTCGGGTGCAAGTGCCGGGAGGTAAGGAATGAGCATCATGCAGGAACAGCGCGGCAAACCGCGTGCGACCCCCTATCGCGCGGCCGATTTCTGGCAACCGCAGATCGCGACGCGGGAAACGGATGACGGCGTCATCTATGTCGAGCAAGAGATGGAACTGCCGCCCTACCCGGACCGGATCACCGACGTACTGCTCGAACAGGCGGAGAAATCGCCGGAGCGCACCCTGTTTGCCGAACGCGGCGAGGACGGCGCGTGGCGCAGGCTTTCCTATGCGCAGGCCGTCGACGGCATGCGCCGGCTTGGCCAGCACATGATCGACCACGGCCTGTCGGCCGACGCACCGCTCGCGATCCTGTCGGGCAACAGCCTCGACCACGCGCTGCTGGGCCTCGCTGCCGTGCATGTCGGCATTCCCTATGCCGCTATCTCTCCGGCCTATTCGCTGGTGTCGACCGATTTCGCACGCCTGCGCGACGTATTCGCCGCGATCCGGCCGGGCATGGTCTATGCCTCCGACGCAGAAAGTTTCATGCCGGCGATCGAGGCGGTGGCGGAGGCGAGCACGCACCGGCTGTTCTCAAAACACGCGCCGATGGGCAGGCAGGATTTCTCGCACGCACTGGCCACCGAGCCCGGCGAGGCCGTCGACAGGGCGCACGGCGCGGTTAAGCCGGAGACGGTGGCGAAATTCCTGTTCACTTCCGGGTCCACCGGCACGCCGAAGGCGGTGATCAACACCAACCGGATGATCTGCGCCAACCAGATCATGGTTCGCGAGGTCTATGCGTTCTTCAAGGAAGAACCGCCGATCCTGCTGGACTGGGCGCCCTGGCATCACACCGCAGGCGGCAACAAGCTGTTCTACATGGGGATGTTCAATGGCGGCACGCTGTATATCGACGACGGCAGGCCGACCCCGCACGACATTCTCAAGACCGTGCGCAATCTCAAGGACGTCTCACCCAATTGGTACTTCAACGTGCCGAAGGGCTTCGAGATGCTGATCCCGCAACTGGAGAGCGACGCGCAATTGCGCGCCAGTTTCTTCAGGGAACTGAAAATCCTTTGGTATGCGGGCGCGAGCATGGCGCAGCACACCTGGGATGCGCTGGAGCGGCTCGCCGTCGAGGAAACGGGCACCCGCGTCGTCATCGGCACGGGGCTCGGCGCGACGGAGACGGCGCCGGCAACGCTGATGTGCACCTGGCCGCAGGACAAGGCGGGCAATGTGGGCCTGCCCTGCCCCGGCATCACGCTCAAGCTCGTTCCGCTCGACGGCAAATATGATGCACGCGTCAAGGGTCCCAACATCACACCCGGTTACTGGAATGCACCCGAACTGACGGCGGAGGCCTTCGACGAAGAGGGGTATTATCGCTTCGGCGATGCGCTGAAATTCGCCGAGCCCGGAAAGGCAGAGGCCGGATTCATGTTCGATGGCCGGACGGCGGAGAACTTCAAGCTCGACACCGGCACCTGGGTCGCCACCGGCGCGCTCAGAACCGCCCTGGTCGACCATTTCGGCGACCTGGTGCGCGACGCGGTCATTGCAGGCGCCGACCGGCCGTTCCTCACCGCGCTGGTGTTTCCGAATGTCGAGATGCTGAAATCCCTGACCGTCGGAGACGGCGATGTGGCGGCGATGTGCGCCGACCCTGTAATCCGGGAGCGTTTCCGCGCGCTGCTGGCCGACATGGCGCGGCGTGCGACGGGGTCGTCAACGCAGATCCGCCGCATCCTGCTTGTCGCCGAACCGCCTTCGATGGACGCCGGCGAACAAACCGACAAGGGATCGCTCAACCAGCGCGCCATCCTGGCCAGAAGGCCCCGTCTCGTCGAGGAACTCTATGCCGGCAGCGAGCGGGTGATCGAAATCTGACACGCCTTGCGGGCGACATTACCGAGCCACGCCACACCCGCGCCTGCATGCGAAGAATTGAGTCGTCGAGGATAAAACGGCGATGCCGGCCGCTTGGTGCGGCTACCCGAACTGGTGTATACAATCGCCTCAAAGAACCCTGGAGGATGGTTTGGACCAACTCAACGAACCAACCGGCAAGACACACGCGACCCGAGCACTGATCGAACTGCGCAAGAAAATCCTGGACGGCGAACTGGCCGGTGGAACGCGGCTGTTCGAAGTGCCGCTTGCAGAAGAACTGGCGATTTCGCGTACACCGGTGCGCGAGGCGATGTCCCGTCTTGCCGAGGAGGGATTGCTCGACCGCGTTCGCAGCGGCGGTTTCGTCGTGCGCACTTTCGGCTTCGCCGATGTCATCGATGCGATCGAACTGCGCGGCGTGCTGGAGGGAACCGCCGCAAGACTGGCGGCAGAGCGTGGCGTCAGCGCGGAGCAGATTGCGACCATGCGCGAGATCGTTCACAAGCTCGATGCCTGTTTCGGCGAGGTTCCGGGCGATGTCGATTTCGAGACCTATTCGGAACTCAACGAATCTTTTCACCATGAACTCGCCGGACTGGCCGGCAGCGAGGTCATCCGCAGGGAGGTGGCACGCGTGTCGCGCCTGCCCTTCGCCTCGCCTTCCGCCTTTTCGCCGGACCTGGGCGACATCGCGGCCTTTCGCCGCTCGCTCAACCTGGCGCATGAGCAACACCGCGCCATCGTGGCGGCGATCGCGGCGCGCGAAGGTTCGCGCGCGGAAGCACTGGCCCGCGAACATGCCCGCGCCGCGAGGCGCAATCTGGAGCATGTGCTGCGCGAGGACCGCAGCCTGATCGATCAATTGCCGGGGCTTGCGCTGGTCGTCGACTAGGCCGCGCGACCGGACGAACCTGACATTCGGCGCTTCCCGGACCTGAACGGCCCCAGGCCGGGACAAATCTGTCTGCCCATTTTTTGGCGGTTGCCGCGATGGGCACAACGACTTTGTCGTCGCGATGATCACACAGGTTCTGGCCAGACCCTGGACATATCACGGACATATCCCGGCCAGATCGCAGAGAGGCTCTGGCCGCTGCCCGGCGCGTGGCCATCGTGTTGAACCGCGCTTCGCGTGCGAACGCACAGGCCATGGTGAGCCAGCGCGATGAATTCGCTTGCAACGTTGCCCCGTATCCGGCACACAATGTATACAAATTGACTTCAATAAATGGGAGGAAGCCATATGACCAAGGCATCACTTGCCGCCGTGATGAAGGAATCCGGCAACCCTGTCGAAATGCTGCGCAATTCAAAGATCGGCATGTATGTATACCCGGTCGTTGCGCCCGAGTTCACCAACTGGCGCGACGAGCAACGCGCATGGCGCGACTCTGCCGTGCTGTTCGACCAGACGCATCACATGGACGAACTGATCGTGGAGGGGCCGGATGCGGAGAAATTCCTCGCCCATCACGGCATCAACTCGTTTTCCAATTTCGATCTCAACCGCGCCAAGCACTTCGTGCCGGTTACGCCGAACGGCCATGTCATCGGCGACCACATCATCTTCCGCGAGCGTGAAGACAAGTTCATCCTGGTCGGCCGCGCGCCGACGGCGAACTGGCTGAAGTTCTGCGCCGCAATCGGCAAATGGTCGGTGCGTATCATCCACGACCCGCGTTCCGACAGCCGCCCCGATGGCGAGCGGGTCATGCGTACCCATTACCGCTTCCAGATCCAGGGTCCGGACGCGCCGAAAATCTTCGAAAAGATGAATGGCGGCCCGGTCCAGGAAATCAAGTTCTTCCATGTCGACTGGATCAATATCGGTTCCAAGAAGGTGCAGGCGCTGCGCCACGGCATGTCCGGCGCGCCGGGCCTCGAAGTCTGGGGCCCCTATGCCGACAAGCATTATGTCCTTTCGGTCATCCTGCAATCGGCGAAGGACGCCGGCGTCGATCTGGTGCGCTGCGGCTCCCGGGCCTATTCGACCAACACGCTGGAAT